>JBIJBU010000081.1:0-8228 GCA_044345075.1 Candidatus Nanopelagicales bacterium | reverse complement strand
CACCGATGGGAAGGTGCCGCGGATGCGGTTGACGACGAGAGTCGACAGCGCCTCGCCGTCAACGTCCTCGGCGATGATCGTCAGCGGCTTGCTGGTGGCCATGACCTTCTCGAGCAGGGGCAGGAGCTCCTGAACGCTGCTGACCTTGTTCTGCACCAGCAGGATGTGGGAATCCTCGAGCACTGCTTCCATGCGCTCGGCGTCGGTGACGAAGTACGGCGAGATGTAGCCCTTGTCGAACTGCATGCCCTCAGTGAACTCGAGCTCCATCGACGTGGTGCTCGACTCCTCAACGGAGATAACGCCGTCCTTGCCCACCTTGTCGAATGCGTCAGCGATGAGGCCGCCGATCTCGGCATCCTGCGAAGAGATAGTCGCGACCTGCGCGATTTCATCCTTGCCGGCAACCGGGCGCGCCATGTCATGCAGCTTCTCGGTGACAGCGATAACTGCCTTGTCGATACCGCGCTTGATTCCGATGGGCGATGCGCCGGCCGTGACCTGGCGAAGACCCTCGTGCACCATCGCCTGAGCGAGAACGGTGGCGGTGGTGGTGCCATCGCCTGCGACGTCGTTCGTCTTGGTGGCAACTTCCTTGGCCAGCTGGGCGCCGAGGTTCTCGTAGGGGTTCTCGAGCTCGATCTCCTTGGCAATGGTCACACCATCGTTGGTGATCGTGGGCGCGCCCCACTTCTTGTCGATGACCACATTGCGGCCCTTGGGGCCGAGGGTCACCTTGACGGCATCAGCGAGTGCATCGACACCGCGCTGCAGGCTGTGACGTGCGTCTTCGTTGAATTCGAGAATCTTTGCCATTGCGTGTCTCCCAAGAAAAACGTTGCTGAATCAGCGGACGATCATGTGAATGGCCCGCGTGGAGGCGCGTTGCGCTAATCCACAGCGGGCCATTCGAAACCGAGATGAACCGAAGGTTCTTACTTCTCGACGATTGCGAGGATGTCGCGAGCCGACAGGAGCAGATACTCCTGGCCGTTGTACTTGACCTCGGTTCCGCCGTACTTGCTGTAAATAACGATGTCGCCGACCTTGACGTCGAGCGGAATGCGCTTCTCGCCATCCTCATCGAAACGGCCGGGGCCGGTCGCGATGACGGTGCCCTCCTGGGGCTTCTCCTTGGCGGTGTCCGGGATGACCAGGCCGGAAGCGGTGGTCTGCTCGGCTTCGAGGGTCTGGACCAGGATGCGGTCCTCGAGGGGCTTGATGTTGACCGACACGATGTCGTCCTTTCGGATCTGTCTATGCCCATGGTGGGCGAAGCTGTTAGCAGTCCCAGGTGGGGAGTGCTAGAACCAAATCTACGTTCCGATTAGCACTCCGTCAAGTTGAGTGCCAGCCGGTGTCAGGTGGGACGATGCGCCCGTGGACCTCGACCTTGCCTCCTGGCTGGCCTCCCCCTCGGGGGCGGCAACTGTGACCGCAGCCCAGGTCCAGTGGCGGACCAGCAACGACTCCCTCGCGGCCAGTTCCCGGCTTCGTCGCGAGCTTCCTGATCTCAACTCCACTCAGGTGGCCGCTGCGCTGAGTCAGGCAGAACTACGCGCGCTAGCCGCCGCCCGCTACGGCATCACCGGCTCACCCCTGCTCACCCGCGAGGGCCTCGAGCAAGCCACCCGACCCGAGGTAGCCGATCGCCGGGCCAGATTGCTGGCCGATGCAGGCATCACCCACGTGATCGACCTGACCGCCGGCCTGGGCTTCGATTCGTCGGCCTTCGTCAGGGCCGGGCTGACCGTCACCTGCATTGAGCGCTCCCCCGTGATCGCCACCCTGCTGGCCGCGAACCTGCCCGGGGCCACCGTGATCACCGGCGACAGCACTGATCCAGGCCTCCTCGACCCACTACTCGCCGCACTCCCTGAGAGCTCGGTCGTATTCGTCGACCCCGCTCGGCGCACCGGCCGGCGCACCACCGACGGATCGCGCGCCCAATCCGAACGCGACCCCGAGCGCTGGTCTCCCCCGCTCTCCTTCGTCATCAGCCTCGCGGCACGCGGTCTTCGCGTACTGGTCAAAACCACGCCAGGCTTCTCAGTCGATTCGATCCCGATCGGCTGGTCGGCCGAATGGGTGAGCAGTGATCGCACAGTGGTCGAGTGCACGCTCGCGAGCTGGCCACTGTTAGGCGAGCGACGAGCAGTCGGTGTGGGACGCGACGAGTTTGTCGTTGCCTCCACGCCCAACGTCGGCACAGTCGGAGAGGTCGCGAGTTTCCTCTACGAGCCCGACCCCGCAGTGGTGAGCGCCGGCGTGACCGACGCGCTCTGCGTGGATGCAGTGATGCGCATCGACCCGACATCACATTGGCTGACCTCGGAGTCCGAGATCACGCATCCGGCACTGCGCGGCTACCGCGTTGAACAGCAGGTCACCGCAGACGCGCGCGCACTGCGGCCGATCCTGCGTGGGCTCGGCATCGGCGATCTCACCGTCAAGACCCGTGGCGCAGGAGTCGATGCCGAGAAATTCCGGGCGTCACTGAAACTGAGTGGCCCGAAGCCAGGTGTTCTGGTGATCCTCGTGCGCGCGGGTAAGCAGGAGGCCTATCTCGTCACGCCACTGCCGAGCGAATAGCGGCGATCGCTTTCGCATCGGTGCCGCAGCAACCGCCCACCCAGGTGGCGCCATGCTCGACCCAGTCAACTGCGTTGCGCGCAATGTCGTCGATGGTCACGCCGTTCCACAGTCCTGTCGCTGCATCCCACGCGCCACCGGCATTCGGATAGACGATCACCGGCAGTGAGGTGGTGGCACGGATGCGATCGATCAACTCGGGCACGAAGACAGGGTCAGTGCAGTTGATGCCCACGCGCGTGATGCCTGGGATTAACTCGGCAGCACGCACGGCATCCTCGATGGGCTGGCCCGCACAGGTGTGAGCACCATCCTTGGCGCTGAAGGTGATCCAGGCAGGAATCTCATTGCCCTCAAGGGCATCCGCCAGTGCCTGCACCTCGAGTACATCGGGGATCGTCTCAATCGCGAGGTAGTCAGGCTCGGCGCCCACAAGAACAGAAATGCGCTCACGATGGAAGTCGGCAAGCTGCTCGCGCCTGAGCCCATAGTTTCCGCAGTACTCAGAGCCGTCATGCAAGATCGCGCCGTAGGGGCCGATACTCGCCGCGACCTTGGCGGTACTACTCGCCTGGCGTGCCAGCTCGACACTGCGCACAAGTGACTCGTCAGCCTGCTGCGCGGTCAAGCCTGCTTCGACGAAACCCTGACGCGAGACCTGGTAACTCGCAGTGATCAGCACATCGGCACCCGCATCAGCGAACGCACGATGCGCGTCAACGATGGCCTCCGGTGACTCGAACAGCGCGCGGGCTGTCCAGAGATTGCCACTGATGTCATGGCCCATCGACTCCAGTTGGGTCGACATACCGCCATCGATGATGAACTCAGCCGGCATCGCGCACCACCACGGTCGACACCGCCAGCACTGAAGTAGTCGGGAAGTCGAGGGTGGACGGCACTGCGCCCTGGCGCACCAGCTTGGCGCCCACGGCAGCGATCATGGCTCCATTGTCGGTGCATAGCTTCGGGCTGGGCACGCGCAGAGTGATGCCAGCATCATCGCAACGCTCCTGGGCAAGTGCGCGAAGCCTGCTGTTCGCCGCCACTCCTCCGCCGATCACCAGATGCTCTGCATCATTGGCCAGGCACGCCGCAACAGCCTTGCGGGTGAGCACGTCAACCACTGCTTCCTGGAACGAGGCCGCAACATCGGCGACATTGATCGAGGTGCCCGCCGCTTTCTCCTTGGTGATCCAACGCGCGACCGAGGTCTTGAGCCCCGAGAACGAGAAGTCGAACTCGTGCTCGTCCATGTCATGTGATGCGGTCAGGCCGCGTGGGAAGGCAATAGCCGAACGATCGCCCTCGCGTGCGACGCGATCAATATGCGGGCCGCCCGGGAAAGGTAGATCAAGCAGGCGAGCGACCTTGTCGAAGGCCTCGCCCGCCGCATCGTCAAGAGTCGCGCCCAGCGGAGTGATGTCTTGGGCGTCGTCGCGCACGAGCAGCAGGGACGAGTGCCCTCCGGAGACCAGCAGGCCAACCGCCGATTCGGGCAGCGGGCCATGTTCGAGTTCATCGACCACTACGTGCCCAGCCAGGTGATTGACCGCGTAAATCGGGATGCCGAGTGCAACGGCCAGCGCTTTTGCCGAGGCCGTGCCGACAAGCAGTGCACCCGCGAGCCCCGGCCCTGCCGTGACTGCGAGAGCATCGATGTCATTCAGACGGACACCCGCCTCAGCGCAGGCACGCTCGATAGTCGGCACCATCGCCTCAAGGTGAGCGCGGCTCGCGACCTCAGGAACGACGCCACCGAAGCGGGCATGCTCCTCGACACTCGATGCCACCGCATCAACCAGCAGCGTGGAACCGCGCACGATGCCGACACCGGTCTCGTCGCAGGAGGTCTCGATGCCGAGAACCAACGGCTCACTGCTCATGACTCACCTCGCTCCCGGGCAGCGGGCGAAGTCGCATGATCAATGCATCGATACCACTCGCGTAGTAGTCGCGGCGCTTGCTGATCGATTCGAAGCCGAAGCGCTCATACATGCCAAGAGCGCTCTCGTTGTCAGAGCGCACCTCGAGCAGCAGTTGCGAGCATTCGTGGCGCACGGCGATGGCGATGAGTTCCCCGAGCAGCAGGCGGCCGACTCCCCTGCCCTGCGCAGCACCTGACACGGCAATGGTCTGCACATCAGCATCAGGCGGCAGCAGGTACGCGCCTGCGTAGCCGATGATCACACCCGAGTCCTCGGCCACGACGTATTCACGAGTCGGCTGGGCAAGCTCGCCCCAGAACTGCTCCGCGCTCCACGGGTCTACCGTGAAGACCGCCGACTCGATCGCGTGCACGGCCTCAATATCGGGCCAGCGCATCGGGCGCAGAGTGATGGAACTCAGGTGAGTGCTCATGACTTCACACCAGGAGCCACTGCATCGGGGCGTCGAATGTAGAGCGGCACCGGAGCGAGCAGGCGTGAACCTCGCACCGAATCAGCAGTCGCGCCTGAGTCACCACCGTGAACCGAGAGATCGATGTCGGATGTCGCCATTGATTCACCCGCATCGCGATACGAGCCTGCCAAGCGGGCGATCACCGAGGCACGTGGGCGGATCGGCTCACCTGCTTCGCCGGACAACTCGCCGAATCGAGGGAGTGAAGCGAGTTCGGCATCGAGCTCATCGATGCGACTGACCCGCGGCCCATCAGTGCGGCGCCTGTTGCGGTCGTAGCGAGCCCAGTAGGCCTCCTTGCGCCGCGCATCTGCAGTCACCAGGAAGTCACCTGCGCACGAGACCTGTGCTGCGATCGCGTCGAGGGAACAGATACCGACAACAGGCACCGACCATGCGAGCCCCAGCGCCTGCGCGGTCGTGACACCCACACGAAGTCCGGTGTACGGGCCTGGGCCAACGCCGCAGGCAATGAGCTCTGGCCTCAGCCCCTCGTCGAGTACCTCGCGAAGCAGCACGGCCAGCACTTCCGCGTGACGGCGACCATCGAGTACCTCGCGAGTGATGACCGAGTCACCATCAACGAGTGCAACCGAGGACAACTCAGAGGAGGTGTCAATGCCGAGGATCCTCATGCGAGCAGCTCCTGCAGTGAGGTGTCATCCCACCGCGCGCCGAAGCCCGCAACGCTCATCACGCGAGTCTCGTCGTCATCGGAGTCCGATCGAGTAATCGTGATGACGACGCGATCCTCGGAGAGCTGCTCGACCTTGCCCTCACCCCACTCGACCACGGTGATCGCTGAGTCGAGATCGGAATCCAGGTCGAGATCATCGAGTTCAAGTGAGGAACCCAGTCGATAGGCATCCACATGCACGAGGTCGGAGCCTGTCGGCGTGGGATACACGCGCGCGATCACAAAAGTCGGGCTGGTGATCTGCTCAACCACTCCCAGACCTGAGCCCATGCCCTGAACGAAGGTGGTCTTGCCCGCGCCGAGATCACCGCTCAAGATCACGAGATCACCCGGGCGGCAGCAGCGCGCGATGTGGGCTCCGCGTTCCCGCATTGCCGAACCAGTGGGGAGGGAAATTGCGCTCATGCGACCGGATGCGCCGACATCTCGATATCGCGCTGCACGCGATCGAGCAGTTCGATCAGCAGGTCATCAACCTGATCGGGGTGCTCCAGGGTGAGCATGTGGCCGGCGTTCGGAAGGATCACGAACTCCGCGCCCGGAATGCCCTCGACAATCTGCGCGCTGTTCTCCAGCGGTACGAGCCGATCGGCATCGCCCGCGATGACCAGCACCTCGGCGCTCTGGAATACCTGCAGTACGTGGCGCTTGTCGTGATCCTGCAATGCGGGAAGGAACTCAGCCATCACGTCGATCGGGGTACCCGCGATCATCTCGGCCACGAACTTGCCGGCAGCATCCGGCGCCGTCGAACCGAAGGAGTACAGACGCGTCACGAGCAGTGCGAGATCACTGCCGCCGCGCACGGCCTTCTCGACGACCTCCTTGCGCTTGGCGAGTGAAGCGAACACGTGCGGCGCTACGCGATGCAGCATCGGGCCGACAAGCGGCAGGCCCAGGGATCCGTTCTCAATCGAGGTGGGAGTCGTCGCGATGAAGGCGACACCGTACACGCGTTCCTCGATGATGTCGGGGCGCAGGTCAGCAAAGGCCATGAGAGTCATGCCGCCCATGGAATGGCCGATCAGCATGAGCGGGCCGCTGGGGGCGAGTGTCTCGATCACCGTCTCGAGATCACGACCGAGCTGATCGATGTGATGAGAGTCGAAGTCAGCACGACCGGAGCGGCCGTGACTGCGCTGGTCATAGAACACGAGACGGGCGCGGCCGCGCAGGGCCTGCCTTTGGTAATGCCAGGAATCGAGGCTGAGGCCGTAACCGTGTGCGAAGACGATCGTGAGTCCGGTGTCAGTCGCGGGATCAGCCTCATCGACTTCAGCGTGCAAGATCACGTCATCGTCGGCCGTGATCTCGTAGACGGTGCCCCGCAATGAGCCGAGCTCACTGTCGTCGACATCAGGCCTAGCTGAGCGAGCGAGCACCGCGCGTTCGACCACGGCGCCGACCGCCGCACCGGCGGCAAGCACGCCCGCGGCAAGCAGGCCACCGCCTGCCATGCGCAGTGCGCTCCCGAAATCGTTACCCATAGCGCCGACTCACGACTCGTAGATTCGCGGGACCCGAGGAGTGATCCGCGTGACGACCTCGTAACCGATCGTCTCGGCTTGCTCGGCCCACACCTCAACCGGGTCTGCGTCGCGGCCGAAGAGCACGACGTTGTCACCGACGACCAGACCATCGGGGTTCTCGCCGAGATTTACCATGAATTGATCCATGGCGACGGTGCCGACGATGGGATAGGAGCGACCGTTGACGCTCACATGCGCTCGATTGCTCGCGCTGCGCGGCACGCCGTCGGCGTAGCCAATCGGGATGAGGCCGATCAGTGTCGATTCGGACGCAGTCCACGTCTCGCCGTACGACACCGACACCCCCGCCTCGATGCGCTTGATGCTCGCGATCTTGACTCGCAGGGTCATCACCGGGCGCAGGCCGAAGTCCGCAGCCGTGCCCATCTGTGGGCTCGGCGAGATGCCGTAGATTCCGATGCCCGCTCGCACCATGTCGTACTGGCAGTCCGGATACGCAAGAGCGGCAGCCGTGTTGCTCAGGTGACGAAGCAGGCCGGTGAGCCCTGCTCCCTCGGCCAATGCGATCGCGCGCTCGAATGCGGCCCGCTGTTTCTCAACCGAGGTCGCACCGATGACATCAGCGCTCGCAAGATGCGACCAGATGCCAACAACCTCGAGATCTTCGGCTGACACGAGTGCCTCGATCACCGATGCCCAGTCGCACTCGGGGACACCATTGCGCGAGAGACCGGTATCCACCTTCAGATGCACGCGCGCCCGACGACCTTGAGCCCTCGCTGCCGCGGCGATTTCGTCGAGGGCAGCAAGACTCGAGATCGACAGATCAATGTCAGCGGCCACGCAGGAAGCGATGTCCAGGTCACCGACCGCCCAGAGCCAGGCGAGAATCCGACCGGTGTCACCTGCCGCACGAAGCGTGAGGGCCTCACTCGGGAGTGCCACGCCCAGCCAAGTCGCGCCGGCTTCGCGAGCCACGCGAGCCATGGGCACCATCCCATGCCCATAGGCCTCCGCCTTCACCACTGCCATGAGTTCGGCGTCGC
>JBIJBU010000080.1:0-8246 GCA_044345075.1 Candidatus Nanopelagicales bacterium | reverse complement strand
CGCGCAAGACGCTGGTGGTAGAGAGCCTGCATTGGCACTCGGGGCGCATCCTTTTGGCCTTCGAAGGCATCGAGACTCGCAATGACGCCGAGGAGCTCCGCAACGTGCTGCTCGAGGTTGAGCGCAGCGATGATGAGACCCCCGAGGATCCTGACGAGTATTACGACAGCGCGCTGGTCGACTGCGCTGTGCACCTGGCCGATGGTGCCGCGATCGGCACGGTGGTCGACGTGATTCACCTTCCGAGCCAAGAGCTCCTCTCGGTGCAGACCCTTGACGGGCGTGAGGTGCTGATTCCTTTCGTCAGCGAGATCGTCCCGGCTGTCGATATCAAGGCTCGTCGCATCACCATCACTCCGCCGCCGGGCCTGCTGGACGACTGATGCGCATCGACATCGTCACGATCTTCCCTGACTATCTCGAGCCCCTTCGACTGTCGTTAGTCGGCAAGTCGATCGATGCAGGTGTCATCGATCTTCAGGTACATGACCTCCGCGCCTTCACTCATGATCGGCACAACACTGTTGACGACACTCCCTACGGGGGCGGTCCCGGCATGGTCATGTCACCGCAGCCGTGGGGTGAGGCACTCGACGCCATTCGTGCGAGCGACCCTGATCAATCACCGCGCCTCGTGGTGCCCACTCCTTCCGGAACCTCATTCACGCAGGCCGCTGCGCAGTCACTGTCCGGTGACGCGTGGCTGATCTTTGCCTGCGGTCGTTACGAGGGCATCGACTCACGGGTCATGCGGCATTACGCGAGCCGTGACGACTGGGCTGGTGTGAGCGAGCTCTCGATCGGTGACTACGTGCTCGCAGGCGGCGAGGTAGCGGCGATGGTCATGGTCGAAGCTGTCGCTCGGCTGATTCCCGGGGTGCTCGGTAATCTCGAGAGCGCAGTCGACGACTCATTTGCGCCCGGCGCGATGGAGAGCCTGCTGGAGGGCCCCGTATTCACCAAGCCACTGGAGTGGCGAGGAGAGACTGTGCCCGACGTACTGCTGAGCGGACATCATGCAAATGTCGCTGCGTGGCGGCGCGAGCAGGCGATCGAGCGCACCCGCGCGAATCGCCCTGATCTACTCGGCTGATCGCTGCCGGCACGATCTTCTGGGTCTGGTCCGAACGGGGGTGTTTCCCGGGGTGCACAAGGGCATCGACGTGGGGCGGGCGTGAGGGGATTCGGCCGTAGGGCCGGCGTATGGCAGACTTGGTGAGCCCACGAGAGATTGACGCGGCCTCTGCCATAGGGGAGAGCGTCATTCGTGGGGGGAGCCTGGCTCCATTGCACGACCTTCGAACCCCACAACCGTGGGCGACCTATGGCGCCTGCAGGAAGCGATGTTGCAATGAAGACTCTCGACTCAATCGACTCCGGTTCACTCCGCGACGACATTCCCGCCTTCCGTGCCGGCGACACCGTCAAGGTGCACGTCAAGGTCATCGAAGGCAACAAGAGCCGTGTTCAGCTTTTCCAGGGCGTCTGCATTGCCCGCCAGGGTTCAGGTCTCACCGAGACCTTCACGGTCCGCAAGGTTTCTTACGGCGTAGGCGTCGAGCGCATCTTCCCGCTGCACACCCCCTCGGTCGAGAAGATCGAGCTGGTCAGCCGCGGTGACGTCCGTCGCGCCAAGCTCTACTACCTTCGCGAGCTTCGTGGCAAGAAGGCCAAGATCCGCGAGCTGCGCGACACCCCGAAGGCGAACGCCTAGTCTCACCCGTTCTCGGGTAGAGCGAATGCCTCGTTCATGAGTGGCGGCAAGAAGTCGTCGTGGTGGGATATCCCCGTCACGTTGGCAATCGCTGTAGGCGTCGTTCTCATCATCACGACCTTCATCGTCAAGCCGTTCTCCATTCCCTCGGGATCAATGGAGAACACCCTGCTCGTCGGTGACCGAGTGCTCGTGAACCGCATGGTCTACCACCTCCGCGATGTCCAGCGCGGCGACGTCATCGTTTTCGACGGAACCGACTCCTTCGTGCCTGCCGGGGATAAGCCGCAGCGCAATCCGATCAGCGGTGCGCTCACGTGGGTGGGTCAGTCACTGGGGCTTATCCAGCCCGACAGCACTGACTTCATCAAGCGAGTCATCGGCGTCGCTGGCGACCGCGTGGTCTGCTGCGATGTCGAAGGTCGGATCACCATCAATGGTGTCGCGCTTGATGAGTCCTACCTGTATCCCGATGACGTCCCGAGCTACGACCAGTTTGATGTCGTGGTGCCCGAGGGTAAGCTGTGGGTGATGGGCGATCATCGATCGAATTCAGCTGACTCCAGATCGCATATGGGTGATCCCGGAGGTGGCTTCGTGCCCACGAGCAAGGTGATCGGTCGCGGCATGGTGGTGCTCTGGCCGCCGAGTGAGCTGAAGGTGCTCGGCATTCCGCCAGAATTCGATTCGATTCCCGCTCCTGCCTCCGCTGACTCGTCGCAGTGATCTGACACGATCTGTCCATGGCAGTCTCCGCTCGCGAACCGATCGGAGCGGCCTCCAGTCCCACGCCACCGCCCGGCGCAGCACGTCCGCGCAGGGGCAGGGCAATCACCGAGACCATCGTGATTCTCGTGATCGCCCTCGCCGTCTCCGCGCTCGTGCGTGCCTTTTTGCTGCAGGCCTTCTACGTGCCAAGTACCTCGATGGAATCCACGATCCTGCCCGGCGACCGAATAGTCGCTTCGAAGATCACGACGAGGCTTTCCGGTCCGCAACGTGGCGAGATCATGGTGTTTCGTGACCCGGGCGACTGGCTTCCCGATATGCCGCCGACTGATGAGGGCTGGCGAAGTGCGCTGCGGTCCGGGCTCACTTTCATCGGGCTGCTGCCCAGCGACTCCGGTAACGATCTCGTCAAGCGCGTGATTGGCCTGCCCGGCGATCGCGTCGCGTGCTGTGATTCCGACGGGCACATTGTTCTCAATGGCGTGTCGCTCGAAGAGCCTTACGTCGCGGGAGCGACCGATCAAGTGCGATTCGACGTCACGGTTCCTGCTGATCGCATGTTTGTGATGGGTGACAACCGCGGGAACTCGCGCGACTCTCGCTACCATCTCGATCTCGACAATGGTGGAGTCCCGATCTCGAATGGCGTCGGTCGAGTAGTGCTGACCGTCTGGCCCCTGGATCGCCTTGGCGTTGAGGAGATCCCGTCCATCTTCGGCAATCCCGCAATTTCAGTCGGACGCTGATGTCGCTCGCACCGACTTTGGATCTAGAGCGCGAGATCTTCGCGTCTGGCGTGCGCTCACTAGCGAGCATCGATGAGGTCGGTCGGGGGGCGATTGCCGGTCCAGTTACTGTCGGTGTCGTCGTGATCACGCCTTCGTGTGGTGAACCGCCCGAAGGAGTTCGCGATTCCAAACTGCTGTCGCCGGCTCGGCGGCTCGCGCTAATTGAGCCGATCATTGCGTGGGCATCTGCGCATGCCGTGGCGAGCGCCACGAGTGGAGAAGTCGACGAACTTGGCATCGTCGGCGCATTGCGACTTGCCGGAGTGCGGGCACTGATGACGTTGGAGTCCAGCGGCGTCACACCCGATCTCGTACTTCTCGACGGCAGTCACGATTGGCTCACAAGCGTCTCTCTCTTCGATGATCCGTCGAGCTTCCAGGCACCACCTGTGCGCACGCAGGTCAAGGGCGACCTCACCTGCGCATCTGTTGCTGCGGCGAGTGTGCTCGCCAAGGTCAATCGAGATGCGCAGATGGCCGCACTCGACGAGCGATTCCCGGCATATGGATGGTCAGGGAACAAGGGCTATGGCGCGCCCGGACATCAACAGGCGATTCGAGAACTTGGAGTGACCGAGTTTCATCGGGTCTCCTGGAATATCCAGTAGTCGTCCACAGCTTCACTCTCGCTCGGATTCGTCCACAGGGATGAGCAGACCTCTTTCGCCTGAGCGTATGCGATGCGATGGTGCGCGCAGGAGGTGCCATGAAGGCCAAGGATGCGCTCGGAGTCATGGGTGAGTCGCTCGCCTGCGATCATCTGACCGAGATCGGTTACACGATCATCGATCGAAACTGGCGATGTGAGTTCGGTGAGATTGACATTGTCGCTCGTCAGGGGTCGACCCTGGTCGTGTGCGAGGTCAAGACGCGTAGCTCGCTCCGGCATGGTGATCCGGTCGAGGCGGTGTCGGCGCGCAAGGTTAGGCGGTTACGCCGTCTCGCGCTCTGCTGGCTCGATGCGCACGCTATTCATGCACCGCAGATTCGTATTGATGTCATCGGCATCCTTCGACGTCCCGAAGGCCCAACATCCCTGAGACATCTGACCGGGGTCGAGTGACATGGCAACTGCGCATGCGTGGGGATTCGTCCTCAACGGCGTCATCGGCGAGCGAGTGCGAATTGAGGTCGACATCTCCCAAGGCTTGCCCTCGGTCGGAGTCATTGGTCTTGCCGATACGACTATCGGAGAATCCCGGTGGCGGATTCGATCGGCTTTCGCCAACAGTGGTGCCCAATGGCCTGTGGCGCGTATGACCATTGCGCTATCGCCCGCTGATCTCCCCAAGCAGGGCTCCGGAATCGACCTCGCTATTGCAGCGGCGATCCTTGCGGCGACCGGTCAGTCCGGAATCCGAGATGACACGGCCTTCATCGGCGAACTCGGACTCGACGGCGCAGTTCGGGGTGTGCGCGGTGCGATTGCCGCGGCGGCCGCTGCCCGGCGGTGCGGCCTGACCTCAGTGGTCGTGAGTGCCGATAACGCTCGTGAGGTCTCGACCATCCCAGGGCTCGACGTGATCATCGTGCGAGACCTCGTGCATTTCATCGAGGTACTCGCCGGGCGTGAGGAGTCGGCGAGCATGCCGGAGCCGTCGAGTGTGTCATCGACCGAGTCGGAACCCGATCTCGCCGATGTGCGCGGTCACGCCTACGCGCGCTTTGCCCTGGAGATCGCTGCGGCTGGCGGGCACCACCTGTCGATGCTGGGTGCCCCCGGTGTCGGCAAAACCCTTTTGGCACGCAGGCTTCCGGGTCTATTGCCCGATCTCGGTGAATCCGACTCGATTGATGTCACAGCGATTCACTCGATCGCGGGCCGTGTGCCGGCAGGTGCCGGACTCATCACTCGACCACCGCTTGCCGCACCACATCATTCGGCAACGCCGCCGGCCATGACCGGCACCGCCCGAGGTCGGCAGGTCACGCCAGGAGTTCTGACGATGGCCCATGGCGGTGTGCTGTTCATGGACGAAGCGCCGGAGTTCTCTCGACATGTGCTCGAAGCCATGCGCGAGCCAATTGAGACCGGATCGATCATGGTCACGCGTGCCGCAGGAGTCATCGAACTCCCCGCGCGCTTCCAGTTGATCCTGGCGTCGAACCCGTGCCCCTGCGGTCATGCCATCGGCAGGGGAGAGCTCTGCACGTGCACCTCACTCACCCGCCGTCGCTATGCCGAGCGTCTGTCCGGCCCTCTCATGGATCGCGTTGACGTGCGCGTGGTCGTCACTCGGCCCACCGAGAGTGAACTGCTCTCGAGAACCTCGGGGGAGTCCAGCGCGGTTGTCGCGGGGCGAGTGGCTGAAGCACGTGCGCGCGCTGCCTCACGATTCAAGGCGTGCGGATGGTCGGTGAATTCGGCGATACCCACCCGTGCACTTCGCGAGAACTTCGCCCCTACGAGCGAGGCAGTTGATCTCCTCCGCACCGCCGAGCAAGGTGCGTTGAGTCTCCGAGGCTCCGATCGAGTACTGCGAGTGGCCTGGACTATCGCCGACTGTCTCGGAGCGGATCGTCCCGATGTCGACCACGTCTCGACGGCGTTAGGTCTACGCGGCGAGATGGTGTCGAGATGAGCGAGGCGCATCGCGAGGCGTGCATTCGGCTGGCCCATGCCGTCGAGCCTGCGCATGAGCGGTTGGGTCGCATCGTGTCGCGACACGGTGAGGTGGACGCGGTCGAGTTCCTCCGTGAATCGAATCCGTTCATAGCTGCACGATATGACTCGACCAACGTTGATGAGGCCGAGGCGAGCGCTGAGCGATTGGGCATGCGCATCATCGTGCGAGATGAGCCGGAGTGGCCACGACAGCTCAATGATCTCGGCGATGCACGCCCCTATGCACTCTGGGTTCAAGGTGCCGCACATCTACGACTCGCGTGCGTGCGCAGTGCTGCAATCGTCGGAGCACGTGCGGCAACCTCCTACGGTCTCTCGATCGCTCGAGATTGGTCAGCCGAACTAGCCGGCGAGAAGGTCTCGGTTGTCTCGGGGGCGGCCTTCGGCATTGATGCGGCTGCTCATCGCGGGGCGCTGGCTGTCGAGGGCATGACGATCGCGGTACTGGCGAGTGGTGCCGATGTCATCTACCCGCGTGCTCACGAACAGTTGATCGCTCGAATCGCCGATGAAGGGTTGGTGGTCAGCGAGTCGCCGCTCGGTGAACCAGCGCGTCGTCAACGCTTTCTCACTCGGAATCGAGTTATCGCAGCGCTGACTCAGGCCACCGTCGTGGTCGAAGCTGCGCTTCGGTCGGGCACGACGGCCACGGCAAATTCCGCGGCTCGTCTCAACAGGCATGTGCTTGCCGTTCCCGGCCCGGTGACTTCGATGATGTCTGCAGGCTGTCACCATCTCGTGCGCGAGGGTGGCGCAATTCTCGCGGGCGCGCCCAGTGACGTCCTTGAATGCCTGCTGCCTGCCGAGGAGGCACTGGCGATGTCTGTTCGGCGATCGCGCGAGACACGTCAAGCCATCACGGTCCCCGCCGATTCACTCACCTTCGTGCAGGCTCGTATTCGGGATCTGCTTCCGTCGTCCGGCGAGACGACCCTCGATGAGCTTCGCCTCGCGAGTGGGCTTGCCGTGCCCGAACTTCTCTCGGCGCTGGGTGTATTGAGTTCGGCCGGCTTCGCGGCAGCCGAGGGCAGCGGCTGGGTGCGGCGCGCCTGAGAGGCCCCGCGCGCGTGCTGCTGCAAGCATGTGGGTGTGTCCGTCAAGACCGCAGAGCCTTCGCCGCTACCAGTGGCGTTGGATGAGGCGTGCTCGAATTTCGAGTCCTACCTGCGCGATGAGCGCGGCCGTAGCCCGCACACCGTTCGCGCGTACGTGGGCGACGCGCGATCGCTGTGCGAGTTCGCAGGCGAACGAGGGGTCAACGATCCCGACGGCATCACGCTTGCTCTGTTGCGCAACTGGCTGGCGACCTTGACTCGCGATGGCCGTTCGCGTGCAACAGTCGCAAGGCGTGCAGCGTCTGTTCGAGCATTCACTGCGTGGTGCGCGCGGCGCGGTCTGATGTCCATCGATCCAGGTGAGCGACTCGCGAGCCCGAAGGCCGGCACTCATCTACCGACAGTTCTCGATCAATCCGCGGCCGCGCGCGTGATGGAGCACGCCGCAGTTGCGAGTGACGATGGTTCCCCGACAGCTATTCGAGATCGGGCCATCATCGAACTGCTCTACGCCACCGGAATTCGAGTCTCGGAGTTGTGTGCGATCGATGTGCGCGACCTTGACCTCGATCGGCGAACAGTGAGGGTCACGGGCAAGGGTGACAAGCAAAGGGTTGTGCCTTTCGGGTTACCTGCCTCGCGCGCGGTTTCCGCGTGGTTGCTGGCACGAGATTCACTGGTCGGCGCTCGCAGTGGGCAGGCAGCCTTCCTGGGCTCGCGCGGGGGGCGCATTGATCCGCGGACTGTCCGCGAGAGCGTTCACCGAATTACGGCCCAGGCCGGGGTTGCGAGTATCTCCCCGCACGCACTTCGTCACAGTGCTGCCACCCATGTTCTAGAAGGCGGCGCCGACCTGCGCGCCGTTCAGGAGTTGCTCGGCCATTCCTCACTGGCTACCACTCAGCGTTACACGCATGTCTCCGTCGAACGCCTGCGGACGACTTTCGTGCAGGCGCATCCGCGCTCGGTGAAGTCCGACGACTAGCCCAGTGGCTTCAGCACGATGCGTCCGGAGCCCAGATAAAGGGTGGGATTTAAGTACCGACCGTTCTGCTTGAGGCCAAGATGCAGGCAGTGAGGGGGTCTGCCGCAGTGGCCACCCGTCGCTGCAAGGTTCCCGATCTGCTGACCAGCCCGCACGAGGTCACCGGTCTTGACGGCCGGATTCACCGGCTCGTACGTCACTCGAACCTGCCCCACCTCAGGGTCATCGACCACGAGAACGAGAACTGGCTTGCCGGCCACGGGCCCAGCTAGGGCCACTCGGCCATTGGCGACCGCCCGGATGGGGAAGCCGGGCTCGGCCGACAGGTCGATCCCGCGATGGCCTGAGC
>JBIJBU010000012.1:0-26363 GCA_044345075.1 Candidatus Nanopelagicales bacterium | reverse complement strand
CCGGAGGGCGGAATTGCGCCTGACGAGGTCGCCGCACTGACTGCTGCAGGCGCCCGATCGGTGCTTATTGGCGCGACCGTGCTGCGGTCATCCTCGGCGGGTGCGTTGGGTATTGCCGCACTGATGTCACGCTCCCCGTCATGGACAGGCCAGGACATGGGAGGATCAGCAGGTGAGTGACTGCCTGTTCTGCCGCATCGTCGCGGGAGAGATCCCCGCTGACATCGTGCTGCGCACTGATGATTTCGTGGCCTTTCGCGATATCTCGCCGCAGGCGCCTGTGCACGTACTGGTGATCCCGGTCGCCCATCACGCCAATGCCGGTGAACTCGCCGATGCCGATCCGATGCTCGCCGGTCGTCTGCTGGCGACTGCCAAGGATGTCGCGGCGAGCGAGGGCCTCGAGGATTACCGCCTTGTCTTCAACACCGGCGAGGGAGCCGGCCAATCGGTCTTCCACGTGCATGCCCATGTGCTCGGTGGTCGGTCACTGACCTGGCCGCCCGGATAGTTATGGCCTCCATCGTTC
The DNA here is from genome assembly GCA_044345075.1 of Candidatus Nanopelagicales bacterium. Taxonomy (GTDB): domain Bacteria; phylum Actinomycetota; class Actinomycetes; order S36-B12; family S36-B12; genus CAIKZY01. Next base: position 25,834 of record JBIJBU010000012.1, on the reverse strand, counting down.
CTGCACCCGCACCTGCCGGGCCGCCGCATGCCCAGGCAATGATCACGGTTCCCGCGTCGCAGCCCATGGTTGCTCTGCTCGGCACCAGCGATGAGTACCTGCGCTTGATCGAGGCGGCCTTCGGGGATGCCGACATCCTGGTTCGAGGCAACCAGGTCACGATCACCGGAACCCCGGCCGACGTGGCCTTGATCGAGGTCTTGTTCGGCGAGATGCTCGCATTCCTCCGCACTGCTCAGCCGCTCAGTGTCGAGAACATCGAACGTTCCATCACGCTGCTTCGCTCGGGAGAGCGGCCCACCGAGATCCTGAGCTCGAACATCCTGAGTAATCGGGGGCGCACGATTCGGCCGAAGACCGTGAACCAGAAGAACTACGTCGATGCCATCGACAAGAACACGATCGTCTTCGGCATCGGCCCGGCGGGTACCGGCAAGACCTACCTCGCTGTGGCCAAGGCCGTGCAGGCACTGCAGGCCAAGCGCATTACGCGCATTGTGCTCACTCGTCCCGCTGTCGAAGCCGGCGAGCGACTCGGTTTCCTGCCTGGCACGTTGTCGGAGAAGATCGATCCGTATTTGCGCCCGCTCTATGACGCTCTGCACGACATGATCGATCCCGAGTCGATCCCGCGCTTGATCACCAGCGGCACGATTGAGGTCGCACCGTTGGCCTACATGCGCGGTCGAACTCTCAACGATGCATTCATCATCCTTGACGAGGCGCAGAACACCACGGCCGAGCAGATGAAGATGTTCCTGACTCGCCTCGGCTTCGGATCGACCATGGTCGTCACCGGCGACGTGACTCAGGTTGACCTCCCCGGCGGCGCCACGAGCGGTCTGCGCGTCGTCTCCGACATCCTCGAGGGAATCGAAGATGTCGAGTTTTGCCGGCTTACCTCAAGCGATGTCGTTCGTCACAAGTTGGTGGGCCGCATTGTTGAGGCTTACGACAAGTACGACCAGAAACGGGAGCAATGACAGGCATCGCCGTGATCAATGAGAGTGGCGTCGACTGCGATACCGACGCACTTGCCCGTCTTGCTGCCTTTCTCTTTCCGCTCGTCCGTGTCTCCGATGACTGCGAACTGTGCATCACGATCGTCGACGAGCCTCGAATGGAAGAACTCCATATTCAGTGGATGGACCTTCCCGACGCGACCGATGTGCTGTCCTTCCCGATGGATGAACTGCGCAGCGCCGAAGAGAACGAGGAGCTTCCCACGGGTGTACTCGGCGACATCGTGCTCTGCCCGGAGTTCGCGCGAAAGCAAGCCGCCGAGGCTGGTCGCACCCTCGATGGCGAGCTACAGTTCCTCACCACCCACGGGATCTTGCATCTGCTCGGTCATGATCACATGACCCCCGAGGAGTACGACGTTATGTTTGCCCTGCAAGACCAACTGCTCGCGAAGTGGAATTCAGCATGAACACCTCACAGGTCTGGCTGCTGATTCTCTCCCTGGCGCTGATCGTCATCTCCGGTCTTATGGTCAGTGCCGAGACGGCCATCGGGCGTGTGTCACGCGGCCGTATAGAGGAACTCGGGCGCGAGGGTGACAAGCGAGCAGCGCGGCTTATCCGTGTGCTCGATGATCGCGCGCGTTACGTCAACGTCCTGCTTTTCTTGTCGACGGTGGCCACCGTTACCGCGACTGTTCTCGTTGCTTACGTCTGCGAGGGTGTCTTCCGCTCGTGGTCGGTCGGCTGGGCCATGGCCCTTGCAGTCGCGATCATGGTGGTGGTCTCGTATGTAGCGCTCGGTGTCGCTCCGCGCACACTCGGTCGACAGCATGCGGATCGCATCGCTCTGGCCTCCGCTGGTAGCGCGCGATTCTTGGCCGTGCTCCTGGGCCCGTTGACCACCTTGCTGATTCACGTGGGGAATGCGCTCACTCCGGGCAAGGGATACCGCGAAGGCCCGTTCGCGTCTGCCGCAGAACTGCGCGAATTCGTCGACATGGCCGAGGCCAGCAGCCTGATCGAGGATGACGAGCGCCAGATGATCCACTCGGTGTTCGAGCTTGGCGAGACCTACGCCAAGGAGGTCATGGTCCCGCGCACGGAGGTCGTGTTCATCGAGCGCGACAAGACCTTGCGGCAAGCCCTTTCGCTCGGACTGCGCTCTGGCTTCTCTCGCATCCCCGTCATCGGAGAGAACGCCGACGACATCGTCGGCATCGTGTACCTCAAGGATGTCGTGCGTCGTACCTTCGAGCATCGAGAAGCCGAGCAGTCCGAGAAAGTCGAGTCGATCATGCGGCCGGCGTACTTCGTTCCCGACAGCAAGCAGGCTGATGACCTCCTGCGCGACATGCAAGCCAACCGCCAACACTTGGCCATCGTCATCGATGAGTACGGCGGAACCGCCGGCGTCGCCTCTATCGAGGATGTCCTGGAGGAAATCGTCGGCGAGATTGCTGACGAGCACGACACCGAACTGCCCGAGGTCATCGAGCTGCTCGATGGCGAGTATCGGGTGAGTTCTCGCATGCACGTCGAAGACTTCGCTGAGCTCGTCGATATCGAGCTCGATGCAGAGGAAGAAGGCGTCGACACCATTCTCGGCCTGATGGGCCTGCGGCTCGGTCGCGTTCCGATCGCCGGCTCTGAGGTCATCGAGCACGGCTGGCGGCTGGTGGCGGAGCAGGGTGTGGGCAGACGCAAGCGCATCGGCACGATCCATGCGATTCCGATCAACCCGGTCACAGCCGACGGTGACGATGATGAGTGACCTACTCGATTCTGAGGATGCCAAGCTGCTCACGCTGGCACGCGGCGCCCGCGGTCGAATCTCTGCCGCTCAGGGGGCTGCAGTTCGCGATGAGATGGGGCGCACGTACTCAGCGGCCACGGTCGACAACGGCACTTTGATGATCACCGCACTTGACCTGGCCGCCGCGCAGGCGATCTCTGCTGGCGCACGAGGCGCCGAAGCCGCGGTCGTGGTCGGTGGCGAGAGCGTCGAGATCGACGGACTGCGATCCCTGGCTGGTTCCGGAGTTCCGGTCTACGTCTGCACTGCTGCAGGTGTCGTGACCGATACCGTGCTCACGTGAGCGATTACAGAAGCGGCTTTGTCTCCTTGGTGGGGCGCCCCAACGCCGGAAAGTCGACCCTGACGAACGCCATCGTGGGCCAGAAGGTCGCGATCATGTCCGATCGTCCGCAGACCACGCGTCGTGCACTTCGCGGCATTGTCACGCGTGATGACGCTCAGCTGATCCTCGTCGATACGCCTGGCCTGCATCGCCCGCGCACGCTGCTCGGCGAGCGCTTGAACGATGAGGTACGCGAGACCTGGAACAGCGTCGATGTGATCGGATTCTGCATCGCAGCTGATCAAGAGATTGGCCCCGGCGATCGTTTCATCGCCAATGAGATCAAGAACCTGCACCGCAAGAAGCTCGTAGGCATCCTGACGAAGACTGACCTAGTGAACAAGGACATCCTCGCCGAGCGCCTGCAGGCCGTGGGTGAGCTCGCCGAGTCGCTCGAGTTCGCCTGGTCCGACATCGTGCCGGTCTCAGCCCGGGACGGCGCCAATGTGCAGGTGCTCACCGATCAGCTGATCTCGCTGCTGCCTGAGGGACCGATGCTGTACCCCGATGGTGAGATCACCGACGAAGACATCGAGATCTCGGTAGCCGAGCTGATTCGCGAGGCCGCGCTCGAGGGCGTGAACGACGAACTGCCGCACTCCATTGCCGTCGTGGTCGAGGAGATCGTGCCACGCGAGGATCGCCCGGCAGATCGGCCTCTCACCGACGTGCGGGCCTTTCTCTTCGTCGAGCGTGATAGCCAAAAGGCGATAGTCATCGGCAAGGGCGGTTCACGCCTGAAGTACGTGGGCACCAAGGCACGCAAGGGCATCGAGGAACTCCTCGGCGTTCCGGTGTACCTCGATCTGCACGTCAAGATCGCCAAGGATTGGCAGAAGGACCCCAAGCAACTGCGTCGCCTGGGCTTCTGACCGTCGCGCCGTCACCCTTGAAGGCCCGTAGCGGGAGACAATGAGTCGTGCCCCTCTATCGTGACGAAGCAGTCGTGCTGCGTGCCCAGAAATTGGGCGAAGCTGATCGCATCGTCACTCTGCTTACCCGCAATCACGGTCGGGTGCGCTGCGTGGCACGCGGGGTGCGTAAGACCACAAGTCGAATCGGCGCGCGGCTCGAGCCGTTCAGTCATGTCGATGTTCAGCTGTATGAGGGTCGCTCACTCGACACCGTCAGCCAAGTCGAGTCCATTCAGTCACACGGGGGCACGATCTCGGGTGACTATGCGGCCTACACCGCGGGAACGGTCATGCTTGAGACAGCTGAGCGCCTGACTCCGGAGGAGCGCGAGCCTGCGATGCAGCAATACGTGCTGCTCGTCAGTGGGCTTCGTTCGCTGTCAGCGCGCGAGCACGAACCCACGCTGATCCTCGATTCCTACCTCTTGCGCTCTTTGTCAGTGGCCGGCTGGTCGCCGTCCTTCGATGCGTGCGCACGGTGCGGTGCTGCGGGGCCGCATCGGGCATTCTCGATTCAGGCTGGTGGCATGGTGTGCGTGGAGTGCCGACCGCCGGGATCTGCGGCGCCATCCGTCGAATCCGTGGCCTTGCTGGGAGCCCTGCTCAGCGGCGACTGGTCAGTGGCTGATGTCAGTGATGATCGTCCGCGTCGAGAGGCAAGTGGGTTGGTGGCAGCGTTCTTGCAGTGGCATCTCGAGCACGGGCTGAGATCCCTGCCTCTTGTCGATCGCACCCGGCCGTGACTGGCAGGATGATCGCGTGAGCCGCCATCGTCCGCCGACCCCGCATCCGAGCGGAGCACTCGCACCACCGATACCGCGCGATCTCGTGCCTAAGCACGTGGCGATCGTGATGGACGGCAATGGCCGCTGGGCCAAGGAACGCGGCCTGCCGCGCACCGCGGGTCATGAGATGGGTGAGGCCAGCTTGTTCGACTGCGTCGAGGGTGCCCTCGAACTCGGTGTCGAGTGGCTCTCCGCCTACGCCTTCTCGACTGAGAACTGGAAGCGCTCGCCGGAGGAAGTCCGCTTCCTCATGGGCTTCAATCGCGATGTGATCCGCCGCCGCCGAGACGAGATGAACGATCTCGGAGTACGCGTGCGCTGGGCTGGGCGTCGCCCGAAACTGTGGCGCAGCGTGATCAGTGAGCTCGAGGAAGCCGAGGAGCTCACGAAGAAGAACCGCAAGCTCACCCTCACGATGTGCGTGAACTATGGCGGTCGCGCTGAGATTGCCGATGCTGCTGCAGCGATGGCTCGCGATGTGCAGGCGGGCAAGCTCGATCCCAAGCGCATTGACGAGCGCATGTTCCACAAGTACCTCGACGAGCCCGACATGCCTGATGTCGATCTCTTCGTGCGCTCATCGGGGGAGCAGCGCACGAGCAACTTCCTGCTCTGGCAGGCGGCATACGCCGAGATGGTCTTCCTTGACACCTTGTGGCCCGATTTTGACCGTCGCGATCTCTGGCACGCCTGCGAGATCTACGCCTCACGAGATCGTCGTTACGGCGGTGCAGCACCGAATCCGCCCACGAAGGGCTAATGCTGCTGACGACTCATCGGCACCTGGGGCAAAGCCCGAAGAGCTCCATTGTGTGACTGACGTCGGAGTAACCATGCTCGGCCGCGACGGCATCGGCCCACTTCTCGACAGCCGGACCAGCGATCTCAACTGTCGCGCCGCATGAGCGGCACACCAGGTGGTGATGATGCTCGCCGCTGCACATGCGGTAGACGCTCTCGCCCTCGTCATTGGTGAGCTGGTCAACCTCGCCCGACTCGGCCAGGGATTGAAGTGCGCGGTAGACGGTGGTCAGTCCGACCGAGGCGCCGCGATGGCGCAGATCGTCATGAAGCTGCTGTGCGGAACGGAAGTCATCGACCTCAGCAAGCAGTTCGGCCACTGCAGTGCGCTGCCTGGTCTGGCGCTGCGGGACGCTCATGCGTGCTCCCTTCGTCGCCGCCGGATCGGCACGGCGGCTATTGCCATCACCGCGAAGCCAGCGAGAGCAATGATCACGATCGCCGGGCCGGGCGGCGCCTCGACATAGAACGAGCCGACCAGACCGGTGATCGAGGCGACAACGCCGATGACCACGGCAAGTGCCGCAGTGGCTCGGAAGGAGCGCGTGACCTGCTGCGCTGCGGCGACGGGCACGATCATGATCGCGCTCACCAGCAGTAGGCCGACTACCCGCATGCCAACCACGACCACGATCGCCGCGAGGATCGCCATCAGCGTGCTCATGGCCCGAACCTTGATGCCCTGCACCTGCGCGATGTCAGGGTCGAGGCTGACGGCGAACAGCTCGCGACCGAAGAACAGCAGCACGAGCAGGACGGTCACGACAAGGGCACCGAGCGCCCAGAGGTCACCGCTCGCCACTGTCGACAGGGATCCGAACAGGTAGGAGTTCAGGGAAGATGCTGCTTTGCCTGGTGCCAGTGAGGCAAAGAGCACGCCGCCGGCAATGCCGCCGTAGAACAGCAGTGCGAGCGCTACGTCACCAGCAGTTCGACTGCGGTTGCGAATGAACTCGATGAGGAAGGCACCCAACGCCGCTGTCGCCATCGCGGTCGGAATCGGCGCGGTGCCGAGCAGGAAAGCGAGGCCAACGCCGGTGAGAGCCACGTGACCCATGCCGTCTCCAAGCAAGGCGAGACGCCGCTGTACCAAGAAGACGCCGATCAGCGGGGCAATGAGTCCGACGAGTGCTGCCGCGAGCAATGCCCGCCGCATGAAGTCGAAATCCCAGATCATGCTCATGAGTCCATCCCGATCACGGGGGGAGCCTCGTCGATCACGGCATCGTGGTGATGGTGATGATCATGAGCGAATGAATTGGGTACCGGTGGCGGGCCGTCATATTGCACGGAGTGATGCGTGCTCGGCCCGAGCACGATCGCACGTGTGACGAGTGACTCGATGGCATCAATCTCATGGGTGACCACGATGATCGTGCTGCCCTTCGCTTTGAGTTCACCCAGCAGCCGAGCCAATGCTGCGACATTCGCGGCGTCAAGACCTGCGGTCGGCTCGTCCATCACGATGATGTCTGCAGAGCTTGCAAGTGCACGGGCAACGAGCACTCGGCGCTGCTGTCCGCCCGAGAGTGCGTCGAGCCTCGAGTGACGTCGGTCCCAGAGATCGACGTCCTTCAATGCTTGGGTGGCGGCGTTCTTCTCTGACTTGGAGAACGGGCGCCACCGAGTGCGAGGCGAAATCGCGCCGGAGAGCACTGTCTCCCAGACCGAGACCGGGATGCTGCTTGCACCTGGAAGACGCTGCGGTACGAGCGCGATGCGTTGCCACTGCTTGAACCTTCGCAGCGGAGTGCCGAAGAGTGAGACACGACCGTGATCGATCGGCTGCAGCCCCAGCATTGCTCGAACGAGCGTGGATTTGCCGCTGCCGTTAGGCCCGAGAAGTGCGATTACCTCTCCGGATTCGATCCTCAGATTCACGTCCTCAAGCACATGTTCGCCGTCGAACTCGACGCAGAGGCGCTCGACTTCGATGACGGCTGGCGTTAGCTGCACGCTTGGCCGGCTTTGAGGGTGGCGAGATTCGATTCCATGACTGAAATGTAGTCACCGTCAGAATCGGGCTGCAGACCCTCTAGTGGATCAAGAACTGCGGTCGTCGCACCTGTTTCATCAGCGAGCGTCTGGGCAACCTTCGGGTCGACGAGAGTCTCGTAGTAGACGGTCGTGACGCCATCTTGAGTCACGATGTTCGCGACGTCCTTGATGCGTGCCGGGCTGGGCTCTGCTTCGGGGGAAAGGCCGGAGATTCCCACCTGAGTGAAGCCGTAGGCCTCAGCGAGGTAGGCGAATGCTTCGTGACTGACCACCATCGTGGTGATGGTGCATGAGCCCAACCCTGAGCTGAACTTCTGGTCGAGTGTCGTCATTGACGTGCGCAAGGCTTCCGAATTGGACATGTACGCGGCCGCATTCGCCGAATCGATGTCCGAAAGTCTGTCCTTGATCGCGGTGCCTATGAGAGCCATGTTTATCGGATTGAGCCAGACGTGAGGATCCTGCATGCCGTGCTCATGACCGTCCTCATCCGCGTGCCCTGCCTCATCTTCGTGAGCCGCAAGAAGCGCGAGTCCTGCCGAAACGTCGATAGCTCGACCTGCGGCCTGCTGCTCGATTGCCTCATCTACGGCCGGCTGGAAGCCCTTGATGTAGAGAACTAGATCCGCCTCGGCGATTTCGGCTACCTGCTGCGCGCTGAGTTCCAGGTCATGGGGCTCAACACCTGGCTGCGTCAGGTTGGCGACGTTCACCAGATCACCGCCAACGCTCTGCGCGGCGTACTGGAGCGGGTAAAAGGCCGCCACGACCTTGGGTTTGTCAGCCGCCGGAGCGGATGTAGAGGAGGAGCTTGCAGGTGCATTCGAGGCGCTCTGCTCGCTCGCGGTTGACGCACAGGCGGCGAGAACAGGCAGGAGGACGGCAACGGCGAGGAGTCGGTTAAGGCGCATGCCTTCAGTGTGGTCTAAATGAAAATGATTGTCAAGAGCGTTTAGAGGATCCCGACGAACTTGAACAGGGCCAGGAGCACTACGACGATCACGATCAGCGTGCGCAGGAACTTCGACTGGCCATTGAGTACTGGCCACGACAGGGCGAGCAGCCAGCCCAGGAAGAAGGCGACGATCAGCAACAAGATGCCGCCCAGCCACGAGAGCGACCGGGGCAGTACCAGGCCGACGAAGAGGCACAGGGCGATGCCGACCACGAGCAGCCAGCGGGGCACGCGGGTCAGGCGCATCAGCACGGGCATGCTGGCCTTCTCCAGTTGCGGCCGCATTGAGGCCGGCTGATTGGCGGGGCCGCCGGGGCCGCGCACAGGCGAGGGCTTCTTCTTGCCCGACGAGCTGTTGTCGGGCGTGCCCATATTCGTTTTCGCCATCCACTTACTCCCACCACTAGCGTGTGCCTGGTGACTGACCCTACCTTCATCGTCCTCAATCGCTTCCGTAATGGCAGTGCTGAGTTCCCTGCATCGGCCCGTGCGGCGATTGCGGCCCTTGCCGCCTGCACTGGCTTCGTCGATGCCCACCTGGGGCAGTCCACCGATGAGCCCGATCTGCGCACCATCACCACGAGGTGGGTCTCGGTCGGCGCCTACCGTCGGGCACTGTCGAACTTCGAAGTCAAGATGACGGCTGTCCCGCTGCTGTCGACTGCGATCGATGAGCCCAGCGCCTATGAAGTCGTGCATTACCGCTCGCCCGAGGGGTTCGTCGACGCCGTCACTGGGCTCGCCCTTGATGCCGGCTCGATCGGCCTAGGGGAGGCCGCCGGCCCCGATATCGCTGCCGTGGACGCCTGACCCCTCTCACTCCCGTCACACCAGCCTCAGTCCTACGCGCACCCACCGCCTAAACTGTCGCCGTCCGCCGACAACCAGCCGGAGTGGAGCGCACAAGCGCTCGGAATAGGAGCGCCCAGTGGCCGCCGATCGTGTCGATGCAGTCGTCAATCTCTCGAAGCGTCGTGGCTTCGTTTTCCAGTCCTCCGAGATCTACGGAGGTTCGCGCTCGGCCTGGGACTACGGGCCCCTCGGTGTCGAGCTCAAGGAGAACGTGCGACGCCAGTGGTGGCAGTCGATGGTGCGTGGTCGCGATGACGTTGTCGGTCTCGACTCCTCAGTCATCCTCGCCCCGCAGGTGTGGGAGGCCTCCGGCCACGTTGCGACCTTCACTGACCCGCTGACCGAGTGCAAGAAGTGCCACAAGCGCTGGCGTGCCGATCAGTTGATCGAGGCCTACGAGGAGAAGCACGGCAAGTCTCCCGAGAATGGTCTCGCAGACATCACGTGCACGAACTGCGGAACTAAGGGCGACTTCACTGAGCCGCGCGATTTCAACGGGATGCTTCGCACCACGGTGGGCCCGGTCGATGATGACGGTGCTGTTCACTACCTGCGCCCTGAAACCGCTCAGGGCATCTTCGTGAACTACCTGAACGTACTCAACGCCGCGCGCAAGAAGCCGCCGTTCGGTATCGGCCAGACGGGCAAGAGCTTCCGCAACGAGATCACGCCCGGCAACTTCATCTTCCGCACGCGCGAGTTCGAGCAGATGGAGATGGAGTTCTTCGTCGAGCCCGGTACCGATGAGGACTGGCACGAGTACTGGCTGAAGACTCGTTGGGATTGGTACGTCGAACTCGGCATGAACCCCGAGAACATGCGCTTCTTCGAGCATCCTAAGGAGAAGCTCTCGCATTACTCCAAGCGCACTGTCGACATCGAGTACCGCTTCCGCTTCGCCGGCTCGGAGTGGGCCGAACTCGAGGGCATTGCGAACCGCACCGACTTCGACCTCAAGTCACATAGTGAGCACTCGGGCACTGATCTCTCGTACTTCGATCAGGAAAAGAACGAGCGCTACGTGCCGTTCGTCATCGAGCCCGCAGCAGGCCTCACCCGTGCAGTGCTTGCCTTCCTGCTCGACGCGTATGACGAGGACAGTGCACCCAACTCCAAGGGCGGTGTCGATACTCGCACCGTGTTGCGTCTTGATCCGCGGTTGGCGCCCGTCAAGGTTGCCGTGCTCCCGCTCTCGCGCAACGCCGACCTCTCGCCGAAGGCGAAGGATCTCGCTGCGGAACTGCGCAAGCGCTGGAATGTCGAATTCGATGACTCAGGTGCAATCGGTCGTCGTTACCGTCGACAGGACGAAATCGGCACGCCGTTCTGTATCACGGTCGACTTCGAGACCCTCGATGACCAGGCAGTCACCGTGCGCGAGCGCGACTCGATGCAGCAGGAGCGCATCGGCCTTGACTCGATCATCGGTTGGTTGTCCACAAGGCTTCCTGCGTTCTAGAGCGCAAAGCGAAAGGGCCCGCCATAGGCGGGCCCTTTGCTATTCCTTGTCCTTCGGCGGCTCATAGCCCTCTGACTCCACGCGAGCTGCATTGCGCGGCAGCAGGAAACTCGCGAGCAATCCGAGGAAGACGAAAATCGCCGCTACCCAGGCCACGGTCTTCGTCGCATCGACGAAACCCTCGGATGCGCCCTCGACCAGAACCTGGCCATCAGGCTGCGAGGCAAGTGCCGGTACTGCTTGGCCCGCCGATGCTTGCATGGCGTCGGCCACCTGAGTGGCTGTTGCCGCGGGAACTCCGCGATCAGCGAGCTGAGTGGTCGTGTAGTGGCCAAGCCCGATCAGCAGGGTGGTGCCGAGGATGGCGGTGCCGATCGCCGCACCCACCTGTCTCGATGTCGACTGCACCGCGCTGGCGGAGCCGGACTCCGAGACCGGAATCTCGGCGAGAATCACGCCGGTCAACTGAGCTGTCGCGAAGCCGACGCCAGCGCCGTAGATGAACAGCCACGGTGCAAGTCCCCAGCCAGTGACAGTCGTCGACATCGAGACGCCGATGCCGATGATGCCGATGACTTCGAGGGCCATGCCGATCTGAAGTACACGGACTGGGCCAAGACGCTGGGAGAGGCCAGCACCGATTCCGGAAGCGACGAAAGCACCGGCCGCGAGTGCCACGAGGATGACGCCGGTCTCCATGGCGCTGTAGCCACGCACTGCCTGCAGGAACAGGGGAATGGTGAAGAGCAGGCCGAATTCACCGAGGCTGACGACAAGGGCCACGATGTTGCCGGCACCGAAGCTGCGAATCTTGAACAGGCGCAGGTCGATGATGACGATCTTGCCGGCGCGAAGTCGCGCCTTCTCGACGAACACGAGTGCGACGAGTGCTGCGATACCGATGATCCCTGCGACGAGCACGATCGAGATGGTGTCTGCCGGCCAGGTGAGCGATCCGGCCTTGAACTCGGTGGTGCTGATGACCCAGCCGTAGTGCTGGCCCTCGATGAGTGCGAACACGACGCCGATGAGGCCAAGGGTGACCAAGGCGGTGCCGGGGATGTCGATGCCCTTGCGACCGGTCTCATCCTTGGTCTCGGGAACGAAGAGGAACAAGCCGATCAAGACGACGATGCCGATCGGTACGTTGATGAGGAAGGCCCAGTGCCAGGACTGGTAAGTGGTCAAGTAACCGCCGACCAGTGGGCCGAGGGCTGCCATGCCGCCGATCGTCGAGCCCCACACCGCGAAGGCGACTGCGCGTGAGCGGCCGACGAACACGGCGTTGATGACCGAGAGCGAGGCCGGCAGGATCATCGCGCCGCCGATGCCCTGCAGGGTTCGGGCTCCGATGATCTCGATGGAGTTCGACGACATCGCGACCAGCACGCTGGCCAGCACGAACACGACGACGCCGATGGCGAAGAGAAGACGGCGTCCGAAACGGTCAGCCAGTCGGCCGTTGAGGATCAGCAGTGAAGCGAAGGTCAGCGAATAGGCCGCAGTCACCCACTCGGCATCAGTCGTGCTGAGGTCGAGATCCTTGACCATCGCCGGGAGAGCGACGTTGACGACCGTGCCATCGAGGATGATCATCGCGACGCCCAGGGCGAGCACGACGAGCGCCCACCAGCGCCTCTTGCCGGTCAGTTCGACACTCGTGCTCATGCGGGGTCCATTCGTGAGGGAATCAAGCCCCTTGAGACTACTGGGGGCGAACGCGGGGGATCGTGGGAGAATCGCCGCATGTCGGTCATCATGTCGCCACGCTTCCTGCAGGTGGGCGCTGTCCAGATCGACTCCCCAGTGGTGCTGGCTCCCATGGCGGGCATCACCAATCGGGCCTATCGCACCCTGTGCCGCGAATACGGAAGCACTGATCCCGCCAAGCCGAATGGTCTCTATGTGTCGGAGATGGTGACGTCTCGTGCACTGATTGAGCGCAATGCCGAAACCCTCGACATGGTCACCTTCGGCTCGAGTGAGAATCCGCGCTCCGTGCAGCTGTATGGCGTTGACCCCGTGGTGATGGCGGGCGCGGTGAAGATCATCGTCGATGAGGATCGCGCTGATCACATCGATCTGAACTTCGGCTGCCCTGTTCCCAAGGTGACTCGCAAGGGTGGCGGCAGCGCGCTGCCGTGGAAGAAGGATCTCTTCCGCGCAATCGTGCGTGCAGCGGTCACCACTGCTGATGGTCGCGTGCCGGTATCAGTAAAGATGCGCAAGGGAATCGACGACGATCATCTGACGTATCTCGAGGCCGGCCGTGCGGCTGCGGAAGAAGGTGTCGCGTGGGTGGCGCTTCACGGGCGCACTGCTCAGCAGATGTATGGCGACACTGCTGACTGGGATGCCATCGCGTCTCTCAAGAGCGAGCTCGCGCCGTTGGGCACGCCGGTTCTGGGTAACGGCGATATCTGGACCCCGCAGGATGCCCTCGACATGGTCGCGCGCACCGGCGCTGATGGCGTTGTTGTCGGTCGTGGATGCCTAGGGCGTCCGTGGCTCTTCGGGCAGCTCGCCGCGGCATTCGCCGGCGAGCCGATCCCCGCTGATCCGCGCCTCGGCGAAGTACTCACGATCTTGCGCCGTCACGCCGAGTTGCTCGTCGTGGATTACGGCGAGGTGAAGGGCTGCCGCGATATTCGCAAGCACATGGCCTGGTACCTCAAGGGCTTCAGCGTGAAGCAGCAGGTGCGGCAGGCGCTCGGCACTGTCGCCACGCTGGCTGAGCTCGATGACCTGCTTGCGCAGATCAATCCCGATCAGGATTTCAATGCCGAGGTTGGCTCAGGGCCGCGCGGACGAACGTCCGGCGGACGTCGTCCGACCCTGCCTGATGGCTGGCTCGATTCGCCTTATCTTGACGAAGCGCAGGCCGCGGAGATCTCGCAGGCCGAGTTGCATGTCTCCGGCGGCTGATCACTAGATCACAAGCGGGTACCGACGGTGTGGCGTCAGGTACGTGACGCGAGTGACATGTGAGCATGGGGGGATGTCCACCGCAGCACCAGCGCCGTCGCGCCCGAGTGCTGCAAGTCAGGTCGCCGCGAGCGTGCCGCGCACCGGCCGCGGTATCGTCACCGCCCTTGCCATGCTGCTCGCCTTTGCCCTCCTGCTCATCCCTATTGGGGTTGTCCTGCAGATCGTGCTGACTGCCCAATTCGACGACCGCACCAAGACTCAGGCCATCGTCGTGCTTGACCCGGCCAGGGTCTGGGGAGATCCCGCACCGGTGCTCAAGGCCCGACTCGATCATGCCGCCGAGCTGTATGTCGAAGGCGTGGCCCCAGTGATCATCGTGGCCGGACCTCAGCGGTACTCCGATCAGGCGAAGGCCCGTCTCTTGGACAAGGGGGTCGCCGACCAGGACATAGTCGTCTTCACGACTGGTCGAGACACCGTCGGCTCACTTCAGGTCATCGCGTCTGTCATGAAGGATCTCGACTGGTCCTCGGCCACGGTCGTGACAGACCCTGCCAACGCGGCTCGCGCCGACGCTACTGCCACGCAGTTCGGCATCGATGCGCACTTGTCACCGACCAAGACCGGCCCCGGTACGGCGCTCACCTCCGAATATGTCGGGCGCGAGACGGCGGCACTCATGCGCTACTACATCGTCACTCGTTGGACCCAGCCGCGGATCATCTCCGAGTCCTGAGCGCCCAAAGTCTGCGGCCTAGTTGCCCAGAATTCAAAGATGCAAGGATTTTTCACATACTGCAGGGGGTTCGCGGCTGCTTCATGGAACTCAGTAACTTCGGATTACTCAGCACCGCCACGTGAAGACCATCAGTTTTGGAGAGTTATGTCAGTGCTACAAGAAGTTCTTCAGGCCAACAAGGAGTATGTGGCCAATTTCGGTGACAAGGGAACTCTTGCCCTTCCGCCGGCTCGTGGATTTGCCATCTTGACCTGCATGGATGCCCGTCTTGACCCCGCGAAGTACGCAGGTCTGAGTGAGGGCGATGCTCACGTCATCCGCAATGCAGGAGCCCGAGCATCCGATGATGCGATCCGTTCACTCGTGATCTCCTACAAGCTCCTCGGAACTAAGGAATGGTTCGTCATTCACCACAGCAACTGCGGCATGGAGTTCTTCACTGATGAGGTCATGCGCGGGCTCCTGGCGCAGAGCCTTGAGACCGCAGCTCTCGGCGACGCTGGTTTCTACGACATCGGCAAGGGGCCGGGTTCCACCGAGGCTGAGTACATCGACTGGCTAACGATTAGTGACCGTGATCGCGCAGTTGTCGAGGATGTTCAGCGCATTCGTCGTCACCCCCTCGTTCCGGCAGGCATCCCCATCTATGGATACGTGTACGAGGTCGAGACCGGAGTTCTCCGCGAGATCCCGCAGGCCACAGAGGCTGGCGCCGCACGTTGATTTAGCCAACCGGCGAGAGCCAGTGGCCCCGAACCTCGTGGGCCGCTGGCTCTCGCTTTTGGTCTCGCGCACTAGTCTCGTGACGTGACCCAGGGCTACTCCGAGCATGACTCCGCCCGGTTCGTGCACGAGCCGGTGAAAGAGTCTGTACGAAGCGATTTTGCAAGAGATCGTGCCAGGGTTCTACATTCCGCGGCGCTTCGCCGCCTGGCTGCCAAGACCCAGGTCATGGTGGCCGGCGAGGCGGACTTCCCGCGTACCCGCCTGACTCACACCCTCGAGGTCGCCCAGATCGCTCGCGAACTCGGCGAGGCGCTGGGCTGCGATCCCGATGTGGTCGACATCGCGGGTCTCGCTCACGATCTCGGGCATCCGCCATACGGCCACAACGGCGAAGATGAACTCGATGCGCTCGCGGCCTCATTCGGCGGGTTCGAGGGCAATGCTCAGTCGCTGCGAATCCTGTCTCGTCTCGAAGCGAAGGTTGTCGACCCACGCGACGGGCGCAGTGTTGGATTGAACCTCACCCGCGCGTCACTCGATGCGGCCTGCAAGTACCCGTGGAAGCGCAAGCCCGGTGTTCGCAAGTTCGGTGTCTATGACGACGACCTGCCGATCTTTCACTGGCTGCGCGAAGGCGCGCCGGATGATCGCACCTGCCTGGAAGAACAGATCATGGACTGGGCCGACGATGTCGCCTACTCCGTGCACGATGTCGAGGACGCCGTGCACGGCGGACACGTTCACCTCAGCGAATTTACGTCAGCCGACGAGCGCTCGGCACTCGTTGAGATCGCTCACGAGCGATACGGGCTTGACGTCGGCATGTTGACCGACGCGATCGGCAGGCTCACTCGCCTCGAATACTGGCCGTCGTCGTTCGACGGATCCATGGGGGATCTGGTCGCACTGAAGCGCTTCACGAGCTACCTGATCGGGCGCTTCTGTGTCTCGGCGCAGGTAGCCACGCAGGTGGAGTACGGCAGCGAGCCGCTCACGCGTTACGCCGCCAACCTCATCGTTCCCGAAGAGGTGCGTGGCGAGGTGGCTGTGATGAAGGCCATTGCCGTGCGCTACGTGATGAACCGCGACGGGGCCGAGGCCGAGTATGTGCGCCAGCGCGAGCAGATTGCCGAGCTGTATCACGCACTCGTGCTCGATGGCGGTCGTTCGCTCGAAGCTTGGCTCAAGCCCTCATTCGATTCAGCACACACCGATGGCGAGCGCAATCGAGTGATCGTCGATCAGATCGCGAGCCTCACTGATGTGAGCATCGTCGATTGGCACGCACGGCTAGTGCGTCACTGACTCGAAGAGATGAAGAAGCTGCTACTGCTTCTTCATCACGATGATCGTGAGCTTCTGCGGCGCCTCTGCAGTTCCGCCCGGGCTCGTGGCGATCACGTTGACCGTGGCGGTGCCGACGGCCTTGGCCTCGATATCCCAGGTGGTGGTGCCGGGAACGCCAACCATGCCGTCGGTCGAGGCAGGAGCGGCGTAGACGCCCTGGAAGACCTTCACGGCCGAGGTCTTCCCAGTGACCTTGGTTGACCAGGTGTAGCCGGTGGTCTTGTTCGTGGAGAGCGACAGCGTGATGTGCTCGCCGGGGATCAAGCGCACCTGCGCAGGCAGTTGGGTGACAACCAGGGTCGACTTCGGGGCTGCCGAGACGGCGGGAGCAACTCCGACTGCTGCCGAGACGGCGAGGGAGACAGCGGCAAGGGCGATGAGCGGCTTCTTGTTCATGACTCCATTAGACATCGGTCGAGCTCACTTAGGAAGACCGACCCGCAGCTCAATTCTCTGCTGCCGCCAGCAAACCCATCTCGACAGCCCGCTGCGCGGCAGTGAGCCGATCGCTCGTGCTGGTGGAACGCATGATCCTCTGGAGTTCCTGCTTGACCGTGGAGACCGAGACGTGGAGCTCAGTAGCGATCTGGTGGTTGCCGACGCCCCGATTGACCAGCTCGACAATGTCCTGCTGGCGCTGCGTGAACATCAGCATCGGCTCAATTCCTGCAGATCGGTACAGGGGAGCGACGGGAGTGTGGGGGTGGGTAGCCCAGAGCCCGAGTGCCGAGGAGATTGCGGTGAGCACTGAGAAGTCATGCGCATTCCAGTCGCGTGGGGTTTCGGTCGTGAACTGGACGACCCCGTGCGTGATGCCTTGGTGAACAATCGGTACTCCCACGAGGTCGCCCTCGTTCATGCTCAGGCGATCCATCATCAGTTGGTAGTGGTCTCGGTCAAAGGTGGCGTTCGGGTACTTCGTGGGGAAGTCGGAGCTTGCCGTGACGTAGACCTCGCCATGACGAACCACATCGACCATTTGGGAGTCGAAGGTCAGGGGAATGCGATGCCATCGCGCGAGGTCCGCATCACTGAATCCGGCGTAACCCACCATCCCGAGGGACTGTCGATCCTCGACCAACCACATCACGGTGGCACGCGCATCGAATGAGGTGAAGATGCCGTCATTGAGCGCTGTCGTCAAGTGTTGCCCGTCGGGGTGATTCGACAGAAGTCGCAGTAGGGACGGCAACCCGAACACGGGTTCAGAGCTCATGAGTCCTCCCCGGGTTGCCCTTCCGACACGTGCAGATCCAGCCGAATCGCTACTGGTGCACGAACGATAGTGCCGCCCTACGCCACGGTCTGGCTCAATGGCGAACTGGGGAAAGTCGGGACATATCCTGATTTGTCCTCGGTCGAGCCGCTGAAGTGAGGCCCAACCTCCGCGCTGCCACTACTTTTCGTGAAGCCGACAAGCAGATTCGTCGGTTCGGGGCGGGAGACGTGGCTCCGGTGCACATCTGCAGAGGTGCCACCGGAGGAACGGGGGTGTGCGTCTCCCGATCTACCCGGGGGGTGTGGACTTCTATCGTCGGCAGGTGGGTGACCGCCGCCTAGAATCAGCCCATGGCCGGCCGGATTCGCGATGAGGACATCGCGGAAGTCCGTGAACGGGCCAAGATCGACGAGGTCGTGCGCGAGTACGTCACGCTGAAGAGCGCCGGCGGCGGCTCTATGAAGGGCCTCTGCCCCTTCCACGATGAGCGCAGCCCCAGTTTCCATGTCACTCCTAGTCGGGGCATGTGGTACTGCTTCGGCTGTGGCGAGGGCGGTGACGTCCTCTCCTTCCTCCAGAAGATCGATCATCTGAGCTTTGCCGAGTCGGTCGAGAAACTCGCGGCCAAGACCAATGTCGAGCTTCGCTACGTTGACGGCGGCGCCGCGGTCAATCGCCAGGCCGGTCAGCGCACCAGGCTGGTTGAGGCCCACAAGGCAGCCGCGGAGTTCTATCGCCACCAGCTCGAGTCACCCGAGGCCCAGGTCGGCCGTGAATTCTTGAAGCAGCGCGGCTTCGACAATGAGGTGTGTGCCCACTTCGGTGTCGGCTACGCGCCCAAGTCGTGGGACGCCCTGACCTCGCATCTGCGCAAGAAGGGGTTCACTGACGCTGAGCTGCAGGCCGGCGGCCTCGTGAGTCAGGGTGATCGCGGTATCTATGACCGTTTTCGCGGCCGAGTGGTCTGGCCGATCAAGGATCTCGCCGGTGATGTCGTCGGCTTCGGAGCTCGCAAGCTCTATGACGATGACCAGGGGCCCAAGTACCTGAACACCCCTGAGTCACCTCTCTATAAGAAGAGCCAGGTGCTCTATGGCATTGATCTTGCTCGCAAGGAGATCTCCAAGGAACAGCAGGCCGTCATCGTCGAGGGTTACACCGACGTCATGGCGTGCCATGTCGCAGGCGTGACGAATGCAGTTGCTACCTGTGGCACCGCGTTCGGCGCCGAGCACATCAAGGTCCTGCGCCGACTGCTCATGGACTCCGACCAGATGCGCGGCAGCGTGGTGTTCACCTTCGATGGCGACGCCGCAGGGCAGAAGGCTGCCCTGCGCGCATTCGAGGAAGACCAGAAGTTCGTGAGTCAGACCTTCGTGGCAGTCGAGCCCAGCGGTCTCGACCCCTGTGATCTTCGCCTGCAGCAGGGCGATGCGGCGGTCAAGGCACTTGTCGATCGACGGGTTCCCTTGTTCGAATTCGCCATCAAGTCGGCGCTCAAGCAGCACGATCTTGATCGCGTCGAGGGTCGCATTGCTGCGATGAACGATGCGGCGCCGATCGTCGCGAAGATTCGCGATGCAGCGATCCGCCCGGAATACACGCGGGAACTCGCGAAGTGGCTCGGCCTTGATGTCGAGACAGTGAGAAAGGCTGTGGGCAAGGGCGGCAAGTCAACTGCGCCGGTAGCCCGTGATGCGCAGCCGCCGCAGCAGACCCTGCCCACTCGCCCGACTCAACCTGGCCGACGTGATCCGGTGATGGTGATTGAGCGCGAGGCACTCAAGTGCGCCCTGCAGCAACCGGCCATCGTCACGCACTGGTACGAGAGCGTGGAAGAGACCGCCTACACGCACCCGAGCGCCGTGGCTGTTCATCAGGCAATCGCCGGCGCGGGGTATCCCTCCGAGAACATCGATGGTCTCGCCTGGATCGATGCGGTGCTGGAGCACTGCGCTGACGACCAAGTGCGCAATCTGGTGCGCGAGCTCTCGGTCGATCCGTTACCCGCCGACGCCGGTCAAGATGTTCGCTACGCAACCAGCGTTATCGCGCGCCTGCTCGAACTCGATGCCTCCCGTCGCATCGAAGAACTGAAGGGTCGTCTGCAGCGCACCGACGATGATCCCGAAGCAGCTACCGAGGTCATGCGCGATCTGATGGCGCTCGAGGACTACCGCCGATCACTGCGCGCCAATGCGACAGGGCAGACCACCTGATGTTCGGTCTACGACGCACGCGCCGCCTACCCGCCGGTGTCCGTGAACGCCTTGAGATCCCCAAGGGAGAGCGTGTCATCGCGTGGGGAGTCGACCCTGCCAACGACCGTTACACCCTCGCCACCGACAAGGCGCTGTATCCCGAACAGGTCAAGGAGCGGCTCCGCTGGGATTCCATCAGCAAGGCCACCTGGGACGAGCCGATTCTCAACATCACAGTGCACGACACGACAGGTGCAACCAAGGGCACCTTGAAGCTTCGTGTCGAGGAATCCGGCGATCTGCCGGCTGCCGTCTTCGCCCTGGTCACCGAGAGTGTGGTGATCTCCGAGCACGTCGAACTCGGTGACGGTGCGGGAGCCCGCTTGGTCGCCCGCCGTGATGGCGATGAGGGCACCATCTGGTGGTCGGTTGTGTTCGATACCGGGCTCAACTCCTCGGATCCTGCTCTGCGGGCCCGTGCTGACGAAGAGCTCGCCTCACTGCGCGAGGCCCTGGGCATCTGAACCAGCCCGATTCGTAGCGCGGCCCCACGGTTGATATCCTTCTCAGGCCTTGATCCCCCATAGCTCAATTGGCAGAGCATTCGACTGTTAATCGAAGGGTTTCTGGTTCGAGTCCAGATGGGGGAGCCAGCGAGAAGGGCCGGTCCTCGGATCGGCCCTTCAATTATCTGCGGGTGCGTGTGCGGGCAGCGGCGAGCTTCTGCCATTTCGAGCGCCCGTAGGCGGAGGCCTTTACCCAGGCCGGCATCGCGCCCGGTGTCTCTCCGAATGCAGACTGAACCTTTGAGCGGCGTTCCTGCAGTTGCTGATTCCTGAACTTTCGACCTTTGCCGCCGAAAATGCCCCCGAAGAATGCTCCCAGCCAACTCTGGCTGGGGTTGTCCCAGCCGGCTTGCGGTGCGGCGGTCGCCGGTGCCTTGAGTCCCTCATAGCCCTCGGGAGATGCCCGATATCCGTTCGGTCGTTCAACTGTGTCAGCGCTGAAGCCCACTGATCGGTCGCTCAGGAGTCCTCGTTTGCGAGCTGGTTCTCCTGCGGGCAGGCCTTCAGGATTGGCATTGAACTCCTGGAGCTTCGCCGCCCGTTGCGCAGGTAGATAAGACGCGGGAGCGCCCGGTACCTCGGCCTGACCCTCGCGGCTGTACATCACGCGATTGAAGTCGGCGTTCTTTCCGTAGGCGTCCGCATCCTCGTCGTTGTCCTCACGGAGCTCCTCCTCCTTGTCCAGATGAGCCTCATGTTCGTTGATGTAGTTCATCTGCAAGCCCCATTGACTCGCTTGGGGCCCTTCCATATGGCCCTTGCGGTAGGTGCGCTCGATCTCCGCGAACCTCTCCGGCGATACCGCCGGGGCGTCCTTGCCGTACACGCCTGCGAGCTCATCTTGCATGTTGAGATAACGACGCGGGTTCGAGAAATCTGTCGACGATGCCTGCCCTTGGATCGGCCCACCCCCGCCGATCATCGGCATCGACTCTTCCTGAATAAGCCCTGCACCACGCGATGGCGGGGCGAATCCGTGATCGCTGCCCGCAAAACTCTGGCTGCGCTGGGAAGCACCTTCGAACATGGCATAGGGATCGTTGTCCGCTTGGAGTCTGTTGCGATAGTCCCGCTCCTCCACGCGGTTGTATCCGACCGCCTCTTCTTGAAGCAGGGAATTGGGCATCCCCACATCCGGCCGAGAGGCGAAGTTGTCGGACTCCGGGCCGATTTGAGCCAACGGGCTTGCGTTGACAGGTGTGTCCTCGAACTCGAAGGTCATGGCGTCACCATTGCTCAGTGGCCTCGACTACCAGCCGCGGAATTCTTCATCGGGGAAGGCCTGGGCACACGGTGAGTATCCCATTTTCGTCGGATCCGCGTGTGGGCTGGACGTATCAGCCCCCGCTTGAGTTCATCGGTGCCTTTCGGCCACGAGCAGGGCTCCGACTGCGATTGCGTAGACTGGTGGCACATCCCGATAGGAGTCACATGTCACGCGTTCGAGCCCTCTCCGCAACTTTCGCCGCGTTGGGGATGTGCGCTGCGCTCGTGCTCACTGGCTGCTCCAACTCGTCGACCGCGACCGAGGCAACCTCCGCGAGTCCTGCTGCATCGAGTTCGACGGAAGCAGTGGCCTCGGATGCAGCCTCGCCCGCAGCTTCGGCACTGTCATCGGAGGACGCCGCCGAACTCGCCGCTGATCCGTCACCGGTCCCGTCCAACCTGAGCAAGAACGCTTTCTGCCTGCTCACCGCACCTCTTTATGACAAGGCGGCTCTGCCGGAGAACTCCGGCGACACCGAAGCTGGCGTCCTGCTCGCGGCAAAGCGACTGATCAAGGGCACTCAGGCTCTCGGCCAGGCCGAGCGACTCAAGGCGCTTACCGAAAGGCAGGTAGCTGAACTTCAGGTCACCATGGCCATCTTCTTGACCTTGCTCCAGAACCCGGCCCTCGAGAACGGCACGGTCGATGACATGGCAAAGGCCAGTGGGGTGGACGCTGAGACGTTGAAGATCGCCCAGACTCAGGGGTTCCAGGACGCGAGCGCAGCGGCATTCGCGGATCTCGGCAAGTTCTGCGGATAAGGCACACTGCTGCGAACCCACACCTACGGCAGGTTGTCCTGGGGTAAAGAGATGAGCAATCTCCATCCAGGGCTTATTCTCGGCTCGTGTCGGCCCACCAGCCTGAATACCTGGCCTCGAGCTTCATTCGCGCCAGGGCACCGCAGCGCGACGACGACTATCTGCGTTCCGTGCCCGACCAGGATCCCTACGGTGATTCCGATGATGGCGGTCTCCCCATACAGCCGTCGCCCGTCGTGGCGCCCGTCGCTCAGCGGACGGCCCTGGCCTCCGCTTCCGGAATGCCCATGTCGGCTGCTCCGCGACCTCAGGTGCCCGTCCGCGGCGGCGCCGCGACGCGTCGTCGAGCGGGCCTGTTTTCGCGGATCGGATCCAGCCTGAAGCGTGCTTGGAGTGGATTCAGGTCACTCTTCGGTGCGAAAAGCCGCGACACCGGCTCCGCGCTCACACCGGCGAAGGGATCTGGCTTCTGGAACACGCCGCACTCGGCTCTGGCCGGCAATGATGCGGAGAGGCAAGATCCATTCGTCAAGAACTACAGCTTGCACAAGAACCTCAGGGCCGACCCCTACGCGGGCTTGGCCGACCCCGACGAACTCGGCCGACCAGATTCACCAAGTCCGCGCAGCCAGCCTTACTTCAACGGAGCCTTCGCCACGCCCCAGCTCGGGCAGACGCCGCCGAGCTTTGACGACGTCCCCCGTGGGACGGTCGGAGAGGAATCAGTCCACGACGCGGGGGGAGATTCGGGTGTCGATAACGCCGACGCGATGTATGACGCGATGCCCCGATCGGGATCATTCATCGAGAACGAACAGGCCCCGCCGGTTGAGCAGGCACAGCCGGTGCGTGCAGCCCCCTCAGCTGCGCCAACGAAAACGGGTTTCGAGATCTTGGGGAGAGCTCGACCGCACTACCTCGATGAGATGTCCGCCGAGAACCAGCGCAAGCTCTGGGCTGAGGCCGAAGGCGATTAGGCTTGCGCCATGTCATCTCCCGACGTTGTCATGTTCATTCGGCATGGTGAGAAGCCGGGCGATGATGGCCCGCCTCATGGCATCAACCACAAGGGCGAGAACGACCCTCATTCACTCTCGGTCCGCGGATGGACAAGGGCAGGAGCGCTCGCTGCGCTTTTCGCTCATGCGCCTTACCCCACTCACCCGAATGTGGTCATGCCGGAGCGCATCGTCGCCACGAAGGCCACCGATGGCTACAAGAGCAAGCGCGAGGTCGACACGGCCACGCCTCTCGCGCATCGGCTCGCGCTGACTGTCGATCAGAGTTTCGACCATGAGCAGGTTGCAGAGCTCAGCGAATCGATCCTCGTCGACACTCGATCAACTCTCGTGGTCTGGCATCACGGCTCGGTGACCGATGTCCTCGCGAAGTTTCCGGTGGCGAACGCCTCGGAAATCCCTCACAAGTGGCCAGATGATCGATTCGATCTCATCTGGGTTCTCACCAAGCAGCCGGGGAAGACGGAGTATTACTTCGATATCGTCGCCCAGCAGTTGCTCGATGGCGATCTCCCCACCGTCTAGCCACTCGTGCACTAGTCCGTATCCCCAAGTATTCGGGCCGATAGGATTCAGCATCCCCAACGGGGGCGGTAGCTCAGCTGGTTAGAGCCCCGGACTCATAATCTGGTCGTCGTCGGTTCGAGCCCGACCCGCCCCACTCACTACGACGAGGGCCGTGGCCTCGTCTGCATGAGCGTGCGGCTGCGCGGCCGTCCTAGTGTGAAGACCCACGTAGAAAAGCGGGAGGCTAGAGACCCCACTTGGCCGCTAGGCGTGCCTGCGCGTGCGCTGCGGGATTCGTCTGTCGCTCGGCCGACGCCCACTTCTCGCGTGCCCAGTTCGATTCGTTGATCCAATCCGGCGTCACGCCCTTCCGACCCTCAGGTCTCGAGCCATAGGTCTCGCGTGCGCGCTCAAACGTGCCATTTCGACGAGCAAGATCTGACTTGCGTTGGTCGTAGCGGCCACCCTTCATGCCGAAGAGCTTGCTACCGAGCATGCTCGCGAACCACGGAAGTCCCAGGAATCCGCGTGACTTCACGCGATCCCAGCCGGCATCCGGCTTTGACATGAAGGCACCTTGATTCGGACGATTGGGATGCGCCTTCGTCCAGTAATTGTGATGGCGCGTCTCAGACAGGTACCGCTGGTTCACGTCTTTCTCGTCTTGTTGATAGTCGAGTTTTTCGCCCTCCTCGAACATCTGAGCCTGAGTCAGGGGGCCGCGCTCTGGCGCTTGCTCGCCATCCCCAAAATCGAGAACCCCCGGATTGTGCTCCATGCGCCCGCGCAGGAAGTTGGCATTGATCTTGAGATGGTCTAGTTCAGGAGATCGCTCCTTGAGGCGTGCTGCGTAGCCGTCGAAGATGTCTTCCTCTTCGTGGTTGCGATAGATGTCGGGGGTGAATGGCGAATTCTTCCAGCCGACGGTTGTGCCTGCCCGCTCCCTGCCAAAGGCCATGGGCTCAAGTGAAGGAGCACCTGCACGTCGCATTGAGCCGCTTCGTTGAGCCCTCGGTTGCGCACCTTGAGCAGCGACACCGTCTTCCTCCGCGTCACTGTCGGCCTCCCTGATGGTCGACAGGTCATCGCCTCGGGCCACGCCGCGGGAATTCGGGCGCGCCGAAATCAAGTTGCTCCCGTTGGCAGCGAGATTTTCCGCGTCGGAGTCACTGTCGTCTTCCGCGAAGAACGACTGGCCAAATCCGGGGCCCTCCAGGCCGGTGTTCGGACGCACCGCAAGGAAGTTGCCCTCATCGGCGGCGACACTTCCACGCCGCATCGGTTGGTCATCGAAACCAGAATCGTCGGCGAAGCTCCCGCTGCGGGAAAACCGGTCGTAATCAGCGTCATTGCCATTGAGTAAGGCTTGGACCCGCTCCTGCTTGGCCATGTGTTCGGGACCCATCGTCTCGTCCTCGAACATGGAGTTACTCACGGGTTAAGCCTAGACGCACGCCAATGGCTCGAGTGGTCTGAACACCGAAAGTGAGTCCGTGGCCGTGTCGGTGAACTGCCGATGAGGCTGAGCCCCGCCACCCACTCATCTGCTGGTTGTCGTCGGCTCGAGCCCAACCCGCCCCACCACCCATTTCGCCCTCAGAACAGCGTTTCTGCGTGCAGTAATCTTTTGGCCCGCCGGTCAAGGGAGGAATTGATTCCAAGCGGGTGCCTTCTTAGACTCGGGCTC
>JBIJBU010000079.1:0-8308 GCA_044345075.1 Candidatus Nanopelagicales bacterium | reverse complement strand
GGTTGCTGCTCTACATCGTCGCGGGGAAGAGCCGCGTCGCGTGGTAGCGATCGATAAGCCAGCGTCCGTCACGGCGAACGAGCACGACTGTCTCCAAGAACTCAAGCTGAAGTTGCTCTCCCAGGGCGGGCGTGTACACCTCGTGGTTGCGATGCGTGCTCCAGGCGACATCGCCATGGACTGTCACGCGAAAGTCGGTCAGTTCGGCGATGAAGTCGTCGTCGGACTCGCTTGACAGGATCTCGAGAAGCTGGGAGCGATCGAGTAGCTCGTCATGCTCAATGAGGAGGAACGACTCCGTGAGAGCCTCTCCCACCGCGGGAATGTCGTGCGCCGTCATCGCGGCGTACCAGTCGGTGAGCGCCGCACGCACATCGAACTCGTCGTGGCTCATGCCGTGCCACCAATGCTGACCGCATACGGACGGGTGAAAGAGTCAAGTGAGCGCGGGCCTGAGTAGACGCGTCCGATACCACTGGACTTCGCGGGTTCGAATGGTGCGTTCACAGGTTCATTTCCACCACCATTGATGGTCACGACCGCTGCGTTGAGGCCGGCTGCCAGCTCGACGTGCGATAGATCGTGTGTCAGCGCAGTTGCAGTGAGGCCGTAATCACACTCATCAGCGAGACGGATGCCTTCCTCGAACGAGTTCACGATACGAACAGCGATCACTGGCCCAAAGGTTTCTTCCGTCATCAGCAGGCTGTCATCCCGTGCACCCACGACAACGGTGGGCGGGTAGAAGAACCCCGGTCCGGGCAGGATCTCCCCTCCAATCGGCACTGAGGCTCCTGCAAGACGGGCTTCGGTCACATGCCGGTGCACGTGATCACGTTGTTCGCCGTCGACGAGCGGGCCCATGCGAGTCGTAGGATCGAGACCAACACCGATCGACCATGAGCCCGCTTGAGTCACGAGCGCGGCCACGAAGTCTTCAGCGATGTCGCGGTGCACGTACACACGCTCGATGGACGTGCATACCTGGCCGGTGTTGACCCATCCGCCTGCTGCGGCGAGTTCCGCAGCCTCCGCGATGTCGACGCCGCGATCGATGACGAGTGCGTCCTTACCCCCGAGCTCGAGGAAGCAGGGAACGAGCCGCGCGCCTGAGGCTGCACCGACCTTGCGCCCGGTGGCCACGGAGCCGGTGAAGTGGACGAGCTCTACGAGTGGGTGCGCTACGAGTGCGGCGCCCGCCTCACCCTCGCCGAGGACGATATTGACGACGCCGGGAGGGAGGATGTCGAGCAACGGGCCAAGAGCCGCTACCGAGAGAGGAGCCTTCTCGCTGGGCTTCACCACGACCGTGTTTCCTGCTGCGAGCAGGCCGGCGAGGATGTCAGTGACCTGGCACACCGGATAGTTCCACGGAGTGACAAGCGCTGAGACACCGTAAGGCCTGCGTGCCACACGACTGGTGCCGGCGGCCATGGGGACGAAGAAGTCAGGAGCGGACTCGGCTGTTTCACGGAACCACGTGGCTGATTCCTCGATGTCCTGTTGGGCCATCGCCACCGGCTTGCCCATCTCGCGTGACTCGAGTTCAGCCAGCACAGGCGCCGCGGCGGCAAGTCTGTCGGCTACTTGAGCAAGGAGTTGCGCGCGTGCCTGAGCACCGAGCGCCCGCCAAAAGGGGCCTGCTTCTGCGGCAGCCAGTACTGCCTGATCCACGATGACGGCAGTGCCCACGGTGAAGTCACCTGTCGTGAGTCCATTGGCAGGATCCTTGACCGCCCGTGTCGAATCGGACCCGTGGGTCGTAGCCGCACCTGCCACCCAATGCCGTGCGTGCACGATGTCGGCGCTCTCAGCGTACGGCGTCAGGGCGGCCACAGACGGCTCCAAACAATTAGCCCAAAAAGGTTACGAACAGAGGATTGAGCGGAGCGATCCGCCCGTTTTCGGAGTGCCTGTCTGACTAGCAGACCTAGTGCTCACATCGTTTTTCAATCGAATTTTGTCACTTTTCGGAAACTCTTGCGTTCTAATTTGCCTTAGCATAACTATTCTACGCAGAGGTTTATCTGCCCACTCCAGGAGACTTCATGGCCATTTCCAGCATTCGATTCGTGGGACGACGTCCGGCTCTCGCGGGCACTGCCTCGGTACTGACATTGGTGCTTGCGGCCTGCTCGGGTGCGCCGGCTCCCTCGAGCTCAGGGACGACCTCCCCTGATGCCGCCGAGACGGCCGCAGCGCCCATTGACACCCTGACCGTGTCGACACCTCCGGGCGTCTCGCCCATCGCGAACGTGAACTGGAACCTGGGTGACGGCGAGCCGCTGTCGCTCGACCCGAGCCTGACGTGGAGTGGCTCCCAGAACGTCGTCGGAGTCAACCTGTGCGAGTCGCTGCTGACGATCGCCCCCGATGGATCAATCCAGCCGGGCTTGGCGACTGAGGTGACGGAGACGGATCCGACCACGCTGGTGGCCAAGCTGCGCACCGATGCGACATTCTGGGATGGCACGCCGGTGACGGCACAGGATGCTGCATTTGCGCTTGATCGCGCGCGTACGGATCCCGCGTCCCAGTACGCCGGCGATCTGAAGGCCATCTCGAACGTGACTGCCACCGACGCATCAACGCTGACGATCACCTTGTCGAAGCCAGATGTGCTCGTCAGGTCGAATCTTGCGACGAGTGCATCCGCGGTCTATTCGAAGTCCTTTTTCGAGGCGAATAAGGAGACCTTCGGACAGCCCGGTGGATCACTGATGTGTTCCGGGCCGTACTCCCTCGACTCGTGGACTCCAGGCAAGAGCATCGTCATCACTGCTAATCCCTCATGGTGGGGCAAGGGAGAGGGCAAGCAACTCTCGGGTCAGATCACATACTCGTTCGTGACCGATCCGGCGGCTGCCGTGGCCGGAATGAAGTCAGGACAGATCGACGGGGCTTTCCTGCTGCCTCCTTCGTCGATTTCGCCCCTGAAGGACGCGACCAACGGATCTGTTGGCTTTGGCCGCGGCACGGCCTTCGGTGCCTGGGTTCCGATCTGGAACTCCGAAGGCTCCATGTCGAATCCCAAGCTTCGCGAGGCTCTCGCGAAGTCCCTGGATTACACCAGCCTCATCCAGACGATGACGGGCGGTTCCGGCTCTCCTGCCAAGGCCTTGGCCACTCCGGGATCATGGGGTTACGCGGTTGACGCCTACGGCGCTGCCTGGGATGCGCTGCCGCTACCCACTCAGGATCTCGAGGCGGCAAAGAAGCTAGTTGCCGAATCGGGTGTCAGCAATCCGCGCCTGGTGATCGCGGCCTTCTCAGAACTGCCCGACTCAGTCAACAGTGCCCTCGTTCTGCAGGCTGCAGCGGAGTCGATTGGCTTCGATGCGAGCATCAAAAAGGTCGGGTTCGACTTTGCGGGGACCTTGTTCAGCTCACAGGAGAAGCCTGACATTGATATCTTCGAGACGAACTTTCTCAGCCTGGTGACAGATCCACTGTCGATCTATTCGATGGTAGGCCTGCCTGATGGCTCAGGGAACTGGGGCGGCTACAAGAACCCTCAGGCAGCAGACCTGCTCGCCAAGGCACTCGTGACTGTTGATGAGAACGAGCGTGCGGCAATTGTGATCGAGGCACAGTCACTGATGACTGAGGACTTCGCATGGATCCCGACGACTACCTCGCCGAATGCCTACTTCCTGAGCAATGCGATTACCGGCGCGGTAGTCACGGCTCCGGCGCACATTTGGAGTCCGTGGGCCAATCAGCTCGGAGCTCCGTGACACATTCGCAGGTTGTAGGGGGCGGTGCTCGAGGATGACCCCATGAGGTCCTTTCTCGGGCGCCGCATCCTTCTAGGGCTCGTCACAATCCTCGCGATCACTCTGCTCGTCCACACTGCGCTCTATCTGGCACCGGGCGATCCGGTTGACTTCCTGACGGCGGGGAAACCCACGACACCAGAGCGCCTAGCCGCGCTGCGGGCTGAGTACAACCTTGACGATCCGTTCTTCACCCGCTACTTCTCCTGGCTCGGTGGCGTGTTCTCGGGTGACCTGGGGCAGTCCGCGTCCTTCAACACCGATGTGTCTGTCCTCCTCGAGTCCCGAGTGCCGACCACGCTCTATTTGGTAGTGATGTCATTCATCATGATCATGGTGTTTGGACTCACCCTCGGAATCGTGGCGGCATTGCGCGGCGGCGCCATCGATACGGCCACGATGGCCACAGCAACCCTCGTGTCGTCCATCCCGGCGTTCGTGTCCTCTTTCGTGCTCATCAACGTCTTTGCACTACGACTCGGCTGGTTTCCTGCGATCGGAATCGGTGACGGCAATCCGATCAACACGCTATGGCATCTTGTGTTACCGTCGCTTGCACTAGCGCTCGGTGCAAGCGCATTCGTCGCACGGACGACGCGCGCATCAGTTCGCACCGAGCTCAGTCGCGACCATGTCGCCACGGCTACTGTCCGAGGGATCCCTCGCCGGCTGATCATCAGCCGACACGTCCTGCGCAATGGCCTCCTTCCGATTCTGAGCATCTCGGGGCTCATTCTCGCCGGACTCATCGTGGGCACTGCCTTTGTGGAGCAGGCGTTCGCCATCGAGGGGCTCGGCAAGCTACTCGTGACAGCAGCTCGTCAGCAGGATCTTGCTGTTGTTCAGGCAGTGACCTTGATCCTGGTGGTGGCGTTTGTGGTACTGAACATCCTCGTTGACATTCTCTACTGGTACCTCGATCCACGTGTTCGATCGGAGAGTGCCTGATGTCTATCGCTCAAGCAGCAGCCCTGGTCGGGCCGCGCAAGCGCAGCAGGCTCTCGCACCTTGGCTTCCTGGGATGGATCGCCCTAGCGATCATCATCCTGTTTGCATTCATCGCCATTTTCGGGGCCGCGCTTGCCCCGCATGACCCTGACTCGATCGATATCGCCTACGCCAATGTTGGCCCGATTCCCGGTCACCCTCTCGGTTTCGACGAGTTGGGTCGTGACCTCTTCTCCCGGATTCTGGTCGGAGCTCGAAGCAGCTTTATCGGACCGATGATGCTCGTGCTGATCTCGACGGTTCTCGGCACCACGCTCGCGCTCATTGCGGCCTGGCGTCGTGGATGGACCGACGCCGGCCTGTCGGCTGCCTTTGATATCGCCTTCGCGTTTCCTGGACTGCTGCTCGCCATCGTGCTGGTGACGATTTTCGGCCCCAGCCTAGGTATCGCAGTCATCGCGCTCACACTCGCCTACACGCCCGGCATGGCGCGGTTGCTGCGCAGTACCGCACTGCGCGAGACCGGAATGGAGTACGTGAAGGCATTCCGAGTGATGGGGTATGGCGATCTGCGAATCGTCATTCGGCACGTGCTGCCCAATCTGCTGCCGTTTATCATCGCGCAGGCGATCATCACATTCGGCTACGCGACCCTCGATCTCGGTGGCCTATCCTTCCTCGGTCTCGGCGTACAGCCACCAACGGCTGACTGGGGCGCCATGGTGGCTGCGGGTGCGCCTGGACTATTGCAGGGCTATCCCATGCAGACCCTGGCAGCGGGAAGCTGCTTGGTGCTCGCCGCTGTCTCGTTCGGAGTGCTCGGAGATCGACTCGCTCGGATGTGGGGAGTCGAATGAGCCTCCTCGAGGTCGAAGGTCTCACACTCGACGTACCTATTCCGGGCGGAATGGGGCGCATCCTGCATGGGGTTGACCTTTCGGTGGGTGCAGGGGCGGCAGTCGGCATTGTGGGGGAGTCAGGCTCCGGCAAGAGCTTGACCGTGCGAAGTATCGCAGGGTTGCTCCCGCCCGCCGCCACACAGAAGGGCAACCTGCGTTTTTTCGGGGAGGACGTTGCCTCGATGTCGTCGGATCGCCTCCGCCGCTACCGCTCAGCTCAGGTAGCGATGGTCTTCCAGGATCCACGCGCTGCGATCAATCCGGTCCGTAAGGTCGGTGATTTCCTGATCGAGAACGTTGTCACGAACCTGGGCTGGAGCCGCTCGCGAGCGCGGGACAAGGCGGTCGAGGTACTGGATGAAGTCGGAGTCACCGATCCCGAGAGACGACTTACCTCATTTCCGGCCCAGCTCTCCGGTGGCTTGCTGCAGCGAGTGATGATTGCCTCGACACTGCTCTACGAACCCGAACTCTTGCTCGCTGATGAGCCCACCACGGCTCTTGATGTCACGACGCAGTCGGCCGTGATGGCCCTCATCGACAAGTTGAGGCGCGAGCGCGGCATGGCCATGGTGTTCGTGACTCATGATCTCGAGCTCGCTGCCGCGGTCTGCGACACCATCCACGTGATGTACGCCGGCCGCATCGTCGAGACTCTTCCGGCGGACGAGCTTCACGAGAAGTCACGACATCCCTATACGCGGGCACTGCTCGACGCGAGGCCGCGGCTCGAGGCTCGCGAGACCCGGCTCAGGGCGATCCCCGGTCAACCTGCATCCGGACTCGAAGATATTGCTGGGTGCACCTTCGCGCCGCGCTGTACGTTCGTGCTCGACGCCTGTCGCTCCGATCAGCCCTCGATGGTTCTCGCGGATGGGCATGAGGTTCGCTGCCACCGTGCGGGAGAAATCCTGTGGGGGTCGGCGTGAGCGCACCCCTCATCGTCACGCAAAGACTGCGCAAGGTGTACGGCGACTTAGTGGCCGTTGATGACGTCTCATTCGAGTTACCCCATGGCGGCAGTTTGGGCATCGTGGGTGAGTCCGGATCCGGCAAGACAACTCTCGCCAAGATGCTGGTCGGACTCGAAAGACCCACCTCGGGCTCAATTGAGATCGCGGGCGAGAACTGCTCGCTTCCGGCGAAGAGCGCTCGCCAACGATGGCGTCGCGCGCGGTCTTTGCAGATCGTGTTCCAGGATCCCTATTCCTCGCTTGATCCCCGGCAAACTGTTGGTGACGCTTTGCGCGAGGCGTTGCGTGTCTCCGGCGTGGATCGAAATCTTCTCGACGCACGTGCTCGCGCCCTCATTGACCTCGTGGGCATGCCTGAGCGGGTGCTAACCTCACGCCCCTCTGTCCTGTCTGGCGGGCAGCGGCAGCGCACGGCGATCGCGCGTGCACTCGCCACGGAGCCTCGCGGACTGATTCTTGACGAGTCTGTGGCTGCGCTGGATGTCTCCATCCAGGCACAGATCCTCAATTTGCTGGCGGATATCCGCGAACAGACAGGTGTCGCCTACGTGTTCGTCAGCCACGATCTTGCTGTAGTGCGCCATGTGACAGATGAAGTGATGGTCATGCGTGGCGGTCAGATCGTCGAACGTGGGGAGACAGGTTCCGTGCTCGACAATCCACGACACGAGTACACCCAACTGCTGCGTGCGAGCGTGCCTCGTCCCGGCTGGGTTCCTGGTTCAGGGGAGTCACGATGACACGCTCCAGCACCGAAGTCACCCTCGACGCTTCGAAGATGCCTGTCGGTTCTGCTGCGAAGCGAGAGGAGTGAGCATGAGCGAACATGACCTGGTCTTGCGTGGTGCGCGAACCATTGATCCAGAGACCTCTCTTGATGCAGTGTGCGACGTTGCAGTCGACGGCAGCACGATTACCGCAGTGGTCATCGGTGGCTCAGCAGGCCTGCACGGCTTGCGCGAACTTGACCTCACCGGCCTGGTACTGGCCCCGGGCTTCATCGATCTGCACAGTCACTGCCGTGACTTTGCGTCACGAGCCCTGCAGGTATGCGATGGCGTCACGACTGCGCTCGAGCTTGAGGGTGGTGAGCTCGATGTTGCAGGTGCCTACGCGTCGGTCGGGGAGGAAGGGAGTCCTAATCACTACGGATTCTCCGCATCCTGGGCACTGGTGCGCATGTCCGTGTGCGGCATTGACGTGGGTGCGGGGCTTGACGCATTTCTCGCCAACATCAACAACGCTGATTGGCACCGCGCACTGTCGGTGTCCGAGAACCTAGCGATGCTCGACGGGCTTCGAGGGCAACTCGCAGAAGGCGCCCTGGGTATCGGTGTCTTGCTCGGCTACTGCGAGGAGTCGACCGGCGCTGAGTACCTCGATCTGGCTCAGCTTGCCGCGGACGAGCGCTCCGTGACCTATACCCACGTGCGCGAGCTTTCCCGACCTGACAGCGGCCTTTTCGGTGCTGCGGAGGTGGTCACCGCAGCACTCGCCACCGGCGCTCACATGCACCTGTGCCACATCAACAGCACCTCGACCCGGCACGTAGATCGCGTCCATGCGCTGCTCGAGAGGGGGCGCGATCAAGGGCTGCGCATCACGACCGAGGCGTATCCGTACGGTGCCGGCTGCACCGGCATCGGCGCGGCATTCCTGGCCCCGGAGAAACTCATCGACGCAGCGCTGGTCCCCGGCGACATTCGCTATC
>JBIJBU010000011.1:0-26452 GCA_044345075.1 Candidatus Nanopelagicales bacterium | reverse complement strand
TCATCATCTCCGCACCCGCAAAGGGCGAGGACATCACGATCGTCATGGGCGTCAACGACGACAAGTACAACCCCGCGACTGACAACATCATCTCGAATGCCTCGTGCACCACTAACTGCCTCGCACCCATGGCCAAGGTTCTCGACGACACCTTCGGTATCGAACGCGGTCTCATGACCACCATTCACGCTTACACCAACGATCAGAAGATCCTCGACTTCCCGCACAGCGATCTTCGTCGTGCGCGTGCCGCGGCCCTGAACATGATCCCGACCACCACCGGCGCAGCCAAGGCCATCAGCCTCGTTCTGCCGCAGCTCAAGGGCAAACTTGATGGTTACGCCATGCGCGTGCCGGTTCCCACGGGCTCAGCAACTGACCTCACCGTCGAGTTGAAGACCGCGGCGACCGCTGAAGAGATCAATGCCGCAATCAAGGCAGCTGCGAACGGTGCACTCAAGGGCATTCTCAATTACACCGAGGATCCGATCGTGTCGACCGACATCGTCACTGATCCCGCTTCGTGCATCTTCGACTCGGGCCTGACCTACACGAACGGCAACCTGGCCAAGGTCGTTGGCTGGTACGACAACGAATGGGGCTACTCCAACCGCCTTGTCGATCTCGTTGGTCTCGTCGGCTCGAAGCTCTAGGAATCACCATGAAGTCACTCGACGATCTCTCGGTCGCCGGGAGCACGGTGCTGGTCCGCTCGGACTTCAACGTGCCCCTGGCCGATGGCCCCGATGGCACCCGTGTCATCACTGATGACGGTCGTATCCAGGCGGGCCTTCCGACCATCAACGCCCTGCGTGAAGCAGGTGCGAAGGTCGTCATCGTCGCCCATCTCGGACGCCCGAAGGGCGAACCGAAGCCCGAGTTCAGCCTCGCACCCGTTGCTGCTCGTCTGAGTGATCTTCTCGGCATTGATGTGCCCCTGGCTGCCGACATCACAGGTCCGCAGACCAGGGCTCTCATCGCGGGCATGTCTACTGGTGATGTGCTCCTGCTGGAGAACATTCGCTACGACAAGCGGGAAGACTCCAAGAGCGCCGGCGATCGCGCGGCTCTGGCTGGAGAGCTAGCAAGACTTGCTGACTTCTATGTCAGTGATGGATTTGGCGTCGTACACCGCGAACAGGCATCGGTCACAGATATTGCTCGCGTGCTGCCCAGCGCCGCTGGTCGTCTCGTGCACAAGGAAGCCTCGGTCTTCGCGAAACTGTTGAGCGATCCGGCTCGACCCTTTGTCGTGATCCTTGGTGGTAGCAAGGTCAGTGACAAGCTGGGCGTCATCGGGAATCTGATCGGTCGCGTAGACCGACTGCTCATCGGTGGCGGAATGGCCTACACCTTCCTTGCTGCCCAGGGCCACGAAGTGGGCAACTCACTGCTGGAAGCCGATCAGATCGATGCCGTGCGCGGTTTCATTGAACAGGCCAGGGAGCGCGGCGTTGAGCTGCTTCTTCCCGTTGACTTCGTCATCGCTGATGCATTCGCCGCTGACGCGAACACTGAGATCGTCTCGGCGGATGCCATCCCTGCAGGCTGGATGGGCCTGGATATCGGACCCCGCACCTGCGATCTCTTTGCCTCGCGCATTGCTGATGCCGGCACGGTCGTCTGGAATGGCCCCATGGGCGTGTTCGAGATGGAGGCTTTCGCCGCAGGCACCAAGGCAGTCGCCATCGCCATGGCCGTGAGCTCTGCGATGACCGTGATCGGTGGCGGCGACAGTGCCGCCGCAGTGCGCATCCTCGACGTCGATGATTCGAAGTTCAGCCACATCAGCACCGGTGGCGGCGCCAGCCTGGAATTCCTCGAAGGGAAGACCCTTCCGGGTATCGCAATCCTTGAGGAGAACTGACATGGCAAAGATCGAGCGCAAACCCCTCATGGCCGGCAACTGGAAGATGAATCTCAACCACTTCGAGGCCATTGCCCTGACCCAAAAGCTCGCCTTCGCCCTCCATGACGATGACTTCAAGGTCGTCGATGTTGCCGTGTTGCCCCCCTTCACCGATATTCGCTCGGTACAGACTCTTATTGAGGGTGATAAGTACGACATTCAGTACGGAGCTCAAGATCTCTCTGCTCAGGATTCCGGCGCCTTCACCGGCGAGGTTTCTGGCGCCATGCTCGCGAAGCTGGGTTGCTCCTACGTGACTGTTGGTCACAGTGAGCGTCGCCAGTACCACGGTGAGGACGACGCAGTGGTCAGTACCAAGACCAAGGCGGCGCTACGCCACGAGATCACCCCGATCGTCTGCGTGGGTGAGGCTCTCGAGGTGCGGAAGGCGGGGGATCAGGTTCCCCACGTCCTCGCCCAGGTCGATGGCTCCCTGGAGGGCCTGACTGCTGAGCAGGTTGCCGGTCTGGTCATTGCCTATGAGCCCGTCTGGGCCATTGGCACCGGCGAGGTCGCTACCCCTGAGGACGCTCAGGAGGTCTGCCAGGCCATTCGCGCCCGAATTGCCGAGGTGTGGGGTGCTGAGGCGGCAGGGGCCGTTCGAGTGCTCTACGGAGGCTCAGTGAAGTCCAATAACGTCGCCGCCATCATGGCCAAGGCTGATGTTGACGGTGCCCTCGTGGGTGGCGCCAGCCTGGATCCCGATGAGTTCGTGGGGATCGTCCGCTTCCGTCTGCATCCTGCGGAGTAGGCACGTCCTCCGATCAGTTATCCTTGGCTGGCCCGCCATGGGCCTGACACCCACCTGGAGTCCCGAATGCTGCTTGCTCTGACGATCTCCCTCGCGGTGATCCTGGTCATCACCAGCGTTCTGCTCATCGTGTTGATCCTCCTGCACCGCGGAAAGGGTGGCGGCCTGTCCGACCTCTTCGGCGGCGGCGTCAGCTCTTCCATTGGCGGCTCCTCAGTGGCCGAGAAGAATCTGGATCGACTCACGGTGGGCCTCGGGCTCATCTGGGCCGCAGCCGTGATCGCCGTGGGCCTGCTTGTTCCGCGTCTCGCATAAACGTTTCACTCGTAGTTTCTAGGGAAGAGGGCTCATGGCCGGTGGAAGTGCAATTCGCGGTAGTCGAGTTGGCGCAGGTCCCATGGGCGAAGCGGAGCGCGGCGAAGCAGCCCCGCGAATCTGGGTCTCTTTCTGGTGCTCACGAGGTCATGAGTCCAAGCCGAGTTTCGCCTCCGATGCGGCGATACCAGAAGAGTGGGACTGCCCGCGCTGCGGTCTTCCTGCCGGACCTGATCAGGCGAATCCGCCGGCACCGGTCAAGATCGAGCCGTACAAGACCCACCTGGCCTACGTGAAGGAGCGCCGCTCCGACGTTGATGGCGCCGCGATCCTCGAAGAAGCGCTCCAGCGCATTCGGGGCAACTAGATCTAACGCTTACCGATATCCGCCGTCAGCTTGCTGGCGGCGGATTCGTCTATCAGGAGCAAGGTTCGCTGGCGCCCCTGAATGCCTGCTGCCGGAATCTGCAGGAAGCCGGCGCCTTGGGTGAGCATTAGGTCGACGACGTCAGCCTTCTCCTCGCCACTGGCCATGAGCCATGCCTCGGAACAATCGTTGAGTGCACTGAATCCCATGGACACTCGAACCGGTGGCGGCTTTGGTGAATCCACAATCGCCAGAGTTACCGCTTCGGACCGCAACGAGCCAGCCTCAGGAAAGAGCGAGGCCACATGGCCATCGGGACCGATGCTCAGCAACACGATGTCGAACATCGGGCGGCCCTTACGCCGACGAGCCGCCGCCGTCACTGAAAGCTCGGCAGCGTAGGTCAGTGCGGCGTCTTCGACTGTCTCCGCGGAATCTGGACCAAGAATTCGATGCACGCACGTCGATGGAATTGTGATCTGCGTGAGCAGATGGGTGTCAGCGAGATAGTCATTGCGCTCGGGATCACCACTGGGCAAGTAACGCTCATCGCCCCACCAGAGGTCTACGCGGGTCCAGTCGATAGCGTTGCTCGCCATGGGGTCAGCGAGTGCGAACAGCACGCTTCCGGCGATTCGACCACCGGTCAGCACGATGGAAGCCTCGCCATGGTCTGACTGAATTCGTGCAATGGTGGTGACGAGTCGTGCGGCCAGCGCGGCGGCTAGATCATCCGCGTCGGGATGACGAATGATCTCGAGGCTCACCCGAACATCCTGGTGATGGTTCGACCGTACACCTCGTCGGGATCCAGGCGACGAAGCTCTTCCGAGACCAGCGCTGCGTAATCCCGACGGCGAAGCGCGATCGGTGAGTCCGGCGCACCCGGCCTTGCCAGTACCGCGTGCACGCCATCAGCGCGACTGATCGAGATATCTCCCAGGTTGGTCAGCATCCGCACTGCTGTGATTCCGGGGCCATCGCTATCGGCGAGTGAGACGTCTACCTCGAGGCAGTCTCTCAACCACGCCTGGAGCAAAAGAGCACTGGGATTACTCGGTTCCGCTTCAATCTGTACCGAGGTAATCGGAGTTGGATCCTGATCAAGAGCAGAAGCTAGAACGGATCGCCAAGGCGTCAGTCGCGCCCAGGTGAGATCTGTGTCGCCTGGTCGGTAACCCGTGCTGCGTGCCTTGAGGGCTGAAATCGGGTCAGGTGAGCCGGCAGCGTCGGTGATGCGACGTTGAGCGTGCTTGCCGATGTGATCGTCAGCGGGAATTGCCGGACACTCACCAGGCCAGAAGGCCACGACCGGAGTGTCAGGGAGCAAGAGAGGCACGGCGACCGAGTTGGCGAAGTCTGCGAGCTCACCACGCAGGCGTAGTTCGGCAACTTCACCTGGACCTTGATCCCCTCCAACCGAAATCTGCGCATCCAGCCTTGCAGCGACTTTCCCCGGCTTGGGAATCAAAGTGATGATCCGCATCGGATGCTGCCGCGCTGCCTCGACGGCCGCATTGGTCGCGTCGGAGGCGTTGTCCTCGTCGCTGAGGATGAGGAGCGTCAGCACCATGCCAGTGGTCGGTGAGCCGAGTCGGCGACGCTCATCAGCAATCGCGGCAGCCACAGCAGAGCCGCTGGTGTCATCGAGGCGAATCATGGTCGTCTCCAGACCCTTCCGTCTCGGGCGAGCATCTCGTAGGCAGAGTGCGGGCCCCAGCCACCGGATACGTACTGTTCGGGAGCGCCTTGCTGGGCCCAGAAGTCAAGAATCGGATCGAGAATCTCCCACCCGAGCTCGACTTCTTGGTGGCGCGGGAACAGCGGTGCATCCCCGAGCAGAACATCGAGGATCAATCGCTCGTAGGCCTCCGGGCTGGTATCCACGAACGAGTCGCCGTACTGAAAATCCATCGTGACATCTCGTACTTCAATGGAACTCGTATTCGGCACCTTGGAACCGAACTTCACCGTGATGCCCTCATCGGGCTGAATCCGGAAAACAAACGCATTGTTACTGAGCTCCTCGACCGAAGTACTCTCGAAGGGCAGATGGGGGGCGCGCTTGAAAACGATTGCGACCTCAGTCACCCGTCGACCGAGCCGTTTGCCGGTACGCAAATAGAAAGGAACACCAGCCCAACGACGGTTGTCGACATCGAGCCTGATCGCCGCATAGGTCTCCGTGGTGGAATCAGGATTGATTCCTTCTTCCTGCAGATATCCAGGAACGTGAATGCCGCCTTGCCAGCCTTCGGCGTATTGACCCCGCGACGTATTCAGTGCGAGTTCACGGGGGAGCCGTACTGCAGAGAGCACTTTGACCTTCTCAGCGCGCACGTCGGCAGCCGAGAATGACAGCGGTTCCTCCATCGCGGTGAGCGCCAACAATTGCAACAGGTGATTCTGGATGACGTCACGAGCGGCACCGATGCCGTCGTAGTAGCCAGCTCTACCACCGATGCCGATGTCCTCAGCCATGGTGATCTGCACGTTGTCGACGTAGTTTGAGTTCCAGAGGGGCTCGAACATTGCGTTGGCGAAGCGCACGGCCAGGATGTTCTGAACCGTCTCCTTGCCTAGATAGTGATCGATGCGGAATACCGAGCCGGAATCGAACACTTCGCCCACAACACGGTTGAGTTCGACAGCTGATTCCAGATCGTGGCCAAAGGGCTTCTCGATGACGACTCGGCGCCAGCTTCCGGTGGTGCTCTCGGCGAGACCGGAGGTCTTCAGGTGTGAAAGAACCACGGGGAATAGGCCAGGTGGGATCGACAGATAGAACGCGTGGTTGCCACCCGTTCCGCGGTCACGATCAAGGTCATCCACCACAGTACGCAGTCGTGCATAAGCCTCGGGGTCATCGAGATCGCCGGTGACGAAACGAATTCCCTGCGCCAATTGCTCCCAGGTCTCCTCGCGAAACGGAGTTCGGCAATGTTCACGCACTGCGTCGTGCACAACCTTGGCGAAGTCCTCGTCAGCCCAGTCACGACGAGCGAATCCCACCAGTGCGAATCCCGGGGGCAGGAGGCCTCGATTGGCGAGGTCATAAATCGCCGGCATGACCTTCTTGCGTGACAGATCGCCGGTAACACCAAAGAGCACGAGACCGCAGGGGCCCGCTACTCGTGGCAGACGCTGGTCGAGCGGATCGCGCAGAGGATTTCTTTTCACGCCATGATCAGACATCAGCCGCCGGCCATTGCAGTGGAGACCGTGGTGCGAAGAGACTCCCATGAGTCAATGAACTTCTGTACGCCCTCGGTCTCAAGGAGATCGCACACCTCGGTGATGTCGATGCCAAGTCCGGCGAGCTCTGTCAGCTCCTCGCGAGAGGCGACGGCAGTTCCAGTGACGGTATCGCCGCGGAAAACTCCGTGGTCGCGTACGGCATCAAGGGTTGGTTCCGGCATTGTGTTGACGCACCCATCGACAGCGAGATCAACGACATACATGGTGTCGTCATAACTCGGGTCCTTCACGCCGGTCGAGGCCCAGAGCGGACGTTGGGCAAGCGCACCGAGTGCTGCCAGCTCTGACCATCGCCGAGTTGCGAGTACATCCTCGTGTGCGGCCCATGCCAGGCGGGCATTGGCGAGTCCGGCCTTGCCGCGAAGTGAGAGGGCAACATCAGTACCGAGGGCATTGAGGCGCTTGTCGATCTCGGTATCGACCCGACTCACGAAGAAGCTGGCCACTGAGTGAATTCCTGCAGGATCAATTCCTGAGGCCTGCGCGATCTCCAAGCCAGCCAGGTAGGCGTCAACGACCTCTCGATATCGCTCAACCGAAAAAATCAGCGTGACGTTAACGCTGATTCCGGCGCCGATTGTCGCAGCGATTGCCGGGAGTCCGGCCTTCGTTGCGGGAATCTTGATTAACGCATTGGGCCTGTCGACGATGGCCCACAGCTCTGCCGCTTGCTTGATCGTGGCCTCGGTGTCGTGTGCAAGCCGAGGGTCAACCTCGATCGACACCCGACCATCAACTCCGGCGCTGGACTCGAACACGCCCATGAGCAGATCACATGCGGATCGAACATCATCGGTGGTCAGCGTCCGGATGGCCTGATCCACATTGCATCCGTCGGCCGCGAGTCGCGAGAGATCCGCCGAGTAGGCATCGGCTTTCTCGGAGATTGCCTTCTGGAAGATGGCGGGGTTGGTGGTAACGCCGCGCACGCATGATGTCTTGACGAGATCGGCAAGATTCCCGGTCACTAGTCGCTCGCGGCTGAGGTCATCTAGCCAGATCGAGACTCCGAGGTCGGTTAGCTCTTGCAGGCAGGTGCTCATGTCTACTTCCCGGTAGCAGCTATGGATTCCTTGGCTGCGGCCACGATGGCCTCAACCGTGATGCCGAACTCGCGATAGAGCACCTGGTAGTCAGCGCTCGCACCAAAGTGATCGAGCCCGATCGCGCGTCCGTGGGTTCCGATGTACTTCCACCAACCCAGCGTCGCGCCTGCTTCCACTGACACGCGCGCAGCCACCGACGGGCTCAGCACGCGATCACGATAGTTCGAATCCTGGGCATCGAACCACTCCAGACAAGGCATGGAGATGACGCGTGCATGAATTCCGTCCGACGCCAGAACATCCGCCGCGGCAAGAGCGAGCTGGACTTCAGATCCAGTCGATAGAAGCAATACCTGAGGCGAGTCGGCGTCACGGAGAATGTAAGCACCGCGATCAACGCCCACCACGGCTTCGCCGGCCTCCACGAGTGTGGGGACGTTCTGCCGAGTGAGGATCAAGCCGGCTGGTAAACGTCGCTCAAGGATGCTGCGCCAAGCGGCAGATGTCTCATTCGCGTCTGCGGGGCGGATCACCGCAAGACCCGGAATCGCACGCAGTGACCACAGGTGCTCGACCGGCTGGTGCGTGGGTCCGTCTTCGCCGAGACCGATTGAATCGTGAGTCCAGACGTAGGTCACCGCGAGCTGCATCAAGGCCGTCAGTCGAACCGCGCCGCGCATGTAGTCGCTGAACACCATGAAGGTGCCGCCAAATGGACGCGTCAGGGTATCGAGAGCGATTCCGTTCAGAATCGAGCCCATCGCGTGCTCACGAATCCCGAAGTGCAGAATTCGGCCGTACGGCGATGTATCTGGCAAACCGCTTCCGGGCGGCATGAAACTCTTGCCGCCCTCGATGGTCGTGTTGTTGCTCTCGGCCAGATCAGCGGAACCACCCCAGAACTCGGGCAAGACGCCAGCAATCGCGTTGATTACCTCGCCCGAGGCCTTGCGGGTAGCGACAGACGAGCCGAGGTCATAGGTCGGGTACGCGTCGGCGAGCTCTGCCGGCAGTGCGTGCGAGAGGAGGCGATCCAGCAGGGCGGCATGCTCTGGCTGGTCCGTTCGCCACGACCCATATGCGAGATCCCAGGCGGCACGATCGGCAGCCATTCGAGTGATCAGTGAGGTGCGCACTTGGTTGAGCAGCGCGTCATCGAATTGGAAGTCCTGAGCCGGGTCTAGACCAAGAGCAGACTTGATAGCTGCAACTTCATCGGTGCCGAGTGCGGAGCCGTGGGACTTCGCTGTGCCCTGAGCCTTGGGTGCCGGCCAGGCAATGATCGTGGTGAGCCTGATAAAACTTGGCTTGGGCGACGCGGATGCGGCCGCAATTGCGTCATAGAGACCCCGAACATCGGCGCTGCCGTCGTTACCCAGGGGGACTTCATGAACATCCCAGCCATAGGCGCGGTAACGCTCACTCACGTTCTCGGTAAAGGCGATTGCGGTGTCGCCTTCGATGGAGATTCGATTGTCATCCCAGATGACAATCAGGTTGCCCAGCTGCTGTGTTCCGGCCAGGGAGGAGGCCTCAGATGTCACGCCCTCCTCGAGGTCGCCGTCAGAAGCGATCACGAACACCCGGTGATCGAACGGACTCATGCCTGAAGGGGCATCGGGATCCAGCAATCCTCGCTCGTAGCGGGCCGACATCGCCATGCCGACCGCGGTAGCCAGCCCTGCGCCCAGGGGGCCGGTCGTCGTCTCGACACCCGCGGTGTGCCCGTACTCGGGATGCCCGGGGGTCAAGGAGCCAGCTTTACGGA
Organism: Candidatus Nanopelagicales bacterium; assembly: GCA_044345075.1. GTDB lineage: Bacteria > Actinomycetota > Actinomycetes > S36-B12 > S36-B12 > CAIKZY01. The sequence goes on along the minus strand of JBIJBU010000011.1, from coordinate 17,038 downwards.
AACTGCGGAGATCATCGAGGGTGAGCCCATAGCCCGACAGGAATAATTGTGAGTACAAGGTGAGGCTCGAATGACCGCAGGAGAGCACGAAACGATCGCGGCCTAGCCACTGGGGATCACTGGGATCGTGCTGAAGCACCTTCTGGAACAGCAGATAGGCCGCCGGTGCTAGGGCCATGGCAGTGCCGGGGTGGCCGTTTCCTGCGTTCTGCACGGCATCGGCTGCGAGGGCTCGCAGATACCGCACGGCGTCGTCGTCGGAGGTGGTCCAGGTCAGGGGCGCGAGGGCGTGGATCGTCACAGCATGACCCTAGCCAATCGGGAGGGACTAGTAATGGCGCCACCAGTCGATAGGCTCCTCTCTGTGAGCGCCCTGGCCGAGAACCCTCCAGCGATCGGGGGCCGTGAGCGACTCATGGCGCATGTCGCCCTGACCAAGCCCCGCATCGTCGAGCTTTTGCTCGTGACCGCTGTCCCGACGATGTTTTTGGCCGCTCAGGGCTTGCCGAACTGGCAGCAGACCGTGGCAGTGCTCGTCGGCGGAACCTTGGCTGCCATGGGCGCCAACACGCTGAACAGCGTGTACGACCGCGATATCGATGCCGTCATGCACCGCACCGATAAGCGTCCGGCCGCCATGGGGCTGATCAGCGTTCGCGCCGGTTTGTTCCAGGGCTTCGTACTCTCCATCGCCAGCGCGTTCTTCCTGTGGTGGTGGACAAACCTCTTGGCCGCAGTCCTCGCATTGCTGGCGATCTTCTTCTACGCCGTTGGTTACACGATGTGGCTCAAGCGCCGCACTCCGCAGAACATCGTGTGGGGTGGCGCAGCGGGTTGTATGCCTGTGCTCATCGCCTGGTCGGCAGTCACGGGCTCTTTGTCCTGGACCCCTGTCATCTTGTTCCTGGTGGTGTTCTTCTGGACTCCGCCGCACTACTGGCCCTTGGCTATGAAGTACAAGGAGGATTACGCGAACGCCGGCATCCCGATGCTGCCCGTGCTGCGAACCGATCTGCAGGTATCTCGCCAAATCATCATCTACTCGTGGGTGATGGTGGCGATCTCGCTACTTCTGGTTCCGGTGGCTCCGATGGGCATCGTCTACACCGTCAGTGCGATCGTTCTCGGAGCCATGTTCCTTGTGATGGCCTACCAACTGCAGGCTGCTGCTCGCCGAGCTGACGCCGACATCACCAAGATCGCGATGCGCCTGTTTCACTGGTCGATCAGCTATCTCGCTCTGCTGTTTCTCGCCGTTGCAGTGGATCCGTTCGTCTTCTAGGACGAAATGCCGCGCGTGCGCAGCGTCGACGGCAAGAAGAGCACCGCAATCCATAGCAAGCAGGCCAATGTGACGTGCACGCTCACCAGCAGCACGGGCAGCCCTGAGAAGTACTGGGTGTATCCGACCACTGCTTGCACGACGGTGATGCCCGCCAGAAGGACAGCCTGACGCCAGGAACGCTGCGGGGCCTTAAGCACGCGTAGCAGGATTAAGTAGCCAATCAGCATGCCGATAAACAGCAGAACGACATCGGCGTGAAGCCATGACACCGTTCGCGGATCAAAGGGGAAACGAAGTTCGCTCTCTGCATCGCCACTGTGCGGACCGCTACCTGTGGTGATGACGCCCAGGATGATCACCAAGCCCGTCACCGCGATGAGGGCCCACGTGTAGACCCGCACTTCCTTGCGAACCAGGAAGACGATGGGGGAGTCATCCACATCTCGCGCTCTGACCACGAGCGCGACCGCTGCAGCAATCAGAGCAATCGATACCAGGAAGTGCAGGCCCACGGTCGCGGGGTGCAATCCAGTGAGCACGGTGATGCCGCCAAGCACGGCCTGGGCGAAAGTTCCTACGAGAGGCGCGATGCCCAGCAAAAGAATCGAGTAGCGAATTGGTGCACCAGAACGAACTCGCCGGACGGTATAGATGATGACCGCAATCAGGGCAAGAATCGCAATGATGCCTACAGCAAAGGTGAGCAATCGGTTGCCGAACTCCACGAACTTGTGCCACGACTCTTCCTGGCGCGCCACCGGAACGTACGAGCCCTCCACGCACTCGGGCCATGTGGGGCAACCCAGGCCAGATCCGGTGAGTCGAACAACGGCGCCAGTAACCACGATGGCCGACTGTGCGACGAGGTTGGCCAAGAACACGCGGCGCATCCAGCGCGAAACGATGATCACGAAAGCAGCCTACTGTTCATTGCCAGCTAAAGCGCTTGCGCGCGATGGCGAAGCCAGCAAGAGCCCAGGCGACAAGGATCACAAGGGTCCACCACTGTGGTGAAGCCCCAGCACCCAGGCTGTTACGCAACGCATCACTTAAAGCAGCGGAAGGCACTACGGCCACCAGTGCATCAAGTGGCATCGAGGTCACGCTCGAGCTGACACCACCTACGACGACGAGAAGCAAGAAGAGTGCATTCGCAATGGCCAGGACGGCTTCGGCTCGGAACACGGAGGCGATGACGAGAGCCCATGTGGCGAATGCGACCCCTGCGATCAGCAGAGTGGGGATTGCCCACAAAGCGTCGAGTGACGGACGCCAGCCCAAGATCACGGCGACCACCGTGACGAGTGCGAGCGAAAGGGCAGCCAGCATGACCGTGGCAATGACCTTCCCCAAGACCAGCCCCTGACGTCCCAAGGGAGTTGTCGCAAGGAAGGTCAGCGCACCGGATCTGCGTTCGAAACCAGTGCCGATAGCCAGCGAGGTGAAGCAGGTGGCGATCAGTGACACCATGCACACGACCGGGAACGCAGACTCAATACGGGAGAGCGAGTCGCTTGGCGAGAAGATCCCGGTGACATTCAATCCGAACAAGAGAACGACCGGAATAATGACGGTGAGGAGCAGCTGCTCACCATTGCGAAGCGTGAGTCGTAACTCCCAAAAAGCGTGGGCCTTCGTCATGCTCATGACTGATCGCCAATGATGAGGTTCTCGAGGCTTGTCTTTCCAACTCGAATTCCGGCAGTCGCCTCGTTGCGGTCCGCGAGCCAGCTAGTAATCGAGGCGAGTACGGAGGGCGTGGGTTCCCCTTCGACGACGTACGTACCCGAAGCGACCTCAGTTGCTGTGAATCCTTCGGGAAGGCTGCGCATGAGGTCGACCAAGTCGAGTCCGCTGCGTGCATCGAAACTCAGCGAACTTGCCTCACCGCGCAGTTCTGCCAAGGTGCCTGATCGTTCGATGACTCCTTGACGGAGAACGATGATGTGGTCTGCGAGCTCTTCGATATCGGCAAGCACGTGCGTGGTCAGTAGCACTGCGACGCCGGACGAACGAAGGTTGTCGATAATGCCGATCAGCGAGCGTCTGGCCTGCGGATCCATGCCTGCTGTCGGCTCATCGAGGAAGAGCATTTCAGGTCTTGGTAGCAAAGCAGCGGCGAACTTGAGCCTTTGCTGTTCACCTCCGGACATTCGTCGAGTGGCCGTGCGCGTCGCGGGATCTATGCCCACCAGCTCGAGGAGTTCGCGGGGATCGCCTGATTGGGGATATAGCTGAGCGAGATAGGTCAGCCACTCCAGCGGCCGCGCGCTCGGGTAGAGCCCACCTGACTGCAGCATGGTTCCGACTCTGGCGCTCTGTTGGCCAGGAGGTGAGCCCAGTACTCGGATGTGACCCCCCGAAACGGGCCGAATGCCCGTGCAGGCCTCGAGAGTGCTTGTCTTGCCGGCGCCATTGGGACCGACCAGGGAGGTCACCCGACCCTGGGCCGCGCTGAACGAGATGCCCCGAACGGCCTCGGTTGCCCCATAGGTCATGCGCAGCTCTTCTACCTCGAGTGCGCTCACGTGGGGAGTTTACGTGGGGGTGCAGAACCGCCCATGTCGGTCTCGAGTTGCGGGTATCCGAGGAATAACGCAACAATGGTGTTGTGAAATTCCCCGGTGAGGCCGCAGAGCGCATCGCGAGGTCCCTGCAGGTTCAGGGCCCCGCGACAGTCGCTGAACTTGGCAACCGGCTGGGGATGACTGCGGCCGGCATCCGCCGCCCCCTGACGGCTCTCGCGGAAGCGGAGTTCGTGGTGGCGACCGAGCGCGCGCCGTTCGGCCCTGCACCCGCACCTCGCCGTGGCCGACCCAGCCTCGTTTACAGCCTCAGCGCCACCGGTAGGGCTGCTTTGTCTGACGACTCGGCAACCTTGGCCATCGAGGTCCTGAGGTTTCTGGACCGCACTCAAGGACCCGAGGCGGTGGCCTCATTTGCCCGCGAACGGGCGGATCGGCTCGTGTCGAGTCTCGGAATCGACTCCGGTTCGTCGATGGACTACCTCGCGACAACCTTGACTGAGGCCGGTTACGCCGCCTCGATCGAGGATGACAACGGCCCCACCGTTCAGCTCTGCCAGCATCACTGCCCGGTGGTGGATGCTGCCACCGAGTTTCCCGCAATGTGCGAGGCCGAAACCGCTGCACTCAGCGAGGCCCTTGGTACGCACGTCCTACGTCTTGCCACTCTCGCCCATGGTGATGGTGTCTGCACCGCCGTAATTCCCGTCAATCGAGCACACGACCGAAAGGTGTCGGCATGACCACAGCAGCCGAAGAGCAGGCAGCCACGATCGATGAGCTCGGTCGGTACGACTACGGCTGGAGTGATCCCGATGCGGCCGGCACGAATGCCCGACGTGGCGTCAACGAGGATGTCGTGCGCGACATCAGCGCCAAGAAGAACGAGCCCGAGTGGATGCTCGACCTTCGGCTGAAGGGCCTGCGCCTATTCGACAAGAAGCCCATGCCCGCGTGGGGCTCAGACCTCGCTGGCATTGACTTCGACAACATCAAGTACTTCGTGCGCTCGACCGAGAAGCAGGCCACGAGCTGGGAAGACCTTCCCGCCGACATCAAGAACACCTATGACCGTCTCGGCATCCCTGAGGCAGAGAAGCAGCGTCTCGTGGCGGGTGTCGCAGCGCAGTATGAGTCTGAGGTTGTGTACCACGCGATCCGCGAGGATCTCGAGCAGCAGGGCGTGCTCTTCCTTGATACCGATACGGCTTTGCGTGAGCAGCCGGAACTCTTCCGCGAGTACTTCGGCACCGTGATCCCAGTGGGCGACAACAAGTTCGCTGCACTCAACACGGCCACATGGTCAGGTGGCTCGTTCATCTACGTTCCCAAGGGCGTCAAAGTAGATATCCCGCTCCAGGCGTACTTCCGCATCAACACCGAGAACATGGGTCAGTTCGAGCGCACCTTGATCATCGTTGACGAGGATGCTTACGTCCACTACGTCGAAGGTTGTACTGCTCCGGTCTACTCCAGTGACTCCTTGCACTCTGCTGTCGTGGAGATCATCGTGAAGAAGGGCGGCCGTTGCCGCTACACGACGATTCAGAACTGGTCGAACAACGTGTACAACCTCGTTACCAAGCGTGCCGTGGCTCACGAAGGCGCGACCATGGAATGGATCGATGGCAATCTCGGTTCCAAGGTCACCATGAAGTACCCGGCCGTCTGGCTGATGGGGGAGCACGCCAAGGGCGAGACCTTGTCCATTGCATTCGCCGGTGAGGGCCAGCATCAAGATGCCGGATCGAAGATGGTTCACGCGGCGCCCAACACGTCGTCGAGCATCGTCTCAAAGTCGGTGGCCCGAGGAGGCGGTCGCACTTCATACCGCGGTCTCGTGCAGATTCTCGAAGGCGCCTATGGCTCCAAGAGCACCGTTCGCTGCGATGCACTTCTCGTCGATGACATCTCGCGCAGTGACACGTACCCGTATGTCGATGTCCGCGAGGATGACGTATCGATGGGCCACGAGGCCACGGTCTCCAAGGTCAGCGCCGACCAGTTGTTCTATCTCATGTCGCGCGGCATGGCCGAAGACGAGGCGATGGCCATGATCGTCCGTGGATTCATCGAGCCCATCGCACGCGAACTTCCGATGGAGTACGCGCTTGAGCTCAACCGACTCATCGAGTTGCAGATGGAGGGCGCTGTCGGATGACCGCTCCTGCCATCCCACTTGCCCCACCGACCGACCTCTCGCCTCGCGTGCGTTCGCTGTCGCCTGCTGACTTCGCGACGCCTTCCGGGCGCGAGGAGGAGTGGCGCTTCATTCCGAGCGGTGCATTTGCTCAGTTCATGGAGCCCGTCGCGAACGCGGGTTATGTCACGACGTCTGACACCGTCGCGAACGTGGTTCCCATCGCTGAACTCACGTCGTCATGGCTCCCCATTGATCGACCTTCGGCGGTAGCACGGGCTGAGGTCACCCATGCGGTCGTGCTGGAAATCCCCGCGGAGCATGAGTCCAGTGAGCCCATCCACCTGCGACTGACCGGCACAGCGCCGATGGCGTATGAGCACCTGGAGATTCGATTCGGGCGCTTTAGCAAGGCAACTGTGATCATCGAGCAGCCATCGGCCTCCGCAGTGTCCGGAACTATCGTCGTCACCGTCGGTGATGGCGCCACGGCGACCGTGGTCAATGTGTCCGATGGGGAGCGCTCGCTCGAGACCATGCTCACGTGGCACTCCGATATCGGCCGCGATGCCCACTTCACCGGAACTCAGGTCAGCCTGGGCGGCTCGCGACTTCGCGTACTGCCGAGCGTCTCGTATCTGGGAACCGGCGGAAATGCCCAACTGCTCGGCGTCTTCCTGGCTGACGAAGGCCAGTTCATGGAGCACCGTCTTTTCGTCGACCATGATCGCCCCAACTGCACGAGCAACGTGGTCTACAAGGGTGCGATCTCCGATGAGAAGAGCCACACAGTGTGGGTGGGCGATGTGCTTGTGCGTCGTGAGGCCACAGGTATCGACACCTACGAGATCAATCGAAACCTCCTTCTCAGTGATGGTGCGCGCGCCGATTCCGTGCCGAACCTCGAACTCGAGACCGGCGATGTCGCCAGCGCCGGGCATGCCAGCGCAACCGGCCGCTTCGATGATGATCAGCTCTTCTACCTCCAGGCTCGTGGAATCGACGAAGAGACCGCCCGCCAGCTGGTTGTCCGTGGTTTCTTTGCTGACCTCGTTTCCCGGATTCCCGATTCACAGTGGCAGGCCGACATCATGGGCCGCATCGGCGCTCGTCTTGGCGTTCCGGCCGAGATCGGTGGCGATGATGAGTGATTTCGCTCGCGCCATCTCGATCGCTTCGCTCGAGGACCGCAAGCCCAGCCGTGTACTGGTGGGTGAGACGGCGATCGCCGTGGTGAGCATCGATGGCGAGATTTTCGCCGTGGGAGATCGCTGCAGTCATGCTGATGTATCGCTCTCCGAGGGCGACGTCGAGGGCTGCTCCCTCGAGTGCTGGCTGCACGGTTCGGCGTTCGATCTGCGCACTGGTGCTCCCTTGACCCTGCCCGCCATTGAGTCCGTCCCCGTGTACGCCACCCGCGTGGCCGATCACGAAGGCACCGCTTACCTGGAAATCAATCCGACACCACTCGACATCGCGAAAGGCCTGTCCTCATGAGCCAGCTCGTCATCACCGATCTGCACGCCAGCGTGATCACCGACGCAGGGGAGCGAGAGATCCTGCGCGGCGTCTCGTTGACCCTCGACTCCGGTCGTACCCACGCCATCATGGGACCCAACGGCTCCGGTAAGTCCACCCTTGCGTACGTGATCGCAGGTCACCCCAAGTACGTCGTGACCTCGGGCACCGTCACCCTCGATGGCCAAGATGTCCTGGCCATGAGCGTTGATGAGCGCGCCAAGGCCGGTCTGTTCCTGGCGATGCAGTACCCCGTGGAGGTACCGGGTGTCTCGGTCTCCAACTTCCTGCGCACGTCAGTGACAGCAGTTCGCGGCGAAGCCCCCAAGCTGCGTACGTGGGTCAAGGACATGAAGACGTCAATGGCTGATCTTCAGATGGATCCCGCATTCGCCGAGCGCAGCGTGAATGAGGGCTTCTCAGGTGGTGAGAAGAAGCGTCACGAGATCTTGCAGCTGGGCCTTCTTGCCCCGAAGTTCGCCATCCTTGACGAGACTGATTCGGGTCTTGACGTTGATGCGCTACGGATCGTCTCCGAGGGCGTGAATCGCTACCGCGAGTCCACCGGTGGGGGAGTCTTGCTCATTACCCACTACACGCGCATTCTTCGTTACATCCACCCCGACGTCGTTCATGTCTTTGTCGGCGGACGCATCGTCGAGACCGGCGGGCCCGAACTGGCTGACGTTCTTGAGGCTGAAGGTTACGACCGCTACGTGGCGGCAACGGCCTGATCATGACACCCCTCGATCCTGCCAGGATCAAGCGAGACTTCCCGATCCTCGAACGCACTGTTCGCGATGGAAAGCCGTTGGTCTATCTCGACAGTGCCGCAACTTCCCAGAAGCCGCGGTCAGTTCTCGATGCTGAGCGCGGGTACTACGAGTTGTGCAACGCTGCGGTACATCGTGGCGCGCATCAACTGGCTGAAGAGGCCACTGAGGCCTATGAAGGTGCGCGCGTGGCCATTGCGTCGTTCATCGGTGCTGAGCCGTCGGACATCGTCTACACCAAGAATGCAACCGAGTCTTTGAACCTGGTTGCATACGCCTTCAGCAATGCGACCGCACTGCACCGAGCAGGTGGAAATCCTCCGCAGGATCCTCGCTTCATCATCAACACCGGCGATAACGTTGTTGTGACAGAGATGGAGCATCACGCGAACCTGGTTCCGTGGCAAGAACTCTGCGCGAAGACGGGCGCCGTGCTTCGCTGGTTACCGCTCACCGACGAGGGCAGACTTGATCTGGGCAGTGTTGATTCGATCATCGATGAGCGCACCAAATTGGTAAGCATCGTTCATCAGTCCAACATCCTAGGCACGATTAACCCCGTTGCCTCGGTCATGAGCCGTACGCATGAAGTTGGCGCAGTCGGCATGGTTGATGCGTGCCAGTCAATTCCGCACATGCCGATCAAGATTCGTGAACTCGGTGCCGATCTAGTCGCCTGGAGTGGGCACAAGATGCTTGGCCCGACCGGTATCGGTTTCCTCTGGGGGACTTCAGAGATTCTGGATGCAATGCCGCCCTTCATCACTGGTGGCTCGATGATCGAGATCGTAAAGATGGAAGGCAGTTCTTACGCAAAGGCGCCGCAAAAGTTCGAGGCCGGCACGCAAATGGTCGCGCAGACGATTGGCATGCGTGCCGCGGTCGAGTACCTCACCGCGTTAGGCATGGATGCTGTCGAATCTCATGAGCATGCCTTGACGGGCTACGCGCTCGATCAACTGGCGTTGGTGCCGGGTGTCACGGTGATCGGTCCAACGGAGAACGTAAATCGCGGTAGTGCGATCTCCTTCACGGTCGAGGGTCTCCACCCGCATGACGTGGGGCAAGTCCTCGACAATCGAGGTATCGCGGTGCGCGTGGGTCATCACTGCGCCTGGCCTACATGTCGCCGATTTCGCGTTCCGGCCACAACACGTCTATCGACCTACATCTACAACGACCGTAGTGACATCGATGCCGCAGTGTCGGGGATCGTTGCCGCTCAGGAATTTTTCGGGGTGAAATAAATGGACCTCAACGGGCTCTACCAAGAGATCATTCTCGACCACTACAAGCATCCACGCGGCAAGACACCCCTGGAGTCACCATTGGCGTCGGCTTATCACGTCAACCCGACTTGTGGTGATGAAGTCACCGTAGAGGTGGCCGCAGACGGCAATGGGCACCTTCTCATCGGCTATGAGGGTCAAGGCTGTTCAATCTCGCAGGCGAGTGCGAGCGTGATGTCTGAGCTACTTGCAGGCACCAGTGTCGAGAACTCCGTGGAGGTTCGAGAGGCTTTCGTCGCGTTGATGCACTCGCAGGGCAATGGCGAGCCCGACGAGGACGTCATCGGAGATGGTGTGGCCTTTGTAGGAGTCGCCAAGTACCCGGCTCGGGTGAAGTGCGCGTTGCTGCCATGGATGGCGTTACAGGATGCAGAAATCAAGGCGGGTCTGATGACCCCCAAGGAGGAGACGCGATGAGTATCGCTACGAATGAGGACGTTATCGAGGCTCTCAAGGATGTCGTTGATCCTGAGCTCGGAATCAATGTCGTTGACCTAGGCCTGGTGTACGGGGTTGCCGTGGACGAGGCGAATATCGCCACCGTCGACATGACGCTGACCTCTGCTGCCTGCCCGCTCACTGACGTGATCGAGGACCAAACCCGTGCTGCCTTAACCCCTGTGGTCAGCGATTTTCGGATCAATTGGGTCTGGATGCCCCCGTGGGGCCCCGACAAGATCACCGACGATGGACGCGACATGCTGCGCGCCCTCGGTTTCAACCTCTGACCCGTTCCAGGCGTCAAGGGGAGTCCCGTCTTCCCCGTAGACTGAGGGCCTCATGATCACCGCATCCGGCATTGAACTTCGCGCTGGATCGCAACTTCTCCTCGACAATGCCAACTTTCGCGTAGGCCCTGGGGATCGTGTCGGTCTGGTCGGGCGTAACGGTGCGGGCAAGACCACACTCACGAAGGCCCTGGCCGGCGAGACCACACCTGCGGCAGGCACGATCTCTAGTACCGGAACCGTGGGATATCTCCCGCAGGACCCTCGCTCGGGTAACCCGGACGAAGTTGCTCGCGACCGAATTCTGTCCGCTCGCGGCCTGCAGGACGTCCTGAGGCGCATGCACGAGGCAAGTATGCGCATGGACGAGCCGGACGAGGTTGAGCGAGAGCGAATCATCGCTCGTTACGCGCGGGCTGAGGCCGAGTTCGAGGCGCTCGGCGGCTACGCGGTGGAGTCTCAGGCGGCAGCAATCGCAGCATCGGTCGGACTTGAGGAACGGATTCTGGCTCAACCACTGGGCACGTTGTCCGGTGGTCAGCGCAGGCGCGTCGAACTTGCCCGAATTCTCTTCAGCGGTGCTGACGTTCTTCTGCTGGACGAGCCCACCAACCACCTAGACGCTGACTCGATTAAGTGGCTGCGCAAGTTTTTGATGACCTATGAGGGCGGATTCATCGTCATCAGCCATGACACCGAGTTGCTGGGCGACACGGTCAACAAGGTGTGGCATCTCGACGCCACCCGCCGCGAACTCGACGTGTATTCCATGGGCTGGTCGACATATCTCACCGCGCGCGAGACCGATGAGCGGCGCCGCAAGCGAGAGCGGCGCAATGCGGAGCAGCAAGCAGAGGTGCTGCGCAATCAGGCTGATCGCATGCGAGCAAAGGCATCTAAGGCGAAGGCTGCACAGAACATGCTGCGCAGGGCCGACACGCTGATCGCGGGACTTTCGGATATTCGCCAGAGTGACAAAGTGGCCAAACTGCGGTTCCCCGAGCCGAAGCCGTGTGGCAAGGTGCCGCTCACGGCCAGCTCACTGTCTCGCTCATACGGTTCGCTCGAGGTATTCACTGACGTTGATCTCGCGATCGATCGCGGTAGCAAAGTCGTGATCCTCGGACTCAACGGTGCGGGCAAGACCACGCTGCTGCGCATCCTCGCTGGGGTCGATAAGCCGGATACCGGCGACATTGAGCCCGGCCATGGAGCTGTCATCGGTTACTACGCCCAGGAGCACGAGACTCTCGATCCGAATGCGACGGTTCTCGAGACAATGCAGCGCGCTGGCGGTCATCTCGATGACGCGAAGCAGCGTACGGTTCTCGGCTCATTTCTCTTCCAAGGTGACGATGTCGCCAAGCCGACCGGCGTGCTGTCCGGCGGCGAGAAGACACGCCTGGCCCTGGCCTGTCTCGTGGTCTCAGGCGCGAATGTTCTGCTCCTCGACGAGCCCACGAATAACCTTGACCCTGCGAGTCGAGAGGAGGTTCTCAGCGCTCTACGCAGTTACGAGGGCGCCGTGATTCTCGTGACACATGATCCTGGCGCCGTGTTTGCACTTGAGCCGGAGCGTGTATTGATCCTGCCCGATGGCGATGAAGACCTTTGGAGTGATGACTATGCCGATCTCGTCGAACTCGCCTGAGCCCATGACCACAGTCTTTGACGCTGATGGCGTCCGCATCGTCGACTCAGGGTCGCGCCTTGACGTGATCCTGACCTCTCCCGCCAATCGCAATGCCCAGACCCCGAAGACATGGGCGGCTCTCGCAGGCGTCGAGGCATTCGTCACCGACTCAACTCGCATCGTTGTCCTCACCGGTGAAGGCGCTAGCTTCAGTGCGGGCCTGGATCGTTCAATGCTCGGTTTGCCTACCGAAGCAAATCCCGTGACCCTCGCATCACTGGGCATGGCGGGGGAGTCGGCGCTCCGTGAGTTCATCACCACTGCTCAGTCCGCATTCACATGGTGGCGCCAATGCGAGGCCATCACGATCGCCGTGGTTCAGGGTCATGCCATCGGAGCCGGATTCCAGTTAGCCCTGGCATGCGATCTTGTCGCCGTCATGCCAGATGCCAGTTTCGCCATGCGCGAACCAAGGCTCGGGCTGATCCCTGACCTCGCCGGAACCCACGCCCTCGTTCGCGCAGTGGGCTATCCGCGCGCCCTGGAAATCTGCGCCACGGGCCGGGCGATCGAAGCTTCAGAGGCGCTCAACCTCGGGATCGCGCAGTACCTTCTCAATGCGAAGAAGCCTGAAGCCCAGCTGGGCGAGATCATCTCAGAACTCATCGCAACCGGCCGCGGCGTGAATTCCGCACTCAAGCAGCTGCTTCGTGCCGGGGAGGACTCAGATCCGAGCCATCAGCTCGCGAATGAGCGAGAAGCACAGATTCTCCGCATTGCTGCGCTCCTGCGTGAGGCGACCTAATGTCGATGGAAAATGTCTGGCACGCCTATCGCTCGCTGACTCGCGACTCCACGGTCAAGCAGAGCAAGATCAGCAGGGGCCTCGTTCGGCGAATTCTCGGCTACGCGCGCCCGTATCGCGCACTCGTAATCCTGTTCTTGATCACGATGGTGTTGGCGTCGTTGCTCAGCGTTGCGCAGCCTTTGCTTTTCCGTCGGATTGTGGACAACGGCATCAGCGTTGGCGATGCCACCGTTGTCACGGTTACCGCGTTGATCATCGCTCTGCTTGCGATTCTCGATGCTGGTCTCGGTCTAGTGGGCCGCTACTTCAGCTCACGCATTGGAGAGGGTCTCATCTACGACCTGCGAAGCCAGGTGTATGCGCACGTTCAAGAGCAGTCAGTCGCCTTCTTCACGCGTGCGCAAACTGGCGCCCTCATCTCGCGCCTTAACAGTGACGTCATCGGGGCTCAACAGGCTTTCACCTCAACTCTTGGCGGCGTGATCGGCAACATGATCTCCTTGATCATCGTGCTCACCACGATGTTCATCCTCTCGTGGCAGGTCACCCTCGTCTCCTTGCTGCTCGTCCCGCTCTTCTTGTTCCCCGCCCGATGGATGGGTCGTCGTCTCCAGTCGATGACCCGGGATCAGATGAGCCTTAATGCCGACATGAGTGCCCAGATGTCTGAGCGTTTCAACGTCTCAGGCGCACTTCTCGTCAAGCTCTTCGGCCGACCTGCCGAGGAATCCGCGTCATTCTCTGGACGCGCTGCTCAAGTGCGAGACATCGGCGTCAGCATCGCCATGGCGAATCGTTGGTTCTTCACAGCGCTAACTCTGGTTGCAGCGTTGGCTACCGCGATTGCGTATGGACTCGGCGGCAATCTCGTCATCACGGGCGCGCTCACACTGGGCACTCTGCTGGCCCTCATTGGCTTGCTTGCGCAGTTGTATGGACCACTGACGGCCTTGTCGAATGTTCGAGTTGACGTTATGACCGCTTTGGTGTCCTTTGAGAGAGTCTTCGAGATCCTCGATCTTCCCCCCATGGTGCGTGACGCCCCGGATGCTGTCCCCGTGAAGTCCGGCCCGGTTTCAATCAGCTTTGACGATGTCTACTTCCGCTATCCGAAGGCCTCTGAGGTATCGCTTGCCTCCTTGGAGTCTGTTGCCCGCGAGGACTCGGGTATGGCCGGGGCGGATGTGCTCAAGGGCGTGAGTTTTGAGGTGCCTGCGGGCACGATGACTGCACTCGTGGGGCCCTCTGGCGCAGGTAAGACGACTATCAGCGCCCTGGCCACGCGATTGTACGACGTGAATTCAGGCGCAGTACTTGTCGGCGATCAGGATGTCCGGGACGTGACCTTGGAGTCACTGCATGACGCCATTGGCGTGGTGACTCAGGACGCCCACATGTTCCACGACACCATCCGAGCAAATCTGTTGTACGCAAGGCCGGGGTCGACGGAAAACGAGCTGCTCGAGGCATGTGCCTCGGCTCAGATCGGTGATCTGATCACAGCGCTCCCTGATGGGCTCGACACGGTCGTGGGAGATCGTGGGTACCGCCTGTCCGGAGGCGAGAAGCAGCGCATTGCACTCGCCCGTCTTTTGCTCAAGGCACCTCGGGTACTGATCCTTGACGAGGCAACAGCTCATCTGGATTCCGAGAGCGAGAATGCCGTTCAGCTGGCCCTGGACACGGCTTTAGTGGGTCGAACCTCAATCGTGATCGCTCACAGGCTCTCAACAATCCGCCGGGCAGACCAGATCCTGGTGATGGTCGATGGCCGTGTGGCCGAGCGCGGTACCCATGAGCAGCTGATGGGCGCCGACGGGGTCTATGCCGATCTTTATCGTACGCAGTTCGATCGTCCTGATGAGGGTGACGATCAGCAAATCTAGCCCCATGGCAGGCTAGGGAACCTTCGATTGAAAGGCACACATGAGGGCTAGGGCTCACGGCGGAAACGCCGTGTTCCACTACACCGACACGGCGGTCCTCGCCGTCGGTGTTGCTGAGGCACCCATCGTCGTGACGTCCGATGACTTCGACGAACAGCTTGCACCAACGCTCGAGCGGGTTGGGCTTCGCTCGGGCATGCTCGAGAGCCTGGCGGGCATCCGCACCCGACGCTGGTGGCCGGAGGACGTCAACTTCGCCGATGCCGCCACAATGGCCGGACGCACCGCGCTGGAGAACTCAGGGATCGAAGCGTCCGAGATCGGCCTCCTGATCGATACCTCGGTCTGCCGCGACCATCTTGAGCCCTCTGCTGCTGTTGATGTGCATAACCAACTCGGACTCTCAACCTCCTGCTTGAACTTCGATCTGGCGAATGCTTGTCTCGGGTTCGTCAACGGCATGCAGCTTGCCGCCACATTGATCGATGCTGGGCAGATCAATTACGCCTTGATCGTTGACGGAGAGGGCAGCCGTCGAACCCAGGAAGGCACCTTGCGCAGGCTGCAGGATCCCTCAACGACACGACAAGACGTTCTCGACAACTTTGCAACCTTGACTCTTGGCTCCGGTGGAGCTGCCATGGTGCTTGGCCGGGCCTCTGAGCATGACGAGGGTCATAGATTCATCGGGGGAGTTTCGCGTGCCGCAACGCAGTACAAGACGCTGTGTATCGGGGATCTTGACCACATGATCACCGATTCCAACGGACTCTTGCGCGCAGGCGTCGAGCTCGCAGGCGACACGTGGGACGCCGCCCGCGGTGTTTTCGACTGGGACAACCTTGATTCCTACGTCATTCACCAGGTTTCCAAGGTGCACACAGCTGCCATCACCGAGCGGCTCGGTATCGACATCGCCCGCGTGCCGGTGACCTTCCCTGACCTCGGCAACATCGGGCCGGCTTCTGTCCCGACAACACTGGCTCACGCTGCCCCCGGCTACACCCGAGGGCAACGAGTGGCCTGCATGGGCATCGGTTCCGGACTCAATTCAGCGGTCATTGAGATCGACTGGTAGTCATGGAGGGCTGTGCGTGCACGGGAATCCGACGTGGTCGTTTCTGTGGCGCAATCTCGTGGCCCAGGCTCCAGCCAACATTCGTGTAATAGCGGTGGACCAGCTCGAGATGGGCTATTCGGAACGCACAGGCGTAGATCGGCGCTTGACGGATCGGGTCATTGACCTGGGCAATCTCACGGAGACTCTTGGCCTCACGGGGCCGATCGTCACAGTCGCACACGACTGGGGTGGTCCGATCTCACTTGGGTGGGGTCTTGATCACACGAGTCAATTAGCCGGAATCGTTCTGCTCAACACTGCTAGTCATCAACCCGAGGACGCACACGCACCCTCATTGATTCGCCTCGCGAGATCACGTCCATTGCTGGATCTCAACACCCGACTCACCTCTTTGTTCATCAGCTCGACGACTGGCCTCAGCCGTTTTGCTCGCGGCTCGAACCCACGCTTGAGTAAGGCCGATGCCGATACGTACTCGGCCCCTTATGAGGAAACGGCGCGGCGTGCAGGAGTTCGGCAGTTCGTAGCCGACATCCCGTTAGAGAGTGACCACCCCAGCGCCCGAGAGCTTGATCGCATCGCTGAGGGGGTTCGCGCACTCACCGACGTTCCAGTGCTGCTTCTTTGGGGTCCGGACGATCCTGTTTTTAGCGATATCTATCTGCATGACCTTGAAGGACGCTTTCCGCAGGCTCAGGTGCACCGCTATGAAGGCGCCCGCCATCTGGTGATTGATGATGCACCTGCACTTGTTGGAGACTTGCTCGCCTGGCTGGCGACAGGGCCGGTGATCCCGGATCGTCGCGAGAGCTCGGATTCTGTCTCAACCCTCAACGACGCATTGCTGGCACGATCCGACGATTCAGTGCCGGCCTTGATCACCATGGGGGAGTCGGGAAGCGCGCATTCGATCTCCTGGTCGCTGCTCGCCGACCGCGTAGCGCGGGTTGCCGGTGCTTTTGATCAAGCCGGGATCTCACGTGGAGATCGGGTCAGCGTTCTCATCCCGCCTGGGCCTGACCTTCTGTGCACGGTCTACGCACTGTGGCGACTCGGAGCTTGTGCGGTCGTCGTCGATCGTGGACTCGGAATCCGTGGCATGAGGCGCGCGATTCGCGGAGCGGCGCCCCAGCACGTGGTTGGAACCCGAGAGGGGCTTCTACTCGCTCGCACGCTGCGAATCCCTGGCGCTCGCATTTCAACGCGGGCACTGCCCGGCTTGATCCGCTCCGCTTCGCCTCTGGGCGTGCAGGCAACCATTGATGACGAAGCTGTCGTGGTTTTCACCTCAGGGGCGACCGGGCCCGCGAAGGGTGTGGTCTACCGACATCGCCAAGTGGCCCACACCATGCGACTCCTCGCTGAGCACTAC
>JBIJBU010000078.1:0-8463 GCA_044345075.1 Candidatus Nanopelagicales bacterium | reverse complement strand
CACCGCAATGCCCGAGGCACCGTTGACGAGCAGGTTCGGAATGGCAGCCGGCAAGACAGCGGGTTCAGTCTCGCGACCGTCATAGTTGGCGACGAAGTCGACGACGTCCTCATCGAGGCTAATGGTCATGTCGAGGGCGGCTGGCGCCAATCTGGCCTCGGTGTAGCGCATCGCTGCCGGACCATCATCGGCCGAGCCGAAGTTGCCGTGGCCATCGATCATCGGCAGGCGAAGCGAGAACGGCTGGGCCATGCGCACGAGAGCGTCGTAGATGGCGGAGTCGCCGTGCGGGTGGAGGCGGCCCATGACATCGCCGACCACGCGAGCACTCTTGACGTGACCCTTGTCGGGGCGCAGGCCCATTTGCGACATCTGGAACAGGATGCGGCGTTGCACCGGCTTGAGCCCGTCGCGCGCATCAGGGAGGGCGCGGGAATAGATAACCGAGTAGGCGTACTCGAGGAATGAGCTGCGCATTTCCTCGGAGACGTCGATGTCGACGATTCGGCCATCCCCGGCGGGGGAGGCCTTGGCGGTGCGCCGTGCCACGTGTTGCCCTTCGTTGACTGAGCCCTCATTCTCCTGGTTCGGCCCCGTGGAGCCGTGCTCCGACACCCACGCCCAGGGGGAAGCCTCGGGGCCCGCGATGGTGTGTCTATCTCTGCCATGATGTGTCCATGAGTCAGGCGACCCTCGACGAGCAGCTGCGCACCGATATTCAGCGCAGCGGCTACTACCCCGATCTCGTCTCGGACGCCCTGAGCACCGCGCTCGCTGGTGAGACCCTCGCCGCATATGTCGTCCATCACGAGGCCACATTCGAACGCGATGAACTGCGTCGTCACGTCACCGTGCTTGCCCTGACTCCGACCCGGCTGATTGTGGGTCACACCGATGAGCACCCCGCCGATGAGACCCACCCCACGCCGACTGCGTCCGCCTCCACCGAGGCAGTGCGCATCGAGCGGGTCGATTCGGTCGTGGTCACCCGCGTCGTGGGTGAGCCGGCCCGCCATCAGCCCGGAGGTGCGGCCTCTGAGGTCGTTCTCACCATCGGTTGGGGTGCGGTGAGCCGTATCGACCTCGAGCCGGCTACCTGCGGTGATCCCTCGTGTGAAGCCGACCATGGTTACACCGGTACGTCCAGCAATGATGACCTCTCGCTGCGCGTTTCCGAGGTCGCCGATGGCGCGGAGGTTGTCGAACAGGCCCTAGCCTTCGCAGCGGCCCTGTCGCACGCCACCGCAGCACGCCTGCGCTAGTGCGCGGCCTGGCCGACGTCCCGGCTGCAGCAGCGGCGTCCCTGGGAATCCCCGGGTTCTCCGACACTCTTGGCATGGGAGATGCCCAGCACGCGGTCATCATCTTGATTGATGGCCTTGGCTGGAACTCGCTGATCACTCATCGAGATCTCGCACCATGCCTGACGTCGGATCGGCATCTCGCCACCGAGATAAGCACCGTCTTCCCGTCGACCACGCCCGCTGGGCTTGGCACCTTGGGAACGGGCCTGTTGCCGGGCGCGCACGGACTCGTCGGCGCCAGTTTCTGGTTGCCCGAGGCCGAGGAGATCTTGACCCCCTTGCACTGGAATGACGGCGTCACTCCACTAGCGGTGCAACCTGAGCGCACCATTTTTGAAAGTGCCTCCCAGCATGGAGTCGAGGTGACCACCTTGGCGCCTGGCAAGTACTCCGATTCGGGGCTCACTCGGGCGGTTCTTCGCGGTGGCACCTACGAAGCAGCCGAGACCATCGCAGCGCGCGTTGAACATGCGCATCGTCTCGTGAGGTCCTCAACTCGAACACTCACTTACGTCTACTGGCCTGATCTTGATCGCACTGGTCACGCGAAAGGCGTGGGATCGCGGGAGTGGCAGTCAGACCTTCGTCAGGTTGATCGACTCGTAGAGCAGATCTCGCAGTCGCTCCCGAGCAACGCGGTCGCCATCGTCACGGCGGATCACGGCATGGTCAACTGCGATGAGCGCGTGAGTATTGATGACGATCCCGTGCTGTCAGCCGGCATCGTGCGCATCGCAGGCGAGCCGCGGATGCGTCATGTGTACGTGCGCGAGGGCTTGGTCTCCGAAGTAGCTGAGGCCTGGCGTCAGCGGCTGGAAGGGCGCGTCGACATCCGTACCCGCGAGGAACTCATCGGCTCTGGGCTGCTGGGTGAGGTGGAATTCGATATTGCAGAGCGCATTGGCGACTTTGTGGCGATTTCGCGGGGCACCACGGCGCTATCGAGCTCATTCGATACGAGGGTGTCGGCGCTGATTGGTCAGCACGGTGCGCTTACCGATGACGAGATGAGAATCCCCGCGATCGTGATGCGGGGTAGCGGAAACTGACCTACTGGTCGTCGCCCCGGGTTGCGCCGAACAAGATTTCGTCCCAGCTCGGAACGCTTGCGCGACGCCCCTTCGCCTTGGGCTTGGCCGTCTTCTTTGCCGGAGCCTTGGCGGCCGGCACATCGAGTGTCTCCTGCACGTTGGCTGCAGTGGTGTCGACGAAGAACTCGGTCTCGATGGTTTCGACGACCTCGATCACCTCGACGATTTCCTCGCGCGCAATGGCGATGGTCTCGGTGGGCTTGCTCGGCACCGCAACGAGATGCGGCCTGTTCAGAGACTGCGACTGACGAAGCGTCTCGATGATCTCGGCATCGTCGACCACGGCCACCTGAGCGTCATCGGTGATGAAATCGATCTCGTCGGGCTCGGGCTCTGCTGCAGTGACTCCCATGAGATGACGTGCCGTCTCATCGAGGGGATGCAGGTTGCTTCCCGCATTATCGAAAGTCCAGTTCGCTCGTGCATTGCCCGCGCCGCGCGCGTACGAGACGGTGACGATCCACTTTGCATCCTCGCGGCGCCAGGAGTCCCACTCGACAGTGGCACGATCAACGCCATCGCCGTCAAGAACCGCCTGCGAACTGTCTGCCAAGGTCACTCCGGCGCGCACCTGGACCTGCTGAGCGCGATCGGCGATGTAGGCGCGTTCGGCCAAGGGCGGCCCTGCGTAGCGTTCGACCTTGTCGAGATCCCAGCCCATTTCGGCGGCGACAACGTCAGGAGAGGCCCCGGCGCGGACGCGGGCCTGGATCTCCTTGGGGCTGAGCGGTTGCAGGATGACTCCTCATATGGCGGATGTGCTGCCTGACAACTTACCGCTTTGTGATGTGCGTGGGGGACATCGGCAGAGTCCGCGTCACTTCGAGTCGAAGTCGTCGAAACTCCCAGCGACGGGTCCGGGAATTGGATCCCAGCCGGGGGCGAAGACTGCGGGCTCCTCCCCGTGGCGCACATGGCGCTCCAAGACCCCCCTGAAGCCCCACGCCAGAAGGAACGCTGCGATGGCGCCCGCGAGTGACACGGCGAACCCGGCGCGTACGTCGATCGCATCGATCAAGACACCCGCAAGCGCACTGCCCGCCGCGAATCCGAGGGTGATTCCCGACATTGCCCAGGTGATGCCTTCAGTGATGCGATCGGATTCCACCAGCCGCTCCGCGAGGGAGAACTGGGTGATGAGTGCGGGAGCAATCGCTATTCCGGCCAAGAAAGCAGCGACTGAGCTGGCGGCAATCGAATAGTCGATCAAGCCCGGCACCATGGCAAGGGCCAGGAGTCCAATGGCGATCTGTGCCTGTTTCGGCAGGCCTGCCTTCCAGTGACGGGTGCCGAACCAGAGACCACCGAGCATGGAGCCGAGTGCCCAGATCGCCAGGATGAGTCCACTCGCATTGGGTGCACCCTGTTCGAGCGCGAATGCGGGGATGGCAACCTCATAAGCACCGAACATGATGCCGAGTCCGGCCAAGGTCACGACCACGATGGGCAGGCCATCGCGCATCAGACCGCCGCGATGCTGATGATGTGCGCTGCGCTTTTTCGGCACTGGCTGTGTCGAGCGCAGGGTTGCGAGGCTGAGTCCGAAGAAGACCGTGAAAATGGCGGCTGCGATGAGCGGCGCAGCTGGGTCTAGTGCGGCTGCAAGTGCCGCAGTCAGTAATGGGCCGATCGCCCAGTCGAGCTCGTCAAAGGTGCTCTCCATCGCGAAGGCCGTACGCAACTGTGTGCCCTCAGCAATGGCTGCCCAACGAGCCCTGATCATGCTGCCGATGGCCGGCATGAAGGCGCCGGCCACAGCGATGAATAGTCCCGAGATGAGTAGTGGGAGGTCGCGCTGCATGCTGACCACGAACAAGATCATGAACGTGGCATTGACGACGCACAGCAACGGGAGAACGCGTGCCTGACCTAGCCGATCCGAGATGCGGCTGGAGATAATCGTGACGGTCGAGGCGCTGATCTGGAAGGCGGCTGCCATCGCGCCCGCTACGGCGAATGAGTCTGTTTGCGCACTGACGAACAAGATGATCGCGAGCATGACCATTGCAGCGGGCAGCCGTGCGAGCAGGCCGATGCCTGAGAATTTGGCTGCACCGCGAATGCGCAGGATGTCTCGATAGGGCGCGAGCATGATCAGTCGAGCCTGCGCAGGTGCGCTGAGTAGTGATGAACATTGCTGACATAGCCTTCGACTGCTTGATCGAAGTCATCGACGCCGACGGCGTTTTCAGTGATCGTGACCGGTACGCCCAAGGCCTTGGCATGCGGCGGGATCACCTTGTTGTTGGGGACCATGGCGCACGCACCGACCAGGGAATGCGGTCCGACGGTCACGTTGTGCAAAATGACTGAGCCAGATCCGATGAGGCTGTGGTCATGGATCGTGCATCCCTCCAAGTGCGCGTTGTGACCGACGACGCAGCGGTTGCCCACGGTGGTGGGCTTTCCGCGAGACACGTGAATCACCGTGCCGTCCTGGATTGAGGTCTGGGCCCCGATCACGATGGGGGCATGATCGCCGCGCAGGACGGCAGTGGGCCAGATACTCGACTCCGGGCCGACGGTGACATCTCCGATGATTACCGCATCGGGGTGCACGAAGGCGGTCGGGTCAATCTGAGGCACGAGGTCCCCGAGGGCGTAGATCGGCATGCCTGAACGCTACCGCGACACGCAGGGGGTATCCCCGAGTTGGTTCAGGGCTCTAGGTGAGGGACAATCTGCGCGCCGACACTGGGAACAAATCCTGGTCCTGAGATGTTGGCGATGGAACGCAGGCAAGGAAGGGATTGACCATGGCAACCGACTATGACGCACCGCGCAAGACCGACGAGGAGCTTGCCGAGGATTCCCTCGAGGAGCTCAAGGCTCGGCGTGCGGACAAGGCGTCTTCGGCAGTCGATGTCGACGAGGCAGAACTGGCAGAGAACCTCGAACTGCCCGGTGCCGATCTTTCCGATGAGAGCCTGACGGTGCGAGTGCTTCCGCGCCAGGCAGATGAATTCACCTGCTCTAAGTGCTTTCTGGTTCACCACCGAAGCCAGCTTGATCACGAGGCCAAGGCCGGCCCCGTGTGCAAAGAGTGCTCCTGACGGGCTAGATCCGCCTGAGCCACCACGACTGTCTAGTCGAGGTGCTGGCTGCGCTTATTCGCGTATCGATAGACCGCGACCTCGACCACGGCTGAGGTGGACGCAGTGACTACAGTCCAGGCCAGTGCACGCGTGAATCTCACCTGCGGGTCTTTGGCATCGGGTGCCTCGTCGCCGGTCAACTGTCGGTAGCCGACCTGCAGCACCTTGCGCACGAGCATCGTCGCTCCGTAGGCGACGAGCGGCGCGATCACGTGCACCACGGGGTTAAGTTTGGGCTTGGCTGCTTCGATCTCCGATGCGCTCATGCATTCATGCTAGGGCAGCGGCGAGATCGGCGGGTCGGGCAGTGGTCAGGATCCAGGCGGGGTGCGGGTCGTCGGGATCGTCAATGGTGATGAGCACTCCTGAGCCGCTATGCCAAGACCGCATCAGTGAGAAGCGACGGGCATCTGTCTCGCGGCCGCGCGCGAGCCTGAAGGCTGCAGGGTCCAGGGCCGTTACTCCCGCAATCTTCGAGCGCTCGATCCGGGCCGCGCCAGCGCGCAGATGAGTCGCGGTTACCTCAATCGTGGGCGAACTGGCCAGCAGCGCCCAGATCGCCAGGATCGAGGCGCCGATGAAGACAATCCATCCCACTCGGGCCCCAAACGGGGCTCCATAGGCGATGCCGACCATGGCCACGAATGCCTCGACGATCACGAACACGAATGCGCGCGGGGTCAGGCGCTCGCGAAAGACGATCTCTGCGCCGGTCATGGAGGCAGCCTCTCACGAGAGCCTCGTGGGCGTGGGTGCTGGAGTAGGGTCAACGCGTGATTCAGGTGCCCGACGACGCTGTCATTCCCGAGCGACCCGAGCATGCTCCTAATCCAGGTGACGAGATCCCCTCTCACTTTCGGTGGTGCTTCGGCTGCGGTGAGGATCACCCGACTGGTCTGCACATGAAGATGACTGCTGGCGACGACCTCACGGTGCATGGTGTGTTCACCGTGACCGAGAACCATCAGGGCGCACCTGGGCTCGCCCATGGTGGCGTCCTGGCCTCGGCATTCGACGATGTTCTCGGCGGGCTCAACTGGCTCATTGGCTACCCGGTGGTCACCGGACGACTCGAGACCGAATATCGCCGGCCAGTACCCGTGGGTTCGACCTTGAGCATCACCGCGCGCATTGATGGCATCAAGGGTCGCAAGGTCTTCACCAGCGCCGATGGCTACCTCGAGGACGGACAACTGGCGGTGCGCGCGAGCGCTCTGTTTATCCAGGTGCCGATCGAGCACTTCCTGGAAAACGGAAATCGCGAACAAGTCGAGCAGGCGATAGTCGATCGCGCGAATGGCGGTCCGGCCTGGCGCGCAGGGGAGTCGGCGGGCATGAACTGGGACGTCAACCCATGAGAGTTCCCGTGCTCGTCACTCGTCTCGATGAGAACTTGCCTCTTCCCGCATACGAGCATCCCGGCGATGCTGGTCTTGATCTCCGGGCTGCAGAATCCATGAGCATCGCGCCCGGCGAGCGCGCGTTGATTGCGACGGGAATTGCTATCGCTTTGCCGCCTGGGTTCGCCGCTTTCGTTCATCCCCGAAGTGGTCTCGCTTTGCGTGCCGGTCTGGGGATAGTGAATGCACCGGGTGTCATTGACGCCGGCTATCGGGGCGAGATCAAGGTTATCGTGATCAATCACGACCCTCGTGAGCAGATTGACATCGCACATGGCGACCGGATTGCCCAGTTGGTCATTCAGCGGGTCGAATGCGCGGAGTTGATCGAAGTGACCGAGCTTCCCGGCTCCCATCGAGGTGGCGGGGGATTCGGGTCCACCGGTGGGCATGCCAAGGTGCAAGGATGACCCCATGACAGATCGCAGCAAGGGCCCCTGGGACGAATCCGAGATTGATTTCAACGACGGAGTCGAACGCGTCAATCTCGGCGGTCTTCTGGTCATCGGTATGCCCGGTGTCGATGTTCAGGTGCAGGTCGACCAGACATCAGGCAATGTCGTGCAGCTCACCTTCGCCGGCTTCGAGGGTGCCGTGCAGATCCAGCCCTACGCAGCTCCGAAGTCCGGCGGCTACTGGGATGTCGTACGCGGCGAGATTCTTGCGGGCGTGAATACTTCGGGTGGTCTCGTGGAGGTCGTCGAAGGGCCTTTCGGTCCGGAACTTCACGCGCAGGTCAATGACGAGTCCGGGCATAAGGTTCCGGCCCGATTCGCAGGCATCGACGGTCCGCGTTGGTTCGTTCGCGCGGTCTTCCTCGGCGCGGCGGCTCGACCCGGCAATGCTGCAGCAGCACTCGAGAACGTCGTCCGATCACTCGTGGTCGTACGAGGTCATAGCGCCATGGCGGCGGGCGCACCGATTCCTATGCGACTTCCTGACGCTCCGGTGGCACCGGCAACTGTCAGCGTTCCGGTGATCGATCCCTTCGAGCGTGGCCCTGAGATCACGGAGATCCGTTGACCGGTCTCCGCGAGCGGTTCACCCGCCTGGGTCGCAACCAGGAAGAACTCGAGGCAGAGGAACTCCTTGAGGAGTTGACGTACGCAGAGATCTCGCATATCGCCGACTGCAAGCCAGGCGACAAGCTGCGCGTGAGCGGAGCCGTGCGTTCGCTCACCATTCGCCCTCGCTCGGCTTTGCCGGCACTCGAGATCGAGCTCTACGACGGATCCGGAAGTCTGCGGGTTCTGTGGCTCGGGCGCCGACACATCGAGGGAATTGCGCCCGGACGCAAGATGATTATTCACGGCCGAATCACGACAAGTGATCGTCACCTGACTGTCTTCAATCCGCGCTACCTGCTCCTACCGGCCAACGACTGATGAGCGCTGATTCGATGGAGCCAAAGCCCGAACACGAAACGGCCGCTGACGTTCGTGCAGAAAGCATGCTCCTCGAACGAGCGATCGGTGGTTGGCGCGGAATCATTGATTCGGGACTGCCGACCATGGTCTTCATCACGGCCTACATCATCACCGGTCAGGAATTGCAGCCGTCGGTCATTGCGGCG
>JBIJBU010000077.1:0-8560 GCA_044345075.1 Candidatus Nanopelagicales bacterium | reverse complement strand
TCACTGGGACGAAGCAGTGGCTGAAGCCGGCCTAGGCACCGCACGCGTGTGGCGTCTCTACATGGCCGCATCGCGTCTGGGCTTCGACCTCAACACGATCCAGCTGCACCAGACCCTCGGCGTGAAGCTAGGCGAAGGCGGAGCCAGCGGGTTCCCGTACCGCGGCCCCGCAATTCCGGCAGCGTTCTAGCCGAATCTCAGGATCCCGTCGGGGCGCAATCCCTGCAGGGCACGTAGTTCGGCGTCGGCAGGGTTGAGGTTTCCCCGAGAGCATGCTTCTACTCCATGCCGCGAAGAGTCACGCCACCATCGAGGACGATGACCTGTCCTGTCATCCACGACGATGCGTCGGAGAGCAGGAAAGACACCGATTCCGCGACATCCGCGGATACTCCAAGCCTGCCCAGGGGGTAGGTCGCCGCAACCTCGCGCTCGCGACCTTCGTAGAGCTTCGCGGCAAAGTCGGTCTTGACTATTCCCGGCGCCACGGCATTGACCCGAATTCGCGGACCGAGCTCGAGAGCCAGT
This sequence comes from Candidatus Nanopelagicales bacterium, assembly GCA_044345075.1. Taxonomy (GTDB): domain Bacteria; phylum Actinomycetota; class Actinomycetes; order S36-B12; family S36-B12; genus CAIKZY01. The sequence continues at coordinate 8,032 of JBIJBU010000077.1, read as the reverse complement.
TGCTGTGTCAGGTAGTTCAGCATCGCCTTTGTCGCGCCATAGACGCCAATATTCGCTGCCGGCCTGCTCCCTGCGATTGAGGAGATGTTCACCACCCCACCGCCGTGCTCTTCCATCCATGCCTCGTGCACCCGACGAATCCAGGCAATCGGGGCCAGGCAATTGACGTCGACGCACTTACTCGCGGCCGATGGCTCGGCAGTGAGCAGAGGACCGAAATGTGGATTGATCCCGGCATTGTTCACCAAGTAATCAATCCGCCCGAATGCCTCCATCACCGAAGCCACCGCGGCCGCTTGGTGGTCAGGGTCATCTGCGCGTCCAGGTACGGCAATGGCGACCTCACGACCTCCAAGGGCCTCTACCGCAGCGTGAAGCGCTTCAGTTTTACGGCCAGTGATGCATACCCGCGCTCCTCGTTCCACCAGTTCGGTAGCAATAGCAAGTCCAATACCTCGGCTTGCACCGGTGATGAGAGCGACCTTGCCCTGATGCGTGAGGTCTGTCATGCGAACTACCTAACTCAGGAGGCCATTTTGAGCAACTGACCCATTGATTGACCTACGACTGGAGGCCCGCGGTCGGCGGGTAGAGCGAGTACGACGGGAAGTTGCCGTACAGGCGATCCTCGGAACCATCAGCCGGCTCGGTGACTGCCTGAACGAGCAGATCGCCGCCAACAAATGCGCCCTTCCACGATGCACCCTTGCCACCGAAGATCTCATCGCGGTCGCCGCGCGAGCGCGGTGCGTTGATACCGATCTTGAAGGACTGCAGTTCATCAGCCACGCGATGCGCGAACTCATTGTCATCGGTGGCAATCGAGCCCACGAGCGAGCCGTTGCTGGCATTCATTGCCGCGAGGAACTCAGCCTCAGTGTCGACGATGACGATGGAGTCGAGCGGACCGAAGGGCTCCTTGTGGTGCAGGGCCCACGATGACGGCGGCTGCAGCACGCAGGCAGGCGCGACGTAAGCACTGGTGTCCTGATGCGGCAGGAAGCTGCCCTCGCGAAGGCTGCGGTGCACGAGCGGGATACCGCCGCCACGAACGGCGTCATCGAAGTTCTGCCGCAGTTCGGTTGCCTTGACGGCACTGATGACCGGGCCGAAGTCGAGCTCGGGGAACGGATCGGCAGGGTTCTCGACGGCCAGCGGGTGACCGAAGCGCAGGCTCTCGACGACGGGCAGGTACGCCTGCAGGAAGTCGGCGAACATGCCGCGCTGCACGACGAAGCGCGGGTACGCGGTGCACCGCTGCTTGCCGTACTCGAAGCCCTTCTTCAGGTGCCCAGCAAGGAGATCCCACTGGTTGAATCCCCAGATACCCCAGGTGTTCAGGCCTTCCTGCTCGAGGAAGTGACGACGTCCGGTGTCGGCAAGAGTCGTGGCAGCCTTGCGGCCATTCGCACGGCCACCGACGAATGCAAGAGCACCGATGCCCTCACCCCGAATGAGAATGTCACCGAGCGACGAACCCATGCCGGAAACGAGAGTGACGGGCAGGCCCTCGCGACGCATCAGCGCGTGGGCGAGGGTGAGGCAGTGGAAGCCACCCTGGCTCGGTGTCTTCGCGACAACGGCATTGCCCGCGAGCATTTGCACGAGTTCGGCGTGTACCTGCACGCTCATCGGGTAGTTCCAGCTGGCGATGTTGCTCACCGGGCCGGGCAGCGGCTTGCGGCCGGCAAGTTGGCGATCTGCCTCAGCGAGGTACCAGTCGACACCATCGAGGGCGCGATCAACGTCGGCGCATGCGAGGCGCCACGGCTTGCCGATCTCCCAGACCAGCAGCAATGCGAGAAGGCCACGCTGCTCGCGCATTGCGGCAACCGCACGCGCCACGCGCACCTTGCGCTCCTCGAGATCAACCTTCGACCACGCAGCATGCTCACGCACGGCGCCGTCGACAGCGGCCACGGCCTCGTCATGGTTGATGCGCGGCGGGCCCTCGATCTGTGCACCGTCAACGGGGTTCTGGTGGTCACCCGGAACGCCGGCACGCACCCACTCACCGTTGATGAGGTTGCGGATTCGATCGAGATCGAAAGCTTCAGGTGCTACCGATACGCACTGCGCGTAGGTCTCGGCCCAGCTGGTTCCGGCCTTGAGAACGAGTGACATGGCGCCTCCTTCAGTGTCGAGCGCCCGTGGGCTGCCCGCGGGGGTGAGTGCTGAAGTAAAGCACCTGTCGGAGCAGTCCGCCTGCCAAACCGCATGGTCCCGCAGAAGTGCTTGTCGGAAAAATCGTTCTGAATAAAGAGAAATCCAAGCACAAGTTGATCTAAAAGTAAGGCTAGCCTTACCTAAGCTGAGGCGTCGCGCCTCATTACTCAGTTACATCCGCCGGCTGCACGAGCACGTGATGTGCGTCGTCCATAGAGAGCTCGGTGTACTCGCCCGCACTCCCGATCATGACTCCGCCCGCGGCGGTATGAACCTTCACTGACGCACCGGGCACTGCACCCACTCGGCGCAGGCGGGTCATGGTCGCTCCGTGAGTCTGAATTGGCTCGGCGATGCGGCGCACGATCACGCGAGCGACCTCCTCGGTCGCGACCTGAGAAAGGGGTACCGAGGGGCCGGTCACCTGCACCGCATGCCCCGGCAAGAGTTCTTCAATTCCCGGGATCGGATTCCCGAAGGGCGAGAGCGTTGGATTGCCCAGGGCGTTGAGAATCTTCAACTCAACTGCGGTGCTCATGACGTGCTCCCAGCGGCACGCCTCCGCGTGGACGTCTTCCCACTCCACCTGAAGCAGATCGACCAGCATGCACTCAGCAATGCGGTGCTTGCGCATCACGCGCATCGCTGTCTCGCGTCCACCTTCGGTAAGTGCGAGTGAGCGGTCGTCGGTGACGACGACAAGGCCGTCACGCTCCATACGAGCCACGGTCTGCGAGACGGTCGGACCGCTCTGGCTCAGGCGCTCGGCAATACGAGCGCGCATCGGGATAACGCCCTCTTCTTCCAGCTCGAAGATGGTGCGGAGGTACATCTCCGTGGTGTCGATCAGATCGCTCACGATGTCCTCTACGTCGAACCTTGGCTGGGAACGCCAATCTACCTAATGCCGAAGGGAATCAGGTCGGCAATGAACGAGTTCAGGCCACCAGTCCGGCAATGAGCAGCGAACCCGCGAAACCTCCCACGACCAGCGCTCCTGTCCAGGTGCGCTCCACCGCGTACGACTCGGGAAGCATCGTGTCGGCGAGCATCGCGAGGAGTGCACCGGCGGCAAAGGTCTGAGCCAAGCCAGCCCACGTGCCATCGTCATTCGCGAGGATTTCGTGGCCCAGTGCAGCGGAGGCGGCCGAGACGGCAACGACTACCAGCCACATCGCGATGACCTTCTTCGCCGGCCAACCTCGCGAGCGCAAGCCTGATCCGGCAGCCATGCCCTCAGGGATATTCGAGAGGCTGATACCGAGCAGCAAAGGCATGCTCACACCTCCGGTCAGAACACTGAGCCCGAGGACGAACGACTCAGGAATGCCGTCGAGTCCGCTCCCCAGCACGATCGAGAGTGGATTGCTCTCGGCCTCTTTATCGGGCGCGGGGCTCTTGCGGTGCGCCGCGTGAGAAGCGCGCGCGTTCTTCACGCCGCGTCTTTCGATCATCCGGCTGCCGAGCACGAACACCATCGCACCGGCCATGAGTGCCACCGCCAGCCACGCGAGTGACAGGTTGATCTTTGCCTCAGCAACGAGGTCGTAGGCGACCGACCCGATCAGCAGGCCGGCACCCAGGGCCATCACGATCGCCGTCAACCGAGGAGATGGCTTGAACGCATAGGCGAGCGCCGTGCCGATGATCAAGGTCGCCGATGCGAGTCCGCCGTAGAGCGCCGCCAGCCACATGCCGCAAGTGTGTCACTCGGCTGATGCAGGGTCAGGCGCACGCCCCTACCCTGGGCACATGTCGAGTGTCATGTGGTTTCGCCGAGATCTGCGCCTGCTCGACAATCCCGCCTTGAGCGCCGCCATCACTGATGGGCCGGTTGTCCCGGTCTTCGTCATTGACCCACGACTGTGGGATGCCGCAGGCGATGTGCGCCTCGCCTACCTCTGCGCATCGCTGCGCTCACTCCACAACAGCCTCGATGGCAATCTCGTCATTCGCCACGGAAACCCGGTTGAAGTCATACCGGCCCTGTGCGCGGAAGTGGGAGCAACAAGCGTGCACATCTCCGCCGACTTTGCTCCGTATGGAATGCAGCGTGACGCGGCGGTTGAATCAGCACTGGGTGACGTTGCACTGGTGCGCACTGGATCGCCCTACGCAGTAGCGCCTGGTCGAGTGACAAAGGACGACGGCACCGCGTATCGCGTCTTCACACCGTTCTACCGCACGTGGTTCCGGCACGGATGGCGAGTTCCGGCGGATGCACCAGACACATCTCTGAACTGGGTTCTGAAGGGGATCGACTCGGACGCACTTCCGGAGCATGCCGCACCAGAAGGCGTCGCTCTTCCCACTGCGGGCGAGTCGGCCGCCTGGGATCGCTGGGAGGAATTCCGGGCGAACTCGCTGGCCGATTACGCCGACGCGCGCAATCGGCCCGATGTCGAAGGCACTAGCTTCCTGAGTCACCACTTGAAGTGGGGTGAGATCCACCCGCGCAGCTTGCTCGCTGATCTCGGCGAGAGCGACGAGGTGTATCGCAAGGAGATCTGCTGGCGTGAGTTCTACGCAGACGTGCTGCATCAGGCTCCAGCCTCAGTGCGCGAGTCACTTGACGATCGCTTCGATCGGATGAAGTGGGCCGATGATGACGCAGCCTTCGCCGCCTGGGCAGAAGGACGCACCGGCTATCCATTCGTCGACGCCGGCATGCGCCAATTGCGCGCTGAGGGCTGGATGCACAATCGGGTGCGCATGGTGGTGGCGAGTTTCCTCGTCAAGGATCTTCACTTGCCGTGGCAGCGCGGTGCACGCGAGTTCATGTCGTGGCTGCACGACGGCGATATCGCAAGCAACACGCATGGCTGGCAGTGGACAGCGGGGTGCGGCACTGATGCTTCGCCGTTTTACCGCGTGTTCAATCCGGTGATGCAAGGGCTCAAGTTCGATCCGGATGGCGATTACGTGCGTCGCTACATCCCCGAGCTCGCGCATCTCGATGGTGCACGCGCGCACGAGCCCTGGGATCAGCCCGATGGCTACGCCCTGGGCTATCCCGAGCGCATTGTTGATCACAAGGCCGAGCGCGAAGTCGCACTCTCCGATTACTCCGTGCTGAAGGAGATGAAGGACGGCTGATCCCCGCATGCGGCAAGATGCCTGCATGGAGATTCGTGTCGATGACGGCAGCGTGCGCACCATCCGTGGAGTTCTGTTCGACATGGACGGCACGATCGTCGACTCAGGCGCCTCCACCGTGCGCACCTGGACTCAATGGGCCGAGCGCATGGGCGTGGCTGATCGACTCGAAATCCTCCATGGTCAGCCGGCGATCGAGACTGTTCGCGCACTCTTCCCCAATGCCACTCCTGAGGAACTCGCTGGCTTGTGCGCGGACCAGACCGTTGCCGAGCGCGAGGATCTCGACGGCGTCGTGGCGATGCCGGGAGCACACGATCTGTTCGCGTTTCTCGAGGAGAACAAAATCCCGTGGGCGGTGGTCACGAGTGCCGATCTCCTACTCGCCCAAGCTCGCCTGGGGTCGGCGGGCATCACGCCTCCGATCCTCGTGACCTGCGAGGACATCACCCATGGCAAGCCGCACCCGGAGCCCTTTCTGCTCGGGGCCTCACTGATCGGCGTGGACATCACCGAGTGCGTTGTCGTCGAGGACGCCCCCGCCGGAGTTCAGGCGGGGCTTGCCTCGGGCGCCGTGACGGCCGCGCTCAATGGCCACGTGGCCACGGTGGGCATCAGCGATCTCGTGCACCTGCGCGAACTGCTGGCCGACTAGGAATTCTTATACCCCCTGGGGTATAGTTCGATCATTCACTGATCGAGAGGAATCACCATGTGCCGCCCCGTCACCTGCAAGGCCTGCTCCAAGACCACCTGGGCCGGCTGCGGCCAGCACATCTCGCAGGTCAAGAGCGGCGTTCCCAAGGGCCAGTGGTGCACCTGCACCGCCGAGCAGAAGGCTGCGGCCAAGAAGCAGGGCGGTTTCTTCAGCCGACTCTTCGGCTGATCGACCGCACGCTTAGCATTACGGCGTGCCCACCATCTCCGTTGTCTCGATGAAGGGCGGCGTCGGCAAGACCACCGTCACCTTGGGCATCGCCAGCGCAGCCTGGAATCGCGGCCTCAAGGTGCTCGTCATCGATCTGGATCCGCAGGCCAACGCCACTATGGGTCTTGGGGTCGACAACCCTCCGTTCACGACCAACGACGTCCTCGCCGATGCTCGCCCAGGCATCGCCGTTGACGCAATCCTGCCCACTCCGTGGGGAGCCAATGTTCACGTCATCGCCTCGGAGCGCTCACTTGAGCATCGCAATACGCGCGAAGGCGCGTACAGCGAGCTGCGCATGAAGTCAGCACTTGCCAACGTGCCGCGCAGTTACGACATCGTGCTCATCGACTGCCCGCCATCCCTCGGCGAGCTCACTCGCAATGCACTCAGCGCATCGGATGCCGCACTTGTCGTCACCGAGCCCGGTTACTTCGCACTTCATGGTGCCCAACAGGCAGTGGAAGCCGTCGATGTGATCCGTGGCTCAACCAACCCTGCAATTCGAACGTCCACGATCCTGATGAATCGCGCTCGCACCACTGTCGCCGATCACCGAATGCGCATCCAGGAGTTGCAGGATGCGTTCGGTCCTCTCGTAAGCCCGGTGATGGTGCCGGAACGCAATGCAATTCCGCAGTCCGAAGGTGCCGGTATTCCGATTCATGCCTGGGATTCACCTGCTGGGCGCGAGCTGAGCGTGATCTTCGATCAGCTTCTCGAAAATTTGCTATATCCGTTCGGCCGAGCCGTCAGGGAGTACCCGTGAGCACTTTCGATCCGACACCCCGCCCGGCACTGCGCAAGGCAGCAGATGCCGACATTCATCCCACGCTCCCCGCACCCGCGGCCCAGTCACACGAGGATCTCTCGACTCGCGCTGGCTCATCGGCTTCCGACACCATGCGCCCGCCGGCCAAGGACAAACTCGTCGAGCTCTCGGTCGAGATTCCGAAGTCATTGCGCAAGGAGCTTCGCAAGAAGGCCGAGGAGCAGGGCATGACCCTCGATGCCCTGGTCACCCTCTACCTACGCAATCGGTAAATCAAGGGGAGAGTCGCTCCAGAACCCAAGCATCAGCCTGCGAGAGATCTGCCTGCGCGTTTGTCGCTCGGAATCGAAGTCGATCATGGAGTCGCGACGGACGCCCTTGCCAGAACTCGACGGCTGAAGGCCGAATGAGCCAGCCTCCCCAGAATTCGGGCACCGGAATCTCGATGTCATCGCCGTACTGCTCGACAAGCTCGGCGTAATGGGCCTCAAGAGCATTGCGCCCGTCGATCACGGTCGACTGCGCACTCGCCCAGGCGCCGAGTTGCGAGCCGCGCGGACGTGATCGGTAGTACGCCTCGACCTCGTCGCGGCCGATGAGCTCCGCGGTGCCGACCACGGTGACCTGGCGATGAATCGCAAACCAAGGGAACACGAGCGAGGCATGGGGATTCTCGGCGAGTTCACGGCTCTTGCGAGATTCCAGGTTCGTATAGAAGACGAAACCACGGGAATCGGCATCCTTGAGCAGCACGGTGCGCGAACTCGGCGCACCCGAGGCATCGGCGGTCGACACGACCATCGCGTTGGGCTCAGGGAGCTCAGCCGCCTCGGTCTCGGCGAACCAGCCGTGAAAGGCATCGAGCGGGTTGGCCGGGAGGTCCTCGGGAGCCAAAGTGCCCAGGTCATAGGAGACCCGCAGATCGGCCAGCCGGCGAGGGGCGTCCTCAGGGGGCGGGGTCCACATGCTCATGCCCCCATTCCATCACTCAGGGGCTTCAGGTGCGCCCTGACGAGAGTCTCGTCACTTCTCACGCCCCCATGACGCACGAAGGGGGTCGGGACGGAAGA
>JBIJBU010000086.1:0-8016 GCA_044345075.1 Candidatus Nanopelagicales bacterium | reverse complement strand
CGAAGGCAAGAAGGACAACTGTGAGGGCAATGCCGACGACGGCACGAAGAACCATGGAATCCACGAGGCGACCCTACTGCCGCCTTGGGGCGAGGAATAGGTGCGCAGACCTCGGATCCCCTCATATAAGCGTGAGTCTGACCACATGGGGGGCGCACGGCCCGGGCTGAAGTGGCTGGGCGCGGGGGCAGATTCTCAAAATTTCTTGAATTTTCGTCCCGGAGGCGGAATATCCAGGGGAATGCCCTGGTTGGAATTGATATGAGTCCACCCGACTCAAGGAATCTGCGCCTGAGGTTGCATGGAGTCCAGAGGAGGGGAAGACTCGAACCAGACGATCCGGCACCCGCCGGCAGAACAAAAGGAGTACGAACACCATGGCGAGAGCAGTGGGAATTGACCTGGGCACGACGAACTCGGTTGTCTCGGTCCTCGAAGGCGGCGAGCCCGTCGTCATCGCAAACGCTGAGGGCGCCCGGACTACCCCGTCCATCGTCGCCTTCGCGAAGAACGGCGAGGTGCTGGTCGGAGAAGTCGCCAAGCGCCAGGCCGTGACCAACGTCGAGCGCACCATCCGCTCGGTGAAGCGTCACATGGGTACCACCTGGACCCAGGACATCGACGGCAAGGCATACACCGCGCAGGAGATCAGCGCTCGCACGCTGATGAAGCTCAAGCGCGATGCAGAGGCCTACCTCGGCGAGAGCGTCACCGACGCCGTCATCACCGTGCCTGCGTACTTCAGCGACGCTGAGCGCCAGGCCACCAAGGAGGCCGGCGAGATCGCAGGCCTGAACGTCCTGCGCATCATCAACGAGCCGACCGCGGCAGCACTTGCCTACGGTCTCGACAAGGGCGACATCGAGCAGACGATCCTCGTCTTCGACCTCGGTGGCGGAACGTTCGACGTCTCGCTGCTCGAAATCGGCGACGGTGTCGTCGAGGTCAAGGCCACCAGTGGTGACAACCACCTCGGCGGCGACGACTGGGATCAGGCTGTTGTCGACTGGATGGTGACCTCATTCAAGAATGCACATGGCGTTGATCTGTCGAAGGACAAGATGGCCATGCAGCGTCTTCGCGAGGCCGCTGAGAAGGCGAAGATCGAGCTGTCCAGCTCGATGCAGTCGTCGATCAACCTGCCGTACATCACCGCGAGCGCTGACGGACCCCTCCACCTGGAGGAGAACCTGACGCGTGCGCAGTTCGAGCAGATGACCGCATCACTTCTCGAGCGCACCAAGGCACCGTTCAAGGCAGTGCTCAAGGACGCCGGCATCTCCCTCGACAAAATCGACCAGGTCGTTCTCGTCGGTGGCTCGACTCGTATGCCCGCTGTTGCAGAGCTCGTGAAGTCCGAGACGGGCAAGGACGCCAACAAGGGCGTCAACCCCGACGAGGTAGTGGCGATCGGTGCTGCACTGCAGGCAGGCGTTCTCAAGGGCGAGGTCAAGGACGTTCTTCTTCTCGATGTCACCCCGCTGTCGCTGGGTATCGAGACCAAGGGCGGCATCATGACCAAGCTCATCGAGCGCAACACCACGATCCCGACCAAGCGCTCGGAGATCTTCACCACCGCTGACGACAACCAGCCGTCAGTTCTCATCCAGGTGTACCAGGGTGAGCGCGAGATGGCTGCGTACAACAAGCGCCTGGGCACCTTCGAGCTCACGGGTCTGCCGCCGGCACCCCGTGGCGTCCCGCAGGTTGAGGTCACCTTCGACATCGATGCCAACGGCATCGTCCATGTCACCGCGACCGACAAGGCCACGGGCAAGGAGCAGTCGATGACTATCTCCGGTGGTTCAGCCCTGAACAAGGACGACATCGATCGCATGATGCGCGAGGCCGAGCAGCACGCTGAGGAAGACAAGCAGCGTCGCGAGGAGGTCGAGGTGCGCAACAACGCCGAGGCACTCGTCTACCAGACGGAGAAGTTCCTGAAGGACAACGAGGACAAGGTCCCCGCAGATGCGAAGGCCAATGTTGAAGGTCCGCTCGATGAGCTGAAGAAGGCCATTGACGCCAACGATCTGCCGGGCATGCGTGCGGCGACTGACAAGGTCGCTGAGGCAAGCCAGGCACTCGGTGCGGCCATGTACGAGACGGCTCAGGCAGCCGGCGGCGACATGGGCGGAGCAGAGGCGGCAGCCGATGCAGCTGAGGACGACGTTGTCGACGCAGAGATCGTTGACGAGGGCGAGTCCAAGTGACCAACCCAGAGAACTCCGAGGATCAAGGCGTCCGGGTAACCGACAAGCGCCGCATCGATCCGGAGACTCTGACACTTCGCGACGGTGACCAGCCGGCAACCCCGGCTGGCACCGACGCGGAGGGCGCCATCGTCGAGTCAGAGGTAGCCGAGATCGAGGTGAAGATCGCCGAGCTCACGAACGACCTGCAGCGGGTGCACGCCGAATACGCGAACTACCGCAAGCGCGTCGATCGCGATCGCGACCTCATCAAGGAGATGGCAGTCGGTTCGGTCATGGCCGAACTCCTGCCCGTCCTCGATGACATCGAGAGAGCACGTGAGCATGGCGAACTCGAGGGTGCGTTCAAGTCCGTGGGCGAAAGCCTCGAGAACGCACTGGCCAAGATGGGCCTGGAGAAGTTCGGTTCCGCGCCGGAGCCGTTCGACCCCATGGTGCACGAGGCACTGACAACTGAATCACGCGATGAGGTCAGCGAGCCGACGGTAGTGAACGTCTACCAGCCCGGTTACCGCTACGCATCGCGGGTGTTGCGCGCGGCGCGCGTAGCAGTAGCAGGCACTGACTGAGTGTCGGCACGCAAGAAAGAAAGCATGAAGGAAGAGACGTGAACAAGGATTGGCTTGAGAAGGACTTCTACGCTCTTCTCGGTGTGTCCAAGGACGCCACCGGTGATGAGATCAAGAAGAAGTACCGCAAGCTCGCTCGCGAATTGCACCCGGACAAGAATCCAGGTGACAAGGCTGCCGAGGAGAAGTTCAAGTCCGTATCCGAGGCTTACGACGTTCTCTCCGATGATGCCAAGCGCAAGGAGTACGACGAAGCACGCACGCTGTTCGCCTCCGGTGGCTACGGCCCCGGAGGGTTCGGCGGCGGCCAAGGATTCGGCGGCGGGCGCGGCGGTAGCTACAACGTCAACATGGAAGACCTCTTCGGGGGCGACGGCTACGGCGACTTCCTCGGGGGCATTTTCAACTCACGCTCACGTGGTGGCCGCACCCAGCAGCCGCGTCGTGGTGGAGACATCGAGAGTGAGCTGACGCTTTCCTTCGATGATGCTCTCGATGGCGCGACCATTCCGTTGTCGCTGCGCACTGATGGCACCTGCACGAGCTGCCGTGGCAGTGGCGCGCAGGCCGGAAGTGCAACCTCGACCTGTCCCACCTGTGGCGGTCAAGGTCAGGTGGCTCGCAATGCGGGTGGCTTTGCAATCCCGGAGCCCTGCCCGTCGTGCAAGGGTCGCGGTGTTCTCATCGAGAACCCGTGCACGAGCTGCCGTGGTTCCGGTCATGGCGTGAGCACGCGCACCGTCCAGGCCCGCATCCCCGCGGGCGTCAAGGACGGCGCGAAGATCAAGCTCAAAGGCAAGGGATCGCCCGGTACATCGGGCGGACCGGCCGGCGATCTCTACATCAACGTGCACGTCAGCGCAGATCCCGTCTTCGGTCGCAAGGGCGACAGCATCACTGTCGAAGTGCCGATCACCTTCACCGAGGCTGCACTCGGTGGCGAGATCACGGTGCCGACCCCGCGCGGTGGCACTGTCACTCTCAAGGTGCCGGCAGGAACGGCTAATGGCCGCACCTTCCGAGTACGCGAGAAGGGCCTCGCGAAGAAGGACGGAAGTTACGGCGATTTGCACGTGACAGTGGAGGTAGCGGTTCCGCAGAATCTGAGCAGCGAGGCGAAGGCAGCACTCGAGGAGTACGCGAAGCAGACTCTCGATCATGATCCGCGCAGCGACCTGCTGAAGATGGCCGGGAGCAACTAATGAGCGCGAATCGGGTTCCGTTCCGTGTGCCCGACGACACACCGGTCTACGCCATCAGCGTGGCCGCATCACTTGCCGGGCTGCATCCGCAAACCCTGCGTCAGTACGACCGCCTGGGCCTGGTGTCGCCCACGCGGGTGGCCGGCCGCAATCGGCTCTATTCCGCGCAGGACATCGCGCGACTGCGCGAGATCGCAGAGCTCTCCTCCGAGGGCCTGAGTCTCGAAGGAATCAAGCGCGTGCTCGTGTTGCAGGAGGAAGTACTTCACCTGCGTGGGCGGCTCGCGGAGTTCCATCGCGAGAAGTCATCGACGTCACTGGTGGTCTGGCGACCTGATCGCCGAGCACCGAGAACGAATTCTTAGAACAAAGGCAGGAAAACATGGATATTCAATTCACTACTAAGAGCCAGGAAGCTCTCGGCGCAGCTGTTCGCATCGCTGCGTCGAAGGGCAACGCGCAGGTTGACCCCGTGCACCTGCTCGACTCACTTCTTCAGCAGGGCGAAGGCATTGCCACGGCACTGCTCGATGCCGTGGGCGCCAACGTCGCCGTCCTCACTCGTGAGGTGCGTGCCGAGGTTGACGCGCTCCCGGCCGCGACCGGCAGTTCGGTCGTGGAGCCGCGTATCTCGCAGGCCCTGCACAAGGTGCTCACGGCTGCGAAGGACCTCGCCAACGAGCGCGGTGACGACTACGTCAGCACTGAGCACTTGCTCATCGGTCTGTCGAAGACCGGTGGCGTGGGTGTCACCGATCGTCTCGTCGACCAGGGCGCTACCCCTGTTGCGCTCATGGACGCACTCACGAAGGTGCGCGGCAGCGCGCGCGTGACAAGTGCTGACCCTGAGCAGACCTTCCAAGCACTCGAGAAGTACGGCATCGATCTCACCGCGCGTGCGCGCGAGGGCAAGATCGATCCGGTCATCGGCCGTGACGAGGAAGTTCGGCGCACCATCCAGGTGCTCTCGCGCCGTACGAAGAACAACCCCGTTCTCATCGGCGAGCCCGGTGTCGGCAAGACCGCTGTCGTCGAAGGCCTGGCCCGACGCATTGTCGAGGGCGATGTGCCCACGTCATTGCAGGGCAAGACCCTCTACTCTCTCGATCTCGGCGCGATGGTCGCCGGTGCGAAGTACCGCGGCGAGTTCGAGGAGCGCCTGAAGGCGGTTCTCGACGAGATCAAGGGCTCTGACGGCCAGATCATCACCTTCATCGACGAGCTGCACACCGTTGTCGGCGCAGGCGCCGGCGGCGAGGGTGCGATGGATGCTGGCAACATGCTCAAGCCGATGCTCGCCCGCGGTGAGCTGCGCATGATCGGTGCGACCACCCTCGACGAGTACCGCGAGTACGTCGAGAAAGACGCAGCGCTCGAGCGCCGATTCCAGCAGGTGCTGGTCAACCAGCCGTCGGTGGAAGACACGATCTCGATCCTGCGCGGCATCAAGGAGAAGTACGAGGCCCATCACAAGGTCGTGATCTCCGATGGCGCACTCGTGGCGGCAGCGACCCTCTCGGATCGCTACATCACCTCGCGCTTCCTGCCCGATAAAGCCATCGACCTGATGGACGAGTCGGCATCGCGACTGCGCATGGAAATCGACTCCTCACCTGTCGAGATCGACGTGCTCCAGCGCCAGGTCGATCGACTCCGCATGGAGGAGATGGCGGTTTCCAAGGAGACTGACGATGCGTCGAAGGCACGTCTCGATGCAATTCGCGCCGAGATTGCCGATAAGGACGAAGAGCTTCGCGGCCTTCGTGCTCGTTGGGATGCCGAGAAGTCTGGTCTTGATCGCATTGGTGAGCTCAAGGTGGCCATCGACGAGCTACGCGCTACCGCAGATCGTGCGCAGCGCGCGGGCGACTTCGAGCAGGCCTCACGCATCATCTACGCAGACCTGCCCGCTCTCGAGGCTGATCTCGAGAAGGTGACTGCCGAGACCAATAACCGCGCAGCCATGGTGAAGGAAGAAGTCACCGCCGATGACATCGCAGAGGTTGTCGCGGCCTGGACCGGCATTCCTGCCGGCCGACTGCTCGAGGGCGAAAGCCAGAAGCTGCTGCGGATGGAAGACGAACTCGGCAAGCGCGTCGTCGGTCAGCATGAGGCAGTTCGTGAAGTCAGCGATGCCGTGCGTCGTGCACGTGCCGGCATTTCCGATCCGAATCGTCCGACCGGCTCCTTCTTGTTCCTCGGCCCGACCGGTGTAGGCAAGACCGAGCTCGCCAAGGCACTCGCCGAGTTCTTGTTCGACGACGAGCGGGCAATGATCCGCATCGACATGAGCGAGTACTCTGAGAAGCACTCGGTCTCACGCCTTGTCGGTGCTCCTCCCGGATACGTCGGTTACGAAGAGGGCGGTCAGCTCACTGAGGCTGTTCGTCGTCGTCCGTACTCCGTCGTTCTACTCGATGAGGTCGAGAAGGCGCACCCCGAGGTCTTCGACATCTTGCTGCAGGTTCTCGATGATGGTCGCCTGACTGATGGCCAGGGTCGTACCGTCGACTTCCGCAATGTCATCTTGATCTTGACCTCGAACACCGGTTCGCAGTACTTGATCGACATGACGATTCCGTTCGAGGAGCGAAAGGAACAGGCACTGGCGCTGGTACGCCAGCAGTTCAGGCCTGAATTCCTGAACCGACTCGATGGCATGGTCACTTTCGAGCCCCTCGATCACGCGGTGCTCACCCGGGTGGCCGACATCCAGATCGATCAGCTGCAGTCACGTCTCGACGATCGCCGCATCACCCTTGATGTCAGCGATGCGGCAAAGCGCTGGCTTGTTGATCGCGGTTTCGACCCGATCTACGGTGCGCGCCCGCTCCGCCGACTCGTGCAGACCGCCATTGGCGATCAGCTCGCGAAGGCAATTCTCAGCGGCGAGGTTCCCGATGGCAGCACGGTGCACATCGATGCCGACGGTGATGAGTTGTCGCTGAAGAGCTAGGCATTACGCAGTGAAGGGCGCTGTCGTTGTCCTGATGCGTAGAGAGCGGTAACGATCTCACGCGAGGTGACAGGGACAGCGCCCTTTGCTATTGCCTGATCCCGATACTCATCGGGGATGTCGTAGTGATCACCCTCGAAGCCGCGTTCTGGGATTCCGAGATCACGCGCGAAGGCGTGAAGTTCTTCGACAGAGGTGTCACTGATCAGATGGCACCAGAGTCGATCGTGCGCCGGCCAGATTGCAGTGTCGACCAGAATCGCCATCAGTTGCTGAACCCGGTGCGCAACCGCTGCAGTGCTTCTTCGAGCACCGCCGGCTGCTTACAGAAAGCCCAGCGCACGTAGGGGCGACCCACCTCGGGGTTATCGCAGAAGACCTCGTGCGGAATCGCGACGACACCAGCCTTCTCCGGCAGATCACGGCAGAACTGCAGGCCGCTCTCGTAGTAGGTGCCCTGCGGGCGGATCACGCGCAGCCCGATCTCTTCGAGGCCATTGCAGAGCAGGTCGCGCTTGGCGCTCAGATCCATCCGGAACTCACGGAAGTATTCGTCGGGCAGACGAAGCCCAGCGGCAATCGCGTACTGGAATGGTCCGCCTGATACGTACGAGAGATGCTGCCGCACTACCCGCACTGCGCCGATGAGATCGGCAGGCCCGGTTGCCCATCCGACCTTCCAGCCGGTGAACGAGAATGACTTGCCCCCCGAGCCGACCGTGATGGTGCGCTCGAACATGCCCGGCAGTGTCGAGATCGGAATGTGCTGATGATCGTCGAACCACAAATGCTCGTACGCCTCGTCGGAGATCACGATGAGGTCGTTATCGATGGCGATCTTCGCGATGGCCTCAAGCTCTTGGCGGGTGAAGACAATGCCGGTCGGGTTATGCGGGGAATTGATCAGGAGGATGCGAGTACGGGGCGTGATCGCGGCACGCAGGGCATCGACATCGGGTCGATAGTCGTCGCCACCGAGCGGAACGCTGACGCGCGTGCCTCGCGCAAGAGAGATGCCGGCGGCATAGATGTCGAACCACGGCTCGAACATCACCACTTCGTCACCCGGCTCGATG
>JBIJBU010000232.1:0-8727 GCA_044345075.1 Candidatus Nanopelagicales bacterium | reverse complement strand
CGATCTTGACGGTGTGGTCACCGGGCTCGATACCTGCGGGGATCGGGAAGTTCGCCTCGAAGCTGCCATCCGCCTCGACGGTCACAGTGCCCAGTCGCGTGGGCGTCGAGAAGATCGTCAGGTCAATGAGTGAATCCGGTCGGTAGCCCGAGCCGGCAATATCGACCGAGGTGCCCTGAACCACCAGCAGCGCGCCATCACTGGCCACCTTCGCCGGCTTGCCATCGGTGAGGATCGAGCTCACCTGCAAGATCACGCCCTGCGGCAAGGTGACGCGCAGTGTCGAACCATTCACGATCTCCAGGCCTGCGCGTTCCTCCTGGCCGTCGACGACCGCAGCGATCTCGCCCGGGCTTACCTCTGAGATTCCGTCACCCGGTGTCGGTGCGTCCTCATACACGGGGCGATTCGTCGTCGGCTTCACGACGGGCTTGCGCGTGGGAACCGGATTCGGAAGTGCGGTTGCTGCAGGAGCCGGAGCATTCGAGGCAGCCGGCGTGGGAATCGGCGTAGCGGTGGGCGCCACGGCCGGCTCCGCACCTGATCGCGCGGCAACACGCAGCGCGGCGAGCGCAGCCAGGCCATTGGACGAGGCTGCCCCGGCGTCGACCGAGACTGTCCAGTCCAGGGTGTCGAAGAGATCGTTGAGGGCCGCCACATCGGCGTCCGTCACCGCATCCACGAATCCGAGAGCCTGCCACTGGGCCAGGGTCAAGGTGACGTTGTCATTGTCGATGCCGTCTACTCCCGGAGCCAAAAGGATGTAGGCATCGACGAGCGCCTGAAGCTCAGCGGGGCTATCTGTCAGGCTCGCCGGCATCGTCGCGAGGAAGGAGTTGATGCCCGCGAGGTTCGTCGCATCCACGCCGGTGATCCCGAGGTTGATGAAGTCAAGCGTCGTCGGTGCCACATTCGAGCCGGTGTAATCACGGATGATCTCGAACGAGTCGAGAAGTGCACTGACCTTGAAGAAGCTGTCGGAATCAGCAGCGGCGATTCCCGCGAGGAATACGTTGAACTCGTCGACGGCGGAAGCTCCGATGCTGCCCAGTCCTGCCGCGGTGAAATCAGCAAACGTCGGTGCAGTCGTTGTTCCGTCATAGGCGGCGATGAGCGCGATCGCGGCATCCTGAGCCGCATTGACCTGGTCACTCAGCGTCTGCAGTTCAGCAAGGGAGTCGATTCCGAGGCCGTCAACGCCGCTCTCCCCAACCGCAGCAAGGAAGAGTGCCAGGTTGCTGGCATCAACGCCCGTAATACCCAGGAGAGCCAAATCAGCGGCGGTGAGCGCCTGGGCCGGAGTCCCCTCGGCAGCGGTGAGCATCAAAGCCTCGATGACACGGGCGATCTCCGCGATCTCCTCGGTGGTGTCGATATCCGCATTAGTCAGCCCGCCGACCACTGCATTCATCAAGGTGATCTCCGCCGCCTGATCAATGCCGGGAACCCCGATAAGGGCAAACTGAGCGGCTCCGAAGCTCAACGGGGTCGCGTTCGCATTGCCATCAGCCGCCGCGATGACCGCCAAGAAGGCGTCGACGAGGGCCTGGACTTCAGCAATCGTGTCGGAACGGTCCGCACTGATCGAGGCTAGGTAGGCATTGATTGCGGCGACGTTGGTGGCATCGACGCCGGTGATACCCAGGTTCGTGAATGTCGAGATCTGGGGCTCGGCGTTGTTGCCGTCGTACTGGCTGATGACCGCAAGCGCGGCATTCTGGGTGGAGATCACCTGGTTGGCGATTGCCTGGATCTTTGCCAGCGTGTTCACTCCAGAGGTGTCGTCGTCACTGGCCTCAATCGCCGCGATCATGAGCGGCAGGTTTACTGCGTCGATACCTGTGATCCCGATTGCTGCGAATGAGCCAACGGTCAGGGCCACTGCCGGAGTCGATCCGGATGAAGTCGCGATGATCGCCGCCACGATGTCGGCGAGAGCCGCGAGCTCTTCCTGAGTGTCGACCTCAGCGAAGGTCGAGGCATCGATGAGTTCGTTCATCAGTGCGACCTTGGCCGAGGTATCGATGGCCGGCAGGCCAAGGATCGCGAAATCCGTGGCGTTCAACGGGGATCCGGAGTTCGAGATGCCATCGGCACTGGCGATCACCTTGGCGTAGGCATCGACGATCGGCTGGATCTCCGCCGTCGTGTCGGAGGCGCTTGCGCTCACCACAGCAAGAACGGAGTTGACCGACCCGATATTCGCGAAGGTAACCCCCGTCACCTCGGCGTTGGTGAAGTCAGTGACGGTCGGAGCCGTGTTCGTACCGTCATAAGAGCTGATCACTGCCAATCCTGCGGCGAGAGCCGCTGCTGCAGCCGCGCTCGTCACTGCCTGGAGTTCTGACAGCGAATCGACGCCCGTGGCACCGGCAGTCGCGAAGGCCGCCAGCACGTAGGCAAGATTCGAGGCCGTGACACCGGTGATACCCAGGGCGGCCAGTGCCGCGACAGTCAGCGCGGGAGTGGCGGTCTGGCCGTTGGCCGTGGCGATCACTCCGGCCACTGTTGTGGCCATCACGACGAGCTCAGCCTGAGTGTCAACCGCGGTCAACGCCGAGGAGTCGATGATCGAGTTCAGCAGGGCAGTCGCAGGTGCGCTGTCGATCATGCTCAGGCCCAGTGACTGGAACTGCGACTGAGTCACGGTGCCGCCGCCATTCGAGAGACCGTCGGCAGCCGCGATGACCGCCGTATAGGCATCGACGACGGACTGGATCTCGATCGACGAATCGGTAGCAGCCGAACTCAACGGCGCGATTGCCGAGTTGATGATGGCGAGGTTCGATGCGCTGACTCCACTGACTCCGGCATTCGCGTAATCCGTAGATGTCGGCGCGGGAGCCGAGCCTGCGTAGGAAGAGATCACCGCGATGGCCGCCGCAGTGGCCTGCGCAGCGGCATCCGAGGCAACGGCCTGGAGCTTGGCCACAGTGTTCACTCCCGAACCGTCATCGGCCGTCGCCGCGATAGCCGCAAGAGTCGCTGCCAAGTTCGCATCGGTTACGCCAGTGATACCGAGCAGGGCGAGATCGGCAGCGGTGAGAGCGGGGCTGGGCGTGAGTCCTGCAGCCTGCTGGCTGATTGCGTCGACGATGCGGGCCAGCTCCTGCAGCTTGGCGAGGGTATCGACGGAAGTCGATGAGCCCGTGTCAACGATTGCGTTCATCAGCAGTGACTCGGCATTGGTGTTGATGACCGACAGACCCAGAGTCTGGAACTGCGCTGCCGACAGGTTCGCGTTGCCGTTCGCGGTGCCGTCAGCCGCATTCAGGATTGCGTTGTAGGCATCGACGACGGCCTGCACCTCCGCAGCCGTGTCAGTAGCCCCAGAGGAAAGCCCCGCGATCACCGAATTGATCGATGCGAGATTTCCCGCCTCAACCCCGGTGACCCCCGCGGCGGAGTAGTCAGATAGCGAAGGCGCGGTATTCGAGCCGTCGTAAGCGGAGATGACTGCGAGTGCCGCGGCCGCATCATTTGCCGCGTTCGTCGTGATCGTCTGAAGAGCCGACAGGGAAGAGACGCCACTTCCGTTATCCGCTGTCGCCGCGATTGCCGCGAGGATAGCCGCGAGATTGTCGGTGGTGACCCCGGTCAGACCCACGGCCGCCAGGTCAGCCGCCGTCAGCGGCGGACTCGGAGTACCGCCTGCGGCCTGCTCGAAGATCCGCGCCACGATCGAGGCCAGCGCAGCGATCTCTGCCTGAGTGTCAACGCTGGTCGAGGACTTGCCGTCGATCACGTCATTGAGCAGGGATGCCTTCGCGGCCGAATCGATCGTCGTGACCCCGAGCAGTGCGTACTGCGAGGCCGTCAGAGTGACGTTGTTGTTAGCCGCATTTCCATCAGCGCCGGTCAGAAGAGTTGCGTAGGTATCAAGAACGTTTTGAACCTCTGCGACAGAGTCCTTGCCAGCCGAGGCAGTGACCGCGATGACCGAGTTGATGGCGGCGATATCCGTGCCCGCAGGCACCACGATTCCGGCATTCTCGTAGTCCGCCAGAGTCGGTGCCGTATTCGTACCGTCGTAGGCCGTGATGACCGCGAGAGCTGCAGCCTTCGCATTCGCCACGATCTGGTCCACGAGAGCCTGCAGCTCGGCGATCGTGTCGACCTCGCTGCCGTCGTTATTGGTGGCCGCGATGGCATCCAGGATTGCCGCGAGGTTGCTTGAGGTAACCCCGGTGAGTCCGATTGCCGCGAGTCCGGCAGCCGTCACGGCAGGTGATGCCGTTCCGCCTGCGGCAGTGACGAAGATTCCCGCAACGGTATCGCCCAGTGCCTGCAGCTCAGCGCCGGTATCGACCTGTGACGAGGTAGCAGTGTCGAGAACGCGATTCATCAGCGAGAGCTCGACAGCCGAGTCGATCTGGCTCATGCCGAGTGAAGCGAACTGCGCTGACGTCAAAGTCGCGTTGTTGTTACGCGTGCCATCAGCGGCTGCGAGCACCGCCAGGTAGGCGTCGATTACCGCCTGCAGCTCTGCAGGTGAATCGACATCAGTGCCCGAGAGCGAGGCAATCAGGGCATTGATCGCCGCGAGGTTCGAACTGTCGACTCCGGTCACTCCTGCGTCCGCGAAGTCGGAAACCGACGGCGCAGTGGAACCGCCATTCGCGTAGGCGCTGATTGTGGCCAAAGCGGCATCCTTCGCAGCACTAGCCGCAGCTGCGGATGTCACCGTCGCTTGGAGCGAGGCCAGGCTGGAGATGCCGCTGCCGTTGTCGGGCGTGGCGGCAATCGCCGCGAGGATGTCGGCAAGGTTTGCCGTCGTGACACCCGTGAGTCCGAGTGCAGCAAAATCCGCAGGAGTAAGCGCGGGGCTGGGAGTACCACCCGCGGCTGTCAGCGCGATTGCCGCCACGATGTCGGCCAGGCTGGAGAGCTCCGATGCGGTATCCACGGAGGCCGAGGCCTTGCCGTCGAGCACATCGCTGAGCAATGACGCCGCAGCAGCCGAGTCGATCTGAGTGATGCCGATCGAAGCGAACTGCGAAGCCGTGATC
This sequence comes from Candidatus Nanopelagicales bacterium, assembly GCA_044345075.1. GTDB lineage: Bacteria > Actinomycetota > Actinomycetes > S36-B12 > S36-B12 > CAIKZY01. Next base: position 3,718 of record JBIJBU010000232.1, on the reverse strand, counting down.
GAGACGTTGTTGTTGGCAGAGTTGGAGTCTGCACCGCCAACAATCGCTGCCCACACACCGGACAGTGCGACCTCCGGTGACGCTACGCCCGTATTGCCGGCTGCGTCGGTGGCCGTGGCCGTGAAGCTGTGGGCACTCGCCGTGAGTGCAGGAGAGACTGTGAATGTCCAGTTGCCCGAGCCATCGGCCACCGCGGTGCCCAGCAAGGTCGTGCCGTCGTAGATGCGCACGGTCGAGTTGGCCTCTGCCGTTCCCGTGAGAGTGGGAGTGAGTGAGTAGGTCGTCAACGCGGCCATCGTCGGGGCCACCGGTGCAGAAACGTCGATGACCAAGGTGGCTGCGGCCGAGAGTGGGCTCACGCTACCCGCGGCATCGATGGCCTTGGCCGTGACGAGATACGTGGCCGTCCCACCCACTGTGACCGGCAGGGTCCATGCGCCGACGGCATTCGCTGTAGCCGTGCCTGCCAGTACTCCATCGATGTAGACCTCGACGGAGGCAAAGGCCTCGCTCGTACCCGCAACGGTCGGTGTCAGCGTGTTGGCGCTGCTCGCCGTGACTACGGGTGCGGCAGGGACTGCGGTATCAATCACCACCACCGCAGTTGTCGATGCCACGCTGGTCGCACCCACAACGCTCGTGGACTTCGCCGTGATCGAGTGGGTGCCATCAGCCAGGGCAGTGGCAACCGTCAGAGTCCAGTTGCCGCTGCCATCCACCGTTGCGGTGCCGAGGGAGCTGCTTCCGTCGTACACCGTGATCGTCTCGCCGGGGTTACCGGTGCCACTGAAGGAAGCGGTCGCCACCGACGTGATGCGATCTCCCACCGTGCCGGAATCCGAGGCCGAGACCAGAGTGAGTGTCGGTGCCGCAGGAGTCGTCGCATCGACCTGGACGGTAAGCGAGGCGCTTGTGGCGCCAGGGTTGCCTGCGAGGTCGACGATGCGGGCGAGAATGAGATGGCTAGCCGAGGACAACGATCCCGATACCAGGATGCTGATCGAGTTGGCGGAGATATCGGCGGCAGAGACCACGGCCGAGCCGATCACCGTGGAACCGTCCAGCAGTTGCACCACGTCATTGACCGCAGCGCCGCCAGTGGCCAAGGACACCGAGAATCTCGGCTGGGTTCGGGCGGTCAGATTGTCGGTGGACGAAGCGCCGGTGTCATCTGCCGAGGCGAGATCAGGTACGCCCGGGGCAGCCTGAGCCGACGTGTCGATCACCACCGTTGTGGAGGCCGACGACGGGCCTACGACATTTGCGCTAGAGGTTGCACGGGCGCTCAGGGCATGACTTCCATCTGCGAACGCGGATCCGACCACGAAGTCGACGTAGCCATTGGAGAGGTCACCACTAGTGAGAACCGCAGTTCCCAGAGTGGTCGTTCCCTCGAGCAACGTGATGACATCGGATGCCACGAGTGCAGCAGCACTGATGAGCACGCCGTCGATGGCCACGCGAATGGTCGGTGTCGTGTTGCTCGTGATGCCGTCTGAATTCGAAGACCCGGTGTCACTGGAACCGCGCAGAGCTGGCGTGCCTGGAGTACCCGGCACGCGGGTGTCGATGCGCAGGGTGAGGGCCGATGCCGAGGCAACGGTGTTGACCCCGTCGGTCACCCGCGAGTTGAGCACATAGGTGCCGTCGTTGAGTGCGCTCGTCGTGAAACGGTAGACGCCGAAAGCGATATCACCGGAGGTCAGCACATGGCTGGCGAGGACTGAGCCACTGCCATCGACCAGCGCCAGTACCTGACCGGGAACGTGGACCGGATTGCCGCTGTTGACGAGAGGAACGTCAATGCGCACGGCGCGAGTCGCAGTGAGGTTGTCGTTATTCGTGCCCGAGTCATCATCAGCGATCAGGTCGGGCGTGCCCGGCAGCGCCATCGGCGACAAGTTGACGGCAACAGAGCGAATCAGCACGCTCTCATTTCCTGCGACATCCGTGGCTGTCAGTGTCAGGCCGAGTGAGTTCGCCGTGCCGATCGCTAACCAATCGGCACTCGTCAGCACGTAGGACCACGAACTACCGGAGACAATCGCCGTGCGAGTCACACCGGCGAAGGCGATGGTCAGGGTCGCTGCCGGAGTGGAATTCTCGATGGTGCCGCTCAGGGTCACACCGCTTTGCTTCTCGGCAAGCAGGATCTCGTCATTGCCAGCCACCGCATCCAAGGTGACGACCGGCGGAGTCTTGTCGACGACCAGCGCGAAGGACGGGGAGTTGGCCAGTCCAACATTGCCTGCAGCGTCAGTAGCGCGAGCCGTGATCGGGTGCGAGCCGTCGGCGAGGTTCACAATGGGAGTCAGGCTCCACGCACCGTTTGCATCTGCAGTGGAGGTTCCCAGCAGAACTCCGTTGTCGTACACCGCGACAGCCGCCAGCGGCTCCGCGGTTCCCGAGATCGTGGGAGTGGTGTCGCTGGTCAATGCCGGGCCGGAGATCACCGGGGCAACGGGGGCGACAGTGTCGACGCTGAAACTCACGACGGAGCCGGCAGCGCTGGGATTGCCGTTCGCGTCGACGAATGCACCCGCGACCACGGTGACCGTTGCCGTGGCACTCGCAGAGGCCGACGGCGTGAAGGTCACCGCATACGAGGAGCCGGAGCCGGTGAAGGCGGAGACTGTGCCACCTGACGCAGACACATCGCCCAACGCCAGGTCGGTCGTGGTCTCGCTTGTCGTCAATGTGACGTTCGCTGTCGCGCCATTGCCCAGGACCGTGGCGCCGGAACGCACTGCAACGGTCGGCACGTCGTAGTCGACTGTCAGCGTCACGGCACTGCTCGCGGTAGCAATATTCGAGGCTGCATCCTCGAGCACGACAGTCACAGCGCCGCCGGCGGCAATCGCTGCTTGAAGAGCTGCCGCAGTGGTCAGACCCAGGGTGAACGTGACACTCGTGTCACCGGAGGCAATGGTGGAATCCGTGGCGATCAGAGTGCTACCGAGCAACAGTCGCGCCTGACCGCCGGTGGCCTCGCCGGCCACGATCGTCGCTGTCGCGGTCAGGTTCGTGTTCGTGGTGTTGAGCAGGTTGGCCACGATCGTGCCGCCCACCGGCGAGAGCGCAAGCCCGGTCGCCGCGGTCGGGGCCAAAGTGTCAATCGCAATGGACTTTCCGCCGGCGATATTCGAGGCACCAGCAGGGACGGAGGTCGAGGTCAACGCGTTTCCGGCCGCGTCAGTGATGCTTCCGGCCGTGTACGTGTAGCTCGTCACGGTGAGATCGTTGGTGGCTTGCCCGGTACCCACGGTGTAGGTGCCGTTCAGCGCCGTGCCCGAGGTGGCCGTCGTCAAGGTGACGGTAACCCCGGTGTCGAGGGTGACGGTCATCGTGGAGCCGGCAAGCACGCTCTCGCTCATCACGGCCCGCACATTGATGGTCTCGCCGAGCTTGTACGAGCCATCTGCCGTAGTGGACGTGAAGGACGACACCGACGGCGCAACGGTGTCGATCGTCAGGCCAATGGTGTTGCTGGCGGCGTTACCGTTTCCGGCGGCATCAGTCAGGGCACCCGCGGCGACAGAGATCGAGCCAGCGAGCGCATTTCCTGAAGCCGGGGTGAACAAGGCGGTGTAGGTGCTACCCGAGCCACTCAATGCCCCGATGGAGCCATTGACCACAGTCACGTCACCGGCCACGAAATTCGCTGAGTCCTCGCTCAACGTGAAGGTGATCGTGGCAGTCTGCCCGAGAGTAAAGGCGG
>JBIJBU010000076.1:0-8735 GCA_044345075.1 Candidatus Nanopelagicales bacterium | reverse complement strand
CTCCGAGGCTGAGGAATACGCCGGTCTCACGTTGTCATTGACCAACGAGCGCGAGGACTACTTCGTGATCGAGGCGGGCTCCGGCTGGGCACCCTGGACGGTCGGTGGCATCGCCCTGGCTCGACGTGCAGGCAAGAAGGCGCGTGGCATTGCAGTGGAGGCAGACCCGATCCGCGCGGGCTGGGCCATGCAGCATGCCGCGGATAACGGCATCACTGCCGAATTGATCACCGGAACACCCGCGCACATCGCGGCGTCGATTGCAGCACGACGCGAGCACGTAGAGATGCTCGTCGTTCTCGCGGCCTGCTGGTCGACCGAGACAACCTTGCGCTTTCCGACCCTGTCGGACGATGACATGGGCGGCGCTGTGCTGACCGATCACGACCGCACCATGGATTACCGCGGTGCGCACTTCGATCATGTCGATGTCCCGACAGTCACCTTGGAGACCCTCGTCGGTGACTCACCCGCCGTCGACCTCATGCACGTGGATCTTCAAGGCCAAGAACTCGAGGTCGTTCTCCCGGCCAACGACCTCATCGAACAGCGCGTGCGCTTCCTCGCCGTCGGTACCCACAACCGCTACGTCGAGGGCATGTTGCAAGAGCACTTCCTTCGCCGGGAATGGGGCCTGCTCATGGAGTCGCCCTCCACCGCGATCTTCGATGGCGTCAAGCCCTCGCTGACAGGCTTCACGGTGCAGGACGGAAATCAGCTGTGGGCCAACTCGAGATTTCGCGATGCCGCCGACCTTGTCATTCGCGGACGCTGACACATAAGGAATACTGAAGTCGTGAGCGATCTTCGCGACTTCGTGGTCGCTTTGCCCAAGGCCGAACTCCACGTGCATATCGAGGGCACTCTCGAACCGGAGATGCTGTTCACGCTCGCCCAGCGCAATGGAGTGTCGCTGCCTTATGCGAATGTCGACGAAGTGCGCGCCGCCTATGACTTCGCGGATCTTCAGGCGTTCCTAGATTTGTACTACGCGGGGGCCGCGGTTCTCGTCACTGAAGAGGACTTCTTCGATCTCACCTGGGCCTACATCGAGCGGGCGCATGCCGACGGCGTCGTGCACGTCGAGATTTTCTTCGATCCGCAAACGCATACCGAGCGCGGCATCGAATTCGGCACCGTCCTCAACGGCATCACTCGTGCCCTCAAGCTCGGCGAGATCACCTACGGCATCACCTATCGGTTGATCATGTGCTTCCTTCGCCATCTCAGTGAGGAGTCTGCTCTCGCCACTCTCGAGCAGGCGATGCCTTTTCAGATGTTCATCGATGGCGTCGGCCTCGACTCAGGCGAGGACGGCAACCCGCCGGCGAAGTTCGAGCGGGCCTTCCGCAGAGCTGAGGAGCTCGGCTTCCGCAGATGCGCGCACGCTGGCGAGGAAGGCCCCGCCGGGAATGTCACAGACGCTCTCGAACTGCTCAAGGCCGAGCGCATCGATCACGGCGTCAACGCCATCGACAATCCGGAGCTCGTCAGTCATCTCGCCGATGCACGGATTCCGCTGACTATGTGCCCGCTGTCGAACCAGCGGCTCCAGGTAACACCTGACCTCAGCAAGCATCCGCTGAAGCAATTCATGGATGCTGGCGTGCTCGTCACGGTCAACAGTGATGATCCGGCCTACTTCGGTGGCTACGTAGCCGACAATTACGTGGCGATTGCCGAGGCGCTGAATCTCACGCACGAGGAAATCGCGCAGCTGGCCGAGAACTCACTGCTCGCCAGCTGGCGCTGATCACTCAGCCAGAGCGAGCCAGGCCTCCTCGGCCTCTTCCTTGGCCTTTTGTACTTCACGCAGTTCCTCGTTGAGAGCGGCCACCTTCTCGAAATCGGTGGCATAGGTGGCGAGATCATCGTGCAACTTGGTCTCGCGCTCGTCGAACTTTCGGATCTGTCGCTCAAGCTTCGACATTTCCTTCTGGTTCAGACGCTCTTGCGCAGCGTTGGTACCGGCTGGTGCACCGGCGCTGTTGGAGACGCCCTTTGCCGCCGGCGCCACCTTTTGGGCACGCAACCGATCGAGGTAGTCATCGACTCCCCCGGTGAGATCGCGAAGCTGCTGATCGCCGACGAGCCCGAAGAAGTCATCGCATACTCGCTCAAGGAAGAAGCGGTCATGCGAGATCACGATGAGCGTGCCGGCAAAACCGTCGAGGAGATCCTCGAGTGCACCAAGGGTCTCAATGTCGAAGTCGTTCGTGGGCTCATCGAGGACAAGAACATTCGGGCCACTCATCAGCAGTCGGGTCAGCTGCAGTCGTCGACGTTCGCCGCCCGAGAGGTCGCCGACCGGGGTCCACTGCGAATCGGCGTTGAAGCCCAGGCGTTCGCAGAGCTGGGATGCCGAGAGCTCGCGCCCCTTGCCGAGATCGACGCGATTGGCGACATGCTCGACGGCTTCGAGTACCCGCCACTTTGGATTGAGTTCCTCGAGATGCTGCGAGAGATAAGCGGGCTTAACCGTGACGCCAGTAACGAGCTTGCCCTGCGCGAGCTTGACCTCGCCTTGCAGCATGCGAATGAGAGTCGTCTTGCCGGCGCCATTGGAGCCGAGCACACCAAGTCGTTGGCCGGGGCCGATATTCCAGTTGAAGCGCTCAATCAGCAACTTGTCACCGGCCTTCAACTGACCGTCATGCACTTCGTAAACAGTCTTGCCCAGTCGCGCATCGGCGAATGAGAGCAGCTCGACCTTGTCTCGGGGCGGCGGTTCTGCAGTGATGAGCTCATTCGCCGCATCAATGCGGAACTTCGGCTTCGAGGTTCGTGCCGGTGCGCCGCGACGCAACCAGGCGAGCTCCTTGCGGATCAGCATGTTGCGGCGCTGCTCGGTCACCGATGCCTGGCGCATGCGCTCGGCCTTGGCGAGCACGTATGCGCTGTATCCGCCGTCGTACTCCTCGACACCGCCGCCTACGACCTCCCACATGTTCTCGCAGACCTCATCGAGGAACCAGCGATCATGCGTGACGACAAGAAGACCAAGACGCGGTCGAGTCTTGAGATACGAGGCAAGCCAGGCGATGACCTCGACATCGAGATGGTTGGTCGGCTCGTCGAGCAGCAGGACGTCGAGATCAGTGATCAGCAATCGCGCGAGATCGACGCGACGGCGCTCACCACCTGACATGGTGCCGAGTGTGCGGGCGAGCAGCTCTTCGTCGAACCCTCCGAGCAGGCCCTCAAGTACCTCGCGAACATTCGGATCAACCGCCCACTCATGAGTCGGTCGATCCCCGACCACTGCTTCGAGCACGGTCAGATCGGGCGGGAAGTCGTCGCGCTGGCGCAGGAAGCCGAGGCGAACGTCATTTCCCATGCTCACGCGGCCGTCATCGGGCTTCTCTGTCTGGGCCAGCACTCGCAGCAAGGTGCTCTTACCAGCGCCGTTGCGGCCGACGATGCCAATGCGATCAGCCTCACCCACGCCGAGGGAGACCTTGTCGAGGAGGGGACGGTGGCCGTAGGCCTTGGTCACTGATTCGACATTGATGAGATTGCGACCGGCCACGGCTCTATCCTCCCGCATTCACGAAGGCGCAATGACCGCCGGGGAAGCGGCCGGCCCTGGGATGACAAATTCCGAAGCCACGGGGTTTATGCCCCTAGGGTCACGGGTAGACCTCGAGTCAGACGAAGGGAAACCCATGAAGAAGTCCATGAAGCTCGGCTCGGCACTGCTCGGTGCCGCGATCGTCATCTCACCCATCCTGGTGACCGCATCGCCTGCATCGGCTGCAGTCGCGACCAAGGTCGTGCCCTACACCTCGGCCCAGCTCAAGGAAGCCGGATTCCCGAAGAAGCCCAACCTGAGCGCTTGGGCGCCGGGTACCGCGAAGGTGACTCCGCACAAGGCTGCGGCTGGCGAGACCATCACGATTACCGGCAAGGCTCCGAAGTACACCAAGCCCGGCCAGGAGTTAACCCTGCAGCGCTTCCTGCCGAGCGACAAGAAGGGCAGTGGCGACTTCCAGGATCTCGGTATCACGACTACCGTGAAGAAGGACCGCACCTTCGAGATCCTCGCTGATCTTGGCCGCACTGGAACCTGGGGCTACCGAGTCGGTTACGAGACCAACCCGGGCGGCGACGTCGGCGGCGAGTTCATCAGCTTCACCTTCCAGGTGACGACCACCGCGTCCTAGCTCACCGCACGCCACATGCATGAAGCATCGGGGCGCTTGGCCTACAGCAGGCCGAGCGCCTCGATCTTTGCGCGCAGGTCGATATCGGACGGCTCCACGACGAAGGTGCCGTCACTGAAGGTAATCACCGGGATTGACTGCTTGCCGCTGATCCCGATCGCGACATCCTTGCCCGCGTCGTCATTGGCGACGTCGATGTAGTCGTAGGCCACGCCGAGGGAATCCAGAAGGCGCTTGGAACGGCGGCAGTCGCCGCACCACTCGGCGCCGTACATCGTGATTGCTGCGCCAGCCATGACTTCTCCTGTTCGTCGGACGTTGTGATCGGACCTTGCTGCATCCTGCAACGACTCGAGGGATCCCGCTATTCCGGAAAGACGAAATCCCCCACACATCGGCGAGAAGTGTGAGGGATAACGAGTGCGCCCGACAAGATTCGAACTTGTAACCTCTTGATCCGTAGTCAAGTGCTCTATCCGTTGAGCTACGGGCGCCCGGTCGCGAACGACCGTCGGAGAGTCTACAGGCTTCCCGCCTGTCGCCTAAACCGCCCCGATAAGACCCCCTTTCCCGCGGGAAACCCGCCCGGGGCGTCCACGTGCCACCCGGCTATCTCGGTCAGCTGGTCAAGTAGGAGTGCAAGCTCTCCGACGTGACGGGAACGGGGACGCTGCCTTGCGCAACTCGCTGAAGCGCGTGGACTGCACCCTGGCCGTACACCTTGCTCAGCGTGCGCAACTTCATGGCGGTGGGATGCCAGTTGAAGAGGTACACACGGTTCCGGCCGCCGTAGTCGGAGACGAATGTGTCGCGCAGGCACCGGTCGATGGGCTGCATTACCGAGTAGCTTGAGCCATTCCCGAAGTCCGGAGCCGAACCCAGGCGAGAAAGGGCGAACTTATCCCTCACATGCCGACCCAGGAGCACCACCACGTTGGCCTGTGACGCCTCGAGGATTCTGGTCATCCACATATCCGTGCAGAACGCTGCAGATGCCTCCACGCCGCGGCCCATCCTGCTCTTGCAGTGGACCACTTCGGTGATGGCGTAGTTGGATCGCGGATCAGCCTCCGGCCCGAGTAGCTCCAGGGCTCGCTCATGAGTGTTGTTCCAGGTCGGCTGCGGCTTCTTGGGCTGTGTCACTCCGCTGCGATACTCCCCGTCCAGGCAGCGAGTGAGGAAGTTCTTCTCTTCCGCATGGTCGAACGTGACCGGTGAGTCATCCCGTGTGGTGATGCGCTCCACGAAGAACCGTGCGGCTCTCTCCGGCTCCCATTCGTATGTCGGGAACTCCTCGCGTTGGTCGCCATGATCCTCGTTGATGCTGGGGTTGCTCGAGATGAAGAGCACCTTCGCCGACTGGAGATTTCCGAACCATGGTTCCGGTCGTTGCCGAGTGGCAGGTTCCAAGGTGAGTCCTTGCACGCTCACGACTTCGTGACACGGATGCGAGCTCGAACTGAGCGCGTTCGACACTTCCCGGCAGTCACAGACCTCTTCGGCCAATCTGAGCACATTCGCCTGCTCAGTCAAGATAGTCACTCAGATCTGTCGCGTGTATTCCCTCCGCGATGTTCCAGAAGGACACGGATTCCGATTCCGGGGTCAGCTCGAACAAGGGGATGACCTTCACCATTGAAAGGCGTTCCTCCATCAGGAGTTTTGCCGCGTAGCGCGCCATCGAGGCATGGACTTCACGCTGAAGTTCCTCACCGGTGGTCTCATCGGTCAACCGTGCACCGATGGCGGCGATGGGCAGTCCCTCCTCGTCATGCAACTCACGAGGGAATCCATCAAATGAGGAGCCATCCGGGGCTACGGCCTCATCGAGGGTGACATTGATCGCGAATAGCGGACCGCTCGTTCCCTCGCTGACGACGAAGACATGACCCTGCCAGGGAAGGCGGTCTCCCCCGTCAGGGGTAGTCAGCCAATGCGCAGGAAATGAGACAAACTCGTCGAGCACCGGATGAGGGCCTACGCCATAGGGGCCATCAACCCAACCCCACGTCAAGGTGAGGTCTCGCGCAATGCCCAAGGTGAGCAGGGAGGCCAGTCGCACGATCGCCGTGACACTCGTGATCTGCGATGGCTCCGGCTCGATAACAGCAGGGAGATCACCCTCCGACAGCAGCATCAACGCCGCCAGGCGTGGGTTTCCTGCTGCGATCGGCCATATGCCCTCGACAACCTCATCGCCCGCAGCGGCGGAATCTCCGAGCACATTGAGCTGGACGACAGGCTGATAGGAATCATTGACCAGGGACAGGGATCGGTAGATCCCATCGCCCGTGGTGAGCTCCGCGAGGAACAAGGGTCCTTCGGCTCGCTTCGCGACCTCGGCGAGCACGCTGAGGGCGACTGCCGTGCGCGAACGCGGACCCAGGCTCTCCTGCTCCGTGACCTGATCCACAGTCTCTCCCCCGGGCGCATTCTCGACGGTTTTCACAATAGGGCGAGTAGCCCGATGAGACGTCAGGGGCGCCCCGAATGGGACGCCCCTGACCGGTGGCGGAGGCGGCGAGATTTGAACTCGCGATGGGCGTTAAACCCAAACCGCATTAGCAGTGCGGCGCCATAGACCGGACTAGGCGACGCCTCCATGCAACCGCCCCAATTCTGCCCTAAGGCCGGATCGGGGAACCACCGTGCTGCCCGCATAGGTTATCGGGCAGACTCTCGGCCATGACAACGACGTTGGCCATCGACTGCGGAGGTGGCGGGATCAAGGGCTCGGTCCTTGACGAAGCGGGCACCATGCGGGCTCATCCGATCCGGGTCCCCACCCCTTACCCGCTGTCGACAGAGCTCTTCGTCCAGACCCTGGTCGACCTGGCGGCCCAGCTGCCGAAGGCGGATCGGGCCACCGTGGGCATGCCGGGCATGATCCGGCATGGCGTTGTCATCACCACCCCGCACTACATCACCAAGTCAGGCCCCCGCACGCGCGTACTGCCTGAACTTGTCGTGCAATGGGAGGGCTTCGACGTGAAGGCTGCCCTCGAGACTGCTTTGGGCATTCCCACCCGAGTACTCAACGACGCCGAGGTGCATGCCGCCGGCGTGATCGCCGGGCAAGGCCTCGAGCTGGTGCTGACCCTCGGTACCGGCCTGGGCTGCGCAATCTACGACGGCGGCCATCTCGCACCTCACCTGGAGATGTCGCAGGCACCTGTGCGCTGGGGTTTGTCGTATGACACGTACATCGGCGAGCACGAGCGTCGTCGTCTCGGCGACGCACTCTGGTCGCGTCGTATCGCGCGCGTGGTCGACGGTCTGCGCCCGGTGTTCATGTGGGATCGGCTCTACATCGGCGGCGGCAACTCGCGCCACATCACGCCGATCGTGCTAGCCAAGCTCGGCGACGACGTCGTGATCGTGCCGAATACCGCAGCAATGGTCGGCGGCGCGCGTGCTTGGCTCCTTCACACCGACGGCTGAGCACCAGAAACCGAGCAATCACAGCAGTCTTTCCCCCTCGTGAATTATGATTCTGCGATGCGAAAACTGCTCATCAGCGCATCCCTGACCGCAGCCCTTGCCCTGTCGGGCGCCCTCGTGATCCCCTCCTCTGCGTTGGCGGCCGTCGATTCCACCGATGGGTCGTCGACCGTCGAGGAAGTTCTCTTCACCGTGCAGGCTGCTCGGGCAACCACGAGCAACGTCAAGATCACCGGCTCCGCTGATGAGACCTTCACGCTCACGCTCATTGGCGTCGACCCCGTGACCGTCTTTTCCAATCGGCCATTTCGTGATGCCTGGTTAATCAGCCCCCGAGGGCTCACGGCTAACTGGGACACATGGTTCGCAGGTGATCCTCCCAATGCGGTGCTCAGCTACGGCCATCGCGACAAGGCACCGTTAACGATGGTCATCACGCTGACCAACCCGACGTACAAGGCCGCAACTCGCACACTCACCTTCACTGGGACTCGAATAGAACGAGAGCATGCTCCCGCCAAGAAGGGTGCGAATTGGGAGCGACTGACCACGCCCCCGTCGATGAAGAGCGTCGGCCTGTTCATCGACCTCACCCCGGCGCCGGGGCACAAGAAGGAGCCTTAACCCACCATCTTCGATGCGGGTCGAACCCGTAACGAGGGCGTTAGCTCTTCGGCATGCGCGAGATACGAATACCCGCGTAGATCGCACCGATGATCATTCCCAGTGCCGGCCACAGCGGCCAGAAGTAGCCCCCGCCGGTCAGGGACCAGACGATCACGCAGATGATCCACACGATGACGAAGCCGATCACCATGCGCCAGAAGCCCTTGACTGATGCGGCGCGCTTTGCTGCGGCATTGCTCATGTTGAAAATTCCCCTCGGTGGCCGTTGATTTCCTTGGCGCGGTCTACCTGCGACCGCGAACGCATGACTCACACTAATCCTCGATGTTCGTCTCAACAGTGATTGACGCTAGCGAGCACTGTCCGAAGTTTCCGGCAGGGGCTTCGTGACACCCACGACGAGGAATCCGATCACGAGCAGCACCAGGGTCACACTGAGTGAGCGAAGAACGCCAGTGTGCTCTGCAATGAGCCCAACTATGGCGGGGGCTGTCAGGAATGCCA
>JBIJBU010000075.1:0-8737 GCA_044345075.1 Candidatus Nanopelagicales bacterium | reverse complement strand
GCCTGAACATGATCGGGCGCGAGAATCATGATGACGTCAGCCTCAGCAGCTGCCGTGGCGGGATCGACGACGCGAAGGCCGGCCTCTTCCGCCTTCTTGGCGCTGGCCGAGCCCGGGCGCAGGCCGACGCGAACGTCGACGCCGGAATCGCGGAGGCTCATCGCGTGGGCGTGGCCCTGGCTGCCGAAGCCGATGATGGCAACGACGCGACTTTGGATGATGGACAGATCGGCATCGCCGTCGTAGAACAACTCGGCCACGGGGGCACTCCTTTGGATTTTGGTTCGTGCTAACTAAGGGTTGAGGGTATCTGCCCGCCTGGTCGGCGGGTAAATCGGCGGGTAAATCGGCGGGATCGGGGTAACTGAGCCCTCAGGCTCAGGCTCCCTTCTCGGCCGGGCGAGCAGCCCGGTCGGTGATGGACCGTGCGCCACGTCCCACCGCGACCATGCCTGACTGGACGAGCTCCTTGACCCCGAAGGGCTCGAGAACCTTGAGCAGGGCGGTCAGCTTGTCGTTGTTGCCCGTGGCTTCGATGGTCAAGGCGTCAGGGGCGACGTCGACCACCTTGGCGCGGAACATCTGGACGGTCTCCAGGATGCTCGAGCGCGACTCGTTGTCAGAGCGCACCTTGACGAGCATGATCTCGCGCTGGACAGAGGACTCAGTGTCGAGTTCGACGATCTTGAGCACGTTGATCAGCTTGTTGAGCTGCTTGGTGACCTGCTCGAGAGGGGAATCCTCGACATTGACCACGATGGTCATGCGAGAGATGTCGGCGATCTCGGTCGGGCCAACGGCCAAGGACTCGATGTTGAATCCACGACGGGAGAACAACGAGGCCACCCGCGCGAGCACGCCCGGCTTGTTCTCCACCAGAACTGACAGTGTGTGCCTGGACATCAGTCGTCACTTCCCCACTCGGGCGCCAAGTCGCGCGCAATCTGGATGTCATCGTTGCTTGCGCCGGCGGCCACCATTGGCCACACCATGGCGTCGCGGTGAACGATGAAGTCGATAACCACCGGAGCATCGTTCAGGCTCATTGCCTTCTCGATCGTGGCATCCACCTCTTCAGGAGACTCGCAACGCAGTCCGTGGCATCCGTAGGCATCTGCCAGCTTCACGAAGTCAGGGATGCGGTACGAGTGCAGGTCGGTGTTGGAGTAGCGCGAGTTGTAGAACAAGGTCTGCCACTGGCGCACCATGCCAAGGCTGGAGTTGTTCATAAGCGCGACCTTGATCGGGATCTCGTTGATGGTGCAGGTGACGAGCTCCTGATTGGTCATCTGGAAGCAGCCATCACCATCGACAGCCCAGACGGTCTTGTCCGGGGCTCCGACCTTTGCGCCCATTGCAGCAGGGACCGCAAAGCCCATCGTGCCGAGGCCGCCGGAGTTGATCCAGGTGTTCGGCTTCTCGTAGTTGATGAACTGGGCAGCCCACATCTGATGCTGTCCGACGCCCGCCGCGAAGATCGAATCGCTGCCCGAGATCTCGCCGAGACGCTTGATCACGTACTGCGGCGACAGTGAGCCATCGGAAGGCTCGTCGTAACCCAGCGGATAGGTCTCCTTCATCCGTGTGAGCTGCTGCCACCACGCGCCATAGTCGCCGCGGCGTCCGGCCTCGAACTCTGCCTCGAGGGCCACGATGAGCTCAGGGATGATCTCGGAGAGATCGCCCACGATCGGCACATCGGCGTGACGGTTCTTGCCGATCTCGGCGGGATCAATGTCGGCATGAATGACTGCAGCATTCGGTGCGAAGGTCGAGAGCTTGCCGGTCACGCGATCGTCGAAGCGCGCACCCAAGGTGATGAGCAGATCGGAATTCTGCAGAGCACCGACAGCCGAGACCGAGCCGTGCATGCCCGGCATGCCCATGTGCTGGGGATGCGTGTCGGGGAATGCGCCGCGAGCCATCAGCGTGGTGACCACCGGGAGCCCGGCAATCTCAGCCAGCTTGCGCAGTGACTCCGATGCGCCGGCGCGAATCACGCCGCCGCCGATGTAGAGCACCGGTGCCTTGGCATCGACGATCATGCGAGCCGCCTCGCGCACCTGCTTGGCATGCGGGCGCGTGACCGGGTGGTAGCCGGGCAGATCAATGCTCGTGGGCCACTCGAAGGTGGTCATGGCCTGCAGGGCGTCCTTAGCGACATCGACGAGCACGGGGCCAGGACGACCGGACGAGGCGAGGTAGAAGGCCTCAGCGACGGCACGCGGAATGTCATCAGCCTTGGTGACCAGGAAGCTGTGCTTGGTAATCGGCATCGTGATGCCGCGGATATCGGCTTCTTGGAAGGCGTCGGTACCAATGAAGGAAGACGACACCTGGCCGGTGATCGCCACCATAGGGACAGAGTCCATATTGGCGTCAGCGATAGGGGTCACGAGGTTCGTGGCACCTGGGCCCGAGGTCGCCATGCAGACGCCGACCTTGCCGCTGGTGTACGCGTAGCCCTCGGCGGCATGCCCGGCGCCTTGCTCATGGCGTACGAGGATGTGCCGAATCTGGCTCGAGTCCATGAGGGGGTCATACAGGGGCAGGATCGCCCCGCCCGGAATGCCGAAGATGTCGGTCACCCCTGCCGCCTCTAGGGAGTGCACCAGGCTCTGCGCTCCGGTGATCTGCTCGCTCATCAGTTCCTTCTTCGTCCGTGCCTACTCAATGAAAAACCCCCCGACCCGGCTGGGTAACGGAGGGCGCGCGTGGGGTGTATGCGTCTTAGCCCACGCGCTCGATAACTACTACAACCTTTGCCATGAGGGGAGGCTACCGCATCCCGGCCCATCGCGTCACTTATCTCGGGAACTGGCCCCCTAGTCGCACACGGCTCCCCTGCTGGCCGATCCCACCAGCTTGGCGTACTTGGACAGAACACCTCGCTCATAGCGCTGGGGCAAGGGCACGAAAGCGGCCCGGCGTGCCTCGAGCTCGGCCTCATCGACCAGGAGGTCCAGCCTGCGCTCACCGATGTGGATCCGGATCCGGTCTCCCTCGCGGACGAGTCCGATCGGCCCGCCGTCGACTGCCTCCGGGGCCACGTGACCTACGCACAGACCGGTGGTACCGCCGGAGAACCGGCCGTCGGTGATCAGCAGAACATCCTTGCCCAGTCCCGCACCCTTGATGGCCGCGGTGACCATGAGCATCTCTCGCATGCCCGGACCACCCTTGGGGCCCTCGTACCGAATGATGATGACGTCGCCGGCCTGGATCGTGCCGTCTTCCAGGGCATCCATAGCTGCCTGCTCGCGCTCGAACACGCGCGCGGGCCCTTCGAACTCATCGACGGGGACACCGGCGTTCTTCACGACAGCTCCCTCGGGGCACAGGGATCCGGAGAGAATCGTGATTCCACCGGTCGGTGCAATGGCATTGACCGATGCCTTCAGGATCGTCCCATCGGGATCCGGCGGGTCGATCGTGGCAAGGTTCTCGGCGATGGTGCGTCCGGTGACTGTCAGGCAGTCTCCGTGCAGGAGTCCAGCATCAAGAAGTGCACGCATGACCACCGGTACGCCACCGACGCGATCAACATCGCTCATGACGTACTGACCGAAGGGCTTCACGTCGGCGAGCAACGGAACCTTGGAACCGATGCGATGGAAATCCTCAATCTCCAGCTCGACATGCGCCTCGTGAGCGATCGCGAGGAGGTGGAGCACGGCGTTGGTCGAACCTCCGAAAGCCATCAGTACCGCAATCGCGTTCTCCAGTGACTGCCGAGTGATGATGTCGCGAGTGGTGATGCCCTGGCGGATGAGCTCCACCACTGCTTCACCCGACTTGCGGGCGAACCCGTCACGGCGACGATCGACAGCGGGCGGCGCAGCAGATCCCGGGAGCGACATTCCCATCGCCTCAGCGGCGCTGGCCATCGTGTTCGCGGTGTACATGCCACCGCATGCGCCTTCACCCGGGCAGATCGCCCGCTCGATGGCGTCAACGTCCGCGCGCGACATCAGGCCACGCGAACACGCACCGACCGCCTCGAAAGCATCGATGATGGTGACGTCCTTCTCCGTGCCGTCCGAGAGCTTCACGTGCCCGGGCAGGATCGAACCGGCGTAGACGAAGACTGACGCGAGGTCGAGTCGAGCAGCCGCCATGAGCATGCCGGGCAGTGACTTATCGCAACCGGCGAAGGTGACCATGCCGTCGAGGCGCTCGGCCTGCATGACCGCTTCGACCGAATCGGCGATGATCTCGCGCGACACGAGTGAGAAGTGCATGCCCTCGTGTCCCATGGAAATGCCGTCCGAGACCGAGATGGTTCCGAACTGCATCGGGAAACCGCCGCCGGCGTGGACGCCTTCCTTGGCGGCAATCGCCAGCCGGGCCAGCGAGAGATTACAAGGGGTGATCTCGTTCCAACTGGAGGCGATTCCGATCTGCGGCTTCGAGAAGTCGTCGTCGGTCATGCCGACGGCGCGCAGCATTCCACGCGCTGCGGTTCGCTCAAGGCCCTCGGTGACGTCTACGCTGCGCGGCTTCATGTTGGTCATTCCAACAGCATAATCTCAGCGCGGAACTCAGGCGCTGTTGCCCATGCGGTCAGGTCACCACGACGGACATCAACGGCTCCCCCAGGGCAAACCGTATGAGCTGCTCCGAGACGAGCCGACGTGCCCGGGGCAAGAACGCCGTGGAATTGCCTCCCACGTGCGGACTGATGAGCACCCCCGGCAGAGTCCACAGCGGATGCCCGACCGGAAGAGGCTCAGGATCCGTCACGTCCAGGGCTGCCCGGATTCGGCCACTTCCCACCGCGGTAACGAGTGCCTCCGTGTCCACGACCGGGCCACGGGAAAGATTGACGAGCAGGGCGCCATCGGCTAGTCGGGCGAGGAAACCCGCATCTACGAGGCCACGGGTGCGCTCATCCAGCGGAAGAGCCAGCACCACGATGTCGGCATCGGGCAACAGGTCGGGCAGATCGTCAACCGAGTGAACTCCCGGCCGCGCGGCACGGCCCACCATGACGACATCGGCTTCGAACGGCTGAAGACGGCTGCGCAGAGCCGAACCGACACCTCCGGCCCCGAGGATCAGAACCTTCTTTTCGACCAGCGCTTCGCGTCGAGAGTGCTGCCACTCCCCACTAGGCATCGCGCGTGCGAAGTCATCTATGCCCCGCAGGGAGGTCAAGATCAGCCCGACGCCGAGTTCGGCCGTGCTGGCATCGTGGACTCCGCCAGCGTTGCACAGCGTCACGCCCGATGGCAGGTACTTAAGTGCAGATTCGAAACCGGCGGTGAGTAGCTGGACCACTTGAAGCTCTGGCATGCGATGCATGAGTGCGAGGTCGTCAACTGGGCCCATATAGGCCGGGACGTAGAAGACAACCTCGTCTAACCGCTCGGTCAGCGGGATAGGTGGATCCGCCGGACGCACATCACTCGGGAGCATCGCGCCCCGCACGACTACTCCGACACCCCGAGCCGCTCCAGGAGGAGCGAGCGCACCTTGGCGGCATCGGCCTGGCCCTTGGTGGACTTCATGACTGCACCGACGATTGCGCCAGCGGCCTGGATCTTGCCGCTCTTGATCTTCTCGGCGACATCAGGTGACGCAGCCAGGGCTTCGTCGATCGCCGAAAGAAGTGCACCGTCGTCACTGACGACAGCAAGCCCACGCTTGGCCACGACCTCATCGACCGTGCCCTCGCCATTGATGAGGCCCTCGAATACCTGGCGAGCCAGCTTGTCGTTGAGGCTGCCGGCGGCGATGAGAGCCTCAACCTGCTTGATATCGGCGGGCGTGACACTGAGTGAATCGAGCTCTACTCCGGTGTCATTGGCCACGCGCAGAAGTTCGCCTGTCCACCACTTGCGGGCTGCAGCCGCGTCGACGCCTGCGGCGATAGTGGCCTCCACTAGTTCGATTGCGCCGGCATTGGCCAACGACTGCAATTCGAACTCATTGATGTTCCACTCGGCCTGCAAACGCGCTCGCTTGAGCGCGGGCATCTCCGGCATGGTGGCGCGAAGCTCCTCGACCCACTCGCGGCTCGGTGCCACGGGCACGAGATCCGGCTCGGGGAAGTAGCGGTAATCCTCGGCTTGCTCCTTCGAGCGACCGCTGGTGGATCGTCCGGTGTCCTCGTGGAAGTGGCGGGTCTCCTGAATGATGCGGCCACCGTTGTTGAGAACAGATGCCTGACGCTCGATCTCACTGCGCACTGCACGCTCAACCGAGCGAAGTGAGTTGACGTTCTTGGTCTCAGAACGCGTGCCCCACTCGGCACCCGGCTTGGCAATGGAGAGGTTGACGTCGCAGCGCATCGAGCCTTGTTCCATTCGAGCATCGGAAACGCCGAGGGCGAGGATCACATTGCGAAGTTCAGTGACATACGCGCGAGCAACCTCGGGGGCATACCGACCGGTGCCCGTAACCGGCTTGGTCACGATCTCGATGAGCGGAATACCAGCGCGGTTGTAGTCGACGAGTGAGTAGTCGGCGCCGTGGATACGACCGGTGGCGCCGCCGGCATGCGTGAGCTTGCCGGTGTCCTCCTCCATGTGCACGCGCTCGATTTCGACGCGGACGACCTGCGGGCCATCAGGAGTCTCGACGGTGACATCGAGATAGCCGTCGAAGCACAACGGCTCGTCGTACTGGCTGATCTGGTAGTCCTTGGGCATATCGGGGTAGAAGTAGTTCTTGCGCGCGAAGCGGCACCACTCGGCGATGTTGCAGTTCAGTGCGAGGCCGATGCGAATGGTCGATTCGACGGCGGAACGGTTGACGACAGGCATGGAGCCCGGCAGTCCGAGGCACACCGGGCACACCTGAGTGTTGGAGTCGGCTCCGAAGTTCGTCGAGCAACCGCACCACATCTTCGAATTGGTGCCGAGCTCAACGTGAGTCTCGAGCCCGATCACCGGGTCATAGCCGCTGATGGCCTCGTCGTAATCGAGGTAGACATCGACCTCACCATTGGTCATGTTCTGAGTGCTCATAGTGCGGGTGCCTCCTCGATCAGCAGGTGACCCCACTTGTCGGTGAGCGCTGCTTCCAGCGCGCCGCCGGCGAGGTAGAGACGGTCATCAGCCATAGCCGGAGCCATGATCTGCATGCCCACAGGCAGGCCATCCTCAGGAGCCAGGCCGATCGGCAGGCTCATTGCTCCGATGCCAGCAAGATTCACGGGGATGGTCGCGACATCGTTGAGGTACATCGCGATCGGATCATCGAGCTTCTCGCCCAGCTTGAAGGCTGTTGTCGGCGCCGTAGGCGACACGAGGACATCGACCTTCTCGAATGCTGAATTGAAGTCGCGCGTGATGAGCGTGCGCACCTTCTGTGCCTGGCCGTAGTACGCGTCGTAGTAACCACTCGAGAGGGCGTAGGTGCCGAGCATGATGCGGCGCTTGACCTCGGGGCCGAAGCCGGCCTCACGCGTGATTGCCATGACCTGCTCGACCGAGTTCTTGCCATCGTCACCAGCGCGCAGGCCGTAACGCATGCCGTCGAAGCGAGCGAGATTGCTCGATGCCTCCGACGGAAGGATCAAGTAGTAGGCGCCGAGGGCGTACTCGAAGTGCGGGCACGACACCTCGACGATCTCGGCACCCAGCTCACGCAGGATGTCGAGAGCCTCGGAGTAACGCTGCGAAACACCGGACTGGTAACCGTCGCCCATGAGCTCGGTCACCACGCCGATGCGCATGCCGCGCACGTCCGCCTTCTTCGCCGCTGCCACGACATCGGGAACCGGAGCATTGATCGACGTGGAGTCACGCGGGTCGTGGCCCGCGATGGCCGCATGCAGCAACGCTGTATCGAGCACGCTGCGCGCGCACGGGCCGGGCTGATCAAGTGACGAGGCAAGCGCAATCTGCCCGTAACGCGAGACCCCGCCGTAGGTCGGCTTCACGCCGACCGTGCCCGTGACGGATGCAGGCTGACGGATGGAGCCACCGGTATCGGTGCCAATAGCCAACGGTGCCTCGAAGGCCGCGAGTGCCGCGGCGGATCCACCACCGGAGCCGCCGGGGATGCGATCGAGATCCCAGGGGTTGTGGGTGGGGCCGTAAGCCGAGTGCTCGGTTGAGGAGCCCATCGCGAATTCGTCCATGTTGGTCTTGCCGAGAATCACGATGTCGGCAGCACGAAGGCGCGCGACAACGGTGGAGTCGTACGGCGGACGCCAGCCTTCGAGGATCTTCGAGCCCGCGGTCGTGGGCTCCCCCTTCATGGCGAGAACATCCTTCAAGCCGAGCGGAACACCGGCGAGTGCGCCGAGCGGCGTGCCTGCTGCGACCTTGGCGTCCACTGCCTTGGCCTGCTCGAGTGCAGAGTCAGCAGTGACGTGCAAGAAGGCATGCACCTTGCCGTCGACGGCGGCGATGCGATCAAGGTGAGCTTGTGTCACCTCGACAGCAGTGACCTCCTTGGAGGCAATGGCATCAGCCAGGACGGCCGCGGACTGGCGAGTGAGGTCGTTCACGACTACTCCTCGTCCAGGATGCGCGGAACGCGAAAGCGATCATCCTCAGTCGCCGGAGCGGCGGCGAGGGCTTCGTCACGCGTAATCCCGGGGGTGACGACATCGTCACGGAAGACATTGACCATGGGAATTGGGTGCGACATCGGCGTGATGTCGTCAGCAGCAACCTCGGAGATGCGGGCGACGGACTGCAGGATCACATCGAGCTGGTCGGCATAGTGGTCGAGCTCCTCGGGAGCCAGGTCGAGGCGGGCCAGTCGCGCCAGATGCGCGACC
>JBIJBU010000074.1:0-8980 GCA_044345075.1 Candidatus Nanopelagicales bacterium | reverse complement strand
TTTAAGGCGAGACATGTCCCAAAACGGATAAAAAGTACTTATCGGACTAGATGTTCGGCCAGGGCAGCTGCATTGGCGCGAAAGCGCATCGGCCCGAGGGTGCGGTAGCTCGGGTCCAGTTCGAGCCTGGCTCGAGCGACAGATTCAAGCAGGGCGATGAGGGCGAAGCCCGCCACGGCGATCTCGACCTTGTCCTTGGCCGGGCTCATTACGGTGAAGGCCTTGGTCGCTTTCTTGGTGAGGTCATCGCGGGTGCGCTTGCGCACTGCCTCGCAGGTGCTGGTCGCACCTATGGAGGTCACGAAGTAGACCGTGGCCGCGCGCTCCCGTTCATCGACCCAAGTAAGCACGGTGTCCATGAAGTCGGCCAACTGGCCAGGGGAGTCCAGATCAGCGAGAAGGTCGCTGATGGTGGTGCCCCAGTCGCTAGCGAAGGCCGTGACGATCTCGTCGAGGATCTCGTCCTTCGAGGAGAAGTGGTAGTAAAACGCGGCAGGGGTCATGCTTGCCTGGGCGGCGATATCGGACACCGCGATCTCGTCGGGCGGCTGAACAGCGAGCAATTCGATCGCGGCGGCGAGAATCTCGTGGCGCCGTGAAGGCCGGTTGGCCGGTCGCGCAGTTCGTGGAGTGGGCATGATTGTGGAGTCTTTCACAGGAAAGTCCCCTTTTGGACGGATATTCCACGGCACCGAGTCGATAATGGTCTGGTGGCCAGTACTCCGATCGACGAGTTCGATGGCGATGCCGAGCGCTCGCGGCCGGCACATCGCCCGTCGCGGCGAGCCGAGATTGTCAACGGCGCTATCACTGTCTTCTCGCGCCTGACCTATGCCGAGGCGACCGTTGAAGACGTTGCAGCCGAATGCGGAGTCGCTCCCACCGCTGTCTACTACCACTTCGGCGGCAAGGAAGAACTCTTCGATCAAGCCTTTCAGTCCTGTCTTGAGGGGTTCAGCGCGGCTTTCGAGCACATTCGCAGCAATGCCGACCAGCTCAATGACAAGGTGCTTCGCGAGGTGATCTATGCGGGATGGGCATGGTGGCGCACGCACCCGGTCGAGTCCAGGTTCTTGATGCTGCACCTCGGTGGCGCAACTCCCCAGTCACGTCGCACCTATGAGGCCTGGCAGGAGCGTCACGCGCAGCGCGCCTTCGATTACCTGCCTGATAGCGAGCGTCCGCCGCGCAGCTCGCGTAAGGCGCGGGAGCAGTACGCCGCCAAGCTGATGGCCTACAACTTCATGACTCAGATGCTGACAACCGCGCAGAGTGCATGGCTTGACGGTTCACTGAGCCGCCTGCCCGTTGCGAAGGTTGAGGTTGCCATGGCCGACATCCTCGTCCCGGTCATGATGGGAAGCGAACTTCACGACCGCGCTTGAGTTCCCACTGCGCGATCGAGCGCAGATGCACTTCGTCAGGGCCGTCAAATATACGCAGTGCGCGATGCCAGCCGTACATCCCCGCGAGCGGAATGTCGTCGCTGATGCCAAGCCCACCGTGAGCCTGAATAGCTCGATCGATCACGTTGCAGGCGACGCGGGGCGCGATGACCTTGATCGCAGCGATCTCGGTTTTGGCGAGCTTCGCGTCGCCTTGATCGATCATCCAGGCAGCCTTGAGGCACAGGAGGCGAGCCTGCTCAATCTCAATTCTGTTTTCGGCGAGATCGCGCTGGATCGTGCCCTGCTCCGCAAGGGGTTTGCCGAACGCGACCCGGCTCTTGACGCGCTCGACCATCATCGCGTGAGCGCGCTCGGCAGCGCCGAGTGCGCGCATGCAGTGGTGAATACGGCCGGGGCCTAGGCGGGCCTGGGCAATCATGAATCCGTCACCCTCTGCGGCCAAGATGTTCGTGACCGGAACTCGTACGTCCTTGAACTCGATCCAGGCGTGGCCATGCTGATCCTGACGACCCATGACGGGAAGCGAGCGAGTGATCTCGACACCGGGGGTGTCGCGAGGCACCAGCACCATGGACTGCTGGCGGTGCACCTCGGCCGTGGGGTCGGTCTTTCCCATGACGATCAAGATCTTGCAACGAGGGTCGTTAGCGCCGCTGATCCACCACTTCGTTCCGTTGATGACGTACTCATCGCCGTCACGCGTGATCGAACACTCGACGTTCGTGGCATCGCTACTTGCAACGTAGGGCTCGGTCATGGCGAAAGCCGAGCGAATCGTGCCGTCGAACAGGGGGTCGAGCCAACGCTTCTTTTGCTCATCCGTCCCGAAGAGCCAGAGTGTCTCCATGTTGCCGGTGTCGGGTGCCTGGCAGTTGATTGCCTCGGGCAGGAGATCCATGCTCCAGCCGGAGATTTCGGCCAGCGAGGCGTAGTCGACATTTGTCAGACCGCTTACTGCAGGCAGGAATAGATTCCACAGGCCGCGCTTGCGTGCCTCGACCTTGAGTTCCTCCACCAAGGGAGGGAGCGTGTGCAGGCGCGGGTCACCTGGGCCAACCTCGGCCCGAAGCGCGTAGTACTCGGCCTCAGCAGGAAGCACGCGAGTGTTGAGGAAATCCCACATGCTCTCGGAGAGTTCCTTGGCCTTGGGGCTGAGCTCGAAATCCATGATGCTCCGTATCGCACTTGAGACGAGATGTGGTTTCTTGAGTCTGACTCTACTAAGACAGAGTATCCTCCGAACGACTGCTATGTCAGGACTTGAGCCTGGCCGAAACACTGCCTGAAGGAACCACATGCCTGCGCTGCCCCTTGGTCCCATCGCCGATCGTGCGCGCACGGCTCCAGATGACCTTGCTCTCCTTGATTCGGCCACGAGTCGCACCTGGGCGCAGGTGTCCGCGGAGCTCGCCATCGTGGCAACTGCCATGCTCGAGGCAGCGCCGGAGACTCATCAGCGCTGGGGAGTGCTTGGCGACAACACCCTGCACACCCTCGTCGGCCACTCCGCAGGCCTGATGGCTGGAGTTGGCACTGTTGCTGTTTCGCGTCAGCTCACCCTGCGCGAGCTCGCCGACCAAATCGACGATGCGCACATGACGGGCCTGATTACCGGGCCCGGTGGAGCCGCTGCGTCGATGGAGGCACTCGAGCAGGGTCTCGTGAAGGTTGTCGTGCTCCATTCCACGGCGAAGCCGACCACTGTTCCCGATGGCCTGGTGATGTGGGAAGACTGGATCTCCTCGCACTCAGCATTCGCTGACTTCCCGGTGCGCCCGGCCAGTCCCGTGATGGTCTACACCTCTGGTACCACCGGCCGGGCCCGCGGAACTGAAACTCGTTGGGTGCTCGCACCTTGCAGCACGAGCGGCGAGTATCTCGACAAGCTGCGCGAGCGCGCACAGTTCCCTGCGGGCCCACACATCGTGGTCGGCCCGCTGCAACACAACGGCCCGCTCGCCGCCGTGCGTCACTTCTTGCTCGGCGAGACCGTTGTGGTCCTCGGTAAGTTCGAGGGCGAAGAAGTGCTGCGTCTCATTCAGGAGCACGGCGTTAAGTCATCGGTCATGGTGCCGACTCACTTCCAGCGCCTCCTTGCCGTGGATCCTGACGTGCGCGCGAAGTACGACCTCAGCTCACTCGCCTTCATCGCGCATACAGGCTCGGCCTGCCCGGCTGACGTCAAGCGCGCGATGATCGACTGGTGGGGGCCCGTTTTCACTGAGTCGTACGGCGGTAGCGAGTCCGGCACCTTGTGCCGCATCAACTCGACCGACTGGCTCGCGCATCCTGGCTCGGTCGGCCGCACGATCGATCCCTATGTCATCCACGTGTACGACGAGCAGGGCAATGACCTAGCGGCGAATGAGACGGGTCTCCTGGCCTTCGAGGCACCCGAGGGTTATGGCATCACGTATCACCAGGATCCGGAGAAGACAGCCAAGGCGTACGTGAAGCCGGGCATCTTCACCCTCGGCGACATGGGCCATGTTGATGAGAACGGCTTCATCTTCATCACCGATCGCGTTTCCGACATGGTCGTCTCTGGTGGCGTGAACCTGTACCCGTCCGAGAGCGAGAACGTGCTGCGCGAGTACCCGGGCGTCGCGGACATCGCGATCATCGGCATCCCGCATGCTGATCTCGGCGAGCAGCTTCTCGCGCTTGTGGTTGCGAGCGATCCGCTGAATCCGCCCACTGCGAGTGAGCTCGAGAATTTCTGCCGGGATCGACTCGCGAGCTACAAGATTCCGCGTAAGTTCGAACTGGTAGCAGAGCTGCCGCGTAACGAAATGCAGAAGATCGACAAGAAGTCACTGCGCAAGCCGTACTGGGATTCAGATCGCACGATCGGTGGATAGGGGAGAGTCATGTTGAAGGGCATTGAAGGACGCACAGCAATCGTCACCGGCGCAGCCGGCGGCATCGGTTCGGCCACGTGCCGCAGGCTTCACGCTGAGGGTGCGAACGTCGTCGCGGTCGACCTCGACCAGGCCGGTCTCGATGCACTCGTTGCCGAGCTCGGTGATCGCATCATCGCCATTCGCGCTGACGTGAGTGATCCGCAGGCCACTGAAGACTTCTTCGCGAAGACCGTCGAGACTTTCGGCTCCGTCGACATGTTCCACGCCAACGCGGGCGTCGAATCCAAGGTGCTGCCCGTTGCGGCTTTCGACATTGCCGATTTCCACAAGGTCATGAATGTCAACGTGCTCTCGGCCTTCCTTGGTGCTTCGGCTGCCGTACGCCAGATGATGACCCAGCCGACAGCCGGAAAGATCGTGTTCACTGCATCCATCGCCGGCCTCAAGAGTGACGCGGGTGTCTCGGTCTACAACGCAAGCAAGCATGCGGTCATTGGCCTGGCGCGCTCGCTCATGAAGGAGACCGGTGCACTGGGCATTCGCGTCAATGTCGTGGCCCCGGGCGTCGTCGACACTCGCATGATGAAGCCCCTCGAGGACGGTCTCGGCGCACTGGCCGGCATTGACGGAGCAACCCTGAAGTCGGCGCTGCTGACCGCCGTTCCGCTCGGCCGTTACGCAGAAGCCGACGAGGTCGCCGCGACCGCAGCTTGGCTGCTCAGCGATGAAGTGCCGTACATGCACGGCGAGGTCGTCACCGTCGGCGGTGGTCTGTACCCGTGACCCGCGTTGGTCTTTCCCTTCCCCAGCTCGGCAGTTTCGCTACCCGCGACACCATTCGTGGTTTCTCGGAATCCGCGGAAGAGCTCGGTTTCGGCTCGCTGTTCGTGCAGCAGCACCTGTTCTATCCGATCAATCCGGCATCGGGATACTCCGCGCGACCTGGTCTCGCGGTGCCCGAGGCCTATCGATCGATCCTGCAGCCTATGGAGATCCTCGCTGCTGTGGCCGCGTGGACAGAGAAGGTCATCATCGGCACGAGCATTCTCGTTGCCGGGTACCACCGACCTGTTGATCTCGCGCAGCGCATCACGACCCTCGATGTTCTCTCCGGCGGTCGCACGGTGTTCGGCTTCAGCGTCGGGTGGTCCGATGAGGAGCATGCGCAGTACGACGTCGATCCGCGCACGCGCGGCAAACGTGCCGATGAGCTCATTGATGCGCTGAAGGCCTGCTGGGGTGCTGATCCCGTGTCGTTCAACGGCGAGTTCTTCACCATCCCTGAGTCTGATGTTCGACCCAAGCCGCTGCAGAAGCCGCATCCTCCCCTGATGTCGGGAATGCGTTCCGAAGCCGGTCTCAAGCGCACGGCCGAGAAGTTCGACATCTGGAATCCGGCATCGGGCACCCTCGAGCAGCATCTCGAGACATTGGCGACGATTAACGAGATGCGCGATCCGTCGCTGGCTCCGCTCACGATGTGCTGGAACCTGTTCACTGATCCGCCCGTGATCGTGGCGAATCTGCAGCCGCTCAGCGTCGACCAATTGTGCGAGCAGGTGGCCGCAGCCGCAGCAGCTGGGGTAGATGCCGTGTCCATTGATGCGAACTTCGAGCTCGCCTATTCCTCACCCGAGGAGTGGCTGGCACTGCCGAAGAAGCTGGCGCCGGTAGTCGAGGCTGCGAAGGGCTGATCGCCCACTCGCAAGACCTATTCGGCCTTGTGGACGCCCCTCTTCTTGAGTGTCACCGGTCCGGTGACCGTCAGGCGGCAGGCCAGGCGGCGCTGACCGTCGAGCGGGACCAGGGTGCGCGTGAGGGTCTCTTCCTCGTCGGCCGGCATCGGGCCGCAGTTCTCGGCGCCTTCTTCGACGATCGAGACGCAAGTACCGCACGAGGCATTCGATTCGCAGACAGTCGGCCAGCCATACCCGGCAGCCGCGGCGGCCGCCATGACGGTCTGGTCAGGGGCCACCTCGAGCTCGATGCCGAGCGGCTGCACGCTGACGATGCTCATGGGGCTCCTCAATCCTGCGAATAGAGACTTACCGTAGTCCGATGCTAGTAACATGCAACCGCATCACTACATCCCTACGTTTTGAGGATTGACATGGATCTTGGTCTCAAGGGCAAGCGCGCAATCGTCACGGGCGGTACCCGTGGCATCGGTCGCGCGACCGTCGAACTGCTCGCTGCCGAAGGCGCATCCGTCGCCTTCTGCGCTCGCAATGCCGATGTCGTTGCCGAGGTTGCAGCTGAACTGACGGCCAAGGGCGCCACGGTCTTCGCGAAGGCAGTTGACGTCAGCAAGGAAGCCGAGCTGAAGGGCTTCATTCAGGAAGCAGCTGCCGCACTCGGTGGCGTTGACATCTACGTCTCGAACGTCACCGGCGGTTCACTCAAGGGCGCCGAGCAGTGGCAACAGAGCCTCGAACTCGATCTCCTGCCGCTGGTGCACGGTATCGACGAGGTCACCCCGCTCATGGAGGCAGCCGGCGGCGGCTCGATCATCGCCCTGTCGTCGACCTTCGGCTTCGACAATGTCTGGCCGTCGAGCCCGAACTCGTACGGTGCATTCAAGGCCGCAATCCTTCGCCACGCCTCTGCAGCCGCTCACGCACTCGCACCCAAGGGCATTCGCGTCAACAGTGTGTCGCCCGGCCCCGTCTTCTTCGAGGACGGCGACTGGGGAAAGATCAAGGCCGGTCGTCCCGAGGTCTACGAGAAGGTTCTGGGTTCGATCCCGATCGGTCGCATGGGCAAGCCGGAAGAGGTTGCCGCGGCAATCGTCATGCTGGCCAGCCCGGTCACCGGATACACCGTTGGCACCAACCTGGTGTGCGATGGCGGCATGACCGTTCGCACTCAGTACTAGGCACGGCACTTCGATGACGACTCCTGCGCGCTGCGATAGCGCACGAGTCGACATCGCGCTCGTATGCGGCGGGCGCTGGCATGACTTCGACTACGCGCGGCTTCGGCTGCTGCAGTGGCTCGAGACTCATGACAGCGTCCGCTGCGCCGTTTACTCGGACTTCTCTCAGATCGAAGCGATCTGCGCGGCGGATGCTGTCATCGCGTACACCTGCGATGTGCGGCCCTCCCAGGTGCAGGCCGCCTTGCTTCGCGATCGCATCTCAGCGGGCGGACGACTGCTCGCCCTTCACGCCACCAACTCGGCCATTGATGCTCCCGAAGCCGGTGGAGAGCGCATTTTTCGCACACCGGACGTGATGCCCACCTTTACCGACCTGCTCGGCAATCGTTTCCTCGCACATCCGAAGATTGCCGAGTACGCCATTGAGGTGCGTGATCCTTCGCATGCACTCGTCGCAGGACTCTCTGACTTCCGGACCACCGATGAGATCTATGTCAGCGAGATTGCGGACGATCTTCACGTGATTCTCGATACCGAGTACGACGGCCCATGCGCGGGATTCGAGACCGAGAGCGTGCCTGGCCGCACTCGTCATCCGATTCTCTACACGCGCCCCCAGGGCGCTGGCGAGGTCACCTATTTGACCCTCGGTCATTGCCGCGGTCGCTTCGATATCTCCGACATGGGAGTTAGCGATCTCGGCGCGATCGATCGCGTTGCCTGGGACTCCCCGGAGTTCCTCGAGATCATGCGCAGGTCAGTGGCCTGGGCCGTGCACGGCAATCAGTGGAGCGACTGCTCCGCCTCATCAAAAGGAGCAGCAGCATGAGTGATCGCGGAACAGCAGTTGTCACCGGAGCAGGCCAAGGCATCGGCAAGGCCATTGCGGTACGACTCATTGCTGACGGGTACGACGTACTTGCCGTGGACGTCAACGCCGAGCAGGTCGCCGCTACGGCCGCAGAGATTGGCTGCCGTAGTGCAGTTGCTGATGTCTCTGACCCCGCGCAGATAACTTCTCTTGTCGCGCTGGCACCGAAGTGCACTGCACTGATCAACAACGCGGCCGTTCAAAAGTACCAGGATCTTCTGCACACCACAGCTGAGGAGATGCGCCAGATCTTCGACGTGAACGTCATCGGCCCGATCCTGCTGGCGCAGGCTTTCGTACCGGTGATGGTCGCCAACGGTGGCGGCAACATCGTGAACTTCAGCTCGATCACCTCGCAGGCCCACCCCGAGGGCGTGTCGGTCTACCCGGCATCGAAGGCCGCGATCAACCAGATCACCGAGGGCATGGCCCAGGAGTTCGGCCGGCTCGGTATCCGCGTGAACTCGATCGGCCCCGGCACTGTCATGACCGAGGGCACCGCCGGCCATTACGGCGATGCGACTGCACAAGCCGCCATTGCCGGCTGCCTGCCGATTTCTCGGATGGGCCAGCCCGAGGACATCGCAAATGCCGTGGGCTTCTTCTGCTCCGATGAGGCGTCATGGGTCACCGGCCAGACCCTGTACGTCGACGGCGGCCATCTTGCGGCTCATGGTGCGTTCTTCCGCTGGGCGCGCAAGGTCCCGAAGTAAGCCACTCGATAGCGCACGACTCCATCGCAAGGCACAAGAAGAGAAGAGACGAGATGACCGTGAAGCCGTTCCGCTTCGCTATCCAGGCGTACCGCAGTGAATCACGTGCCGCGTGGGTCGATCTCGCGCGCAAGACCGAGGATCTCGGCTACGACACCATCTTCCTGGCCGATCACTATCTGGGCCCGGGCGAGATGATCGACACCACCGGTCACCGCGTGCAGACCCTGGCTTCGATCCCAGCG
>JBIJBU010000010.1:0-28270 GCA_044345075.1 Candidatus Nanopelagicales bacterium | reverse complement strand
TCGCGGCCAAGGGCTCATGCCTATGGCGCTGAGCAGCGCGGCGAACACGGTCGGACAGTGCACGCACCCGCGGAAAATAGTGTGTCGGTGCCCCCTGACAATCGGCCGGGAGCATCGCTTTCGGATGGCCATATAGAGGGGTTGTGTTAGGGGAGTGTCAGGGCCAGAAATTCCTGGCGAGTTCTGCGGCGTGGGGGCGGAAAGGGGAGTAGAACAGGGAGTGACCAGGTACGCCTGGCCGTGATTCGTATCCATCGCCCAGAGTGAAGGAGCGCACAATGTCACAGCAGTCCACAGGTCCGAGCCGGTTGAGCCGCACCGCTGCAAAGAAAGTTCCCCACCGTTCATCTGACCGTCTCTTCGCCGCAAAGGCGTCGGCGCGAACTATGTGTGAAGACCTCACCCATGACGTCCGAAGATCTGCGATCCATGAAGCCATGCGGATTGACTTCCTTGATGCCATTGATCAAGTGCAGCATCGACTGCACGACATCTCTCCAGATGTTCCGCATGCGGCATCAATGGTGCGCGATTTCACGAAAGAGATTTCGCATCTGCAGGTCTCCCACACCTGGGTCGCGGCGGCAGAACGTGTACTCGGACGCCTTGGTGCCAACGGACCTAAGGGCATGCGCGATGCGCTCGTCGAGTCACAAGACTCCGTGATGTGGTGCGTACGTGCCGGGCATTGGGATGGCCAACTGACCTCTGCGGTCACCGCACTCGAGACAACCGTCAAGGAAGCCGAGGTGCACGCCGCTCGCGTCGCGAGCTAGCCTGCCCGCATGCGCTTTCGGATCCCGCTCGTCGCCTCGGCCACCTTGATCATCGGATTCGCGGTGGCCCGGGCAACGGGCGTGGTCTGGATCGGTGGCATTGTCCTGGTGCTTGGTGGACTGTGGTGTGCATGGAAGTGGTGGCGCACTCTGGGTCTCGTCGTGGCCCTGCTCGGGGTGGCGGTGTACTTCGTTGCCTTCGTACTCTCGCACCCATTCGCCAAACTCGTGGGAGCGTGGCCGTCCACCATCATTGTGGCGCTTGTGGCCGGCGCGCTGGCCTGCGTGATCGAGGTGCGCGCCGCGAGGCGACTTGATCATTAGGGCACGAACGAACCTGCCGGTCGGTGTAGCCTTTCCGCACATCGATCTGGAGGGCATATGACCACCGCTGGCGCGCTGACCGACTGGGCCTCACTGGCCGGTCGACTCGATACCCCCACTGAGTTGCTCATTGACGGACAGTGGGTGCCGGCTGCCGATGGCAAGCGTCTTGATGTCGTGAGCCCCATCGATGGCTCCGTGATCCGCTCCATTGCCTTGGGCTCCGCCGCCGATATTGATCGCGCCGTAGCTAATGCTCGAACGGCATTTGAGGATGGCCGCTGGTCTCGTACCGCCCCTGCCGAGCGCAAGGCCGTGCTCATCGCCTGGGCCGATCTCATCACCGCGCATCGCGAGGAGCTCGCGGTGCTGCAAACACTCGAAATGGGTAAGCCGGCCCATGAGTCCTGGACCATCGATCTTCGCTCGGTCGCGAACACGATTCGCTGGAACGGCGAGGCGATCGACAAGATCCTTGACGAGATCCCGCATACCGAGCCGAACTCATTAGCCCTCATCACCCGCGAGCCCGCGGGGGTCGTCGGTGCGATCGTCCCCTGGAACTTCCCGCTGGTCATGGCTGCCTGGAAGCTCGGGCCGGCGCTGGCTGCCGGGTGCTCCGTTGTCCTGAAGCCGGCTGAGCAGTCTCCGCTCTCCGCCTTGCTCTTGGCCAAGCTCGCGCTTGAGGCCGGTATTCCGCCAGGCGTACTCAACGTCGTGAACGGGCTCGGCGTCGATGCAGGTGCGGCGCTCTCCGCTCACCGTGATGTCGACGTCCTGGCCTTCACTGGTTCCACCAATGTCGGACGCTCGATCATGGAGGCCGCGGCGAAGTCGAATCTCAAGCGCGTGTGGCTCGAGCTCGGCGGTAAGAGCGCGAACATCATCTTCCCTGACGCCGATGTCGAGCGAGCCGCGAATACCGCGGCCTGGTCGATCTTCTTCAACCAAGGCGAGATGTGCACGGCAGGCTCGCGCCTGCTCGTTCACGAGAGCCTGCACGACGAGGTCGTGCAACGCGTGCTCGCGATTGCCGAGACCATGCAGCCGACGAATCCGCTGTCTGCAGGTGCGCCGGCCGGTGCCCTTGTCAACGCGACCCACCTCGGACGCGTGCACGCCATGGTGGAGCAGGCCAAGGGGGAGGGTTCGCGCCTGGTTATCGGCGGCGCCCCGACCCTGGTCGAGACCGGCGGCTGCTACTACCCGCCGACCGTCTTCGACCACGTGTCGCCCGACGGGTACATCGCGCAGCACGAGGTCTTCGGCCCCGTGCTGGCGATCAGCACATTCTCGACGGAGGAGGAAGCGATACGAATTGCTAACTCGACTGACTACGGCCTGGCCTCTGGGGTCTGGACCAATGACCTCTCGCGCGCTCACCGGGTCTCACGGGCGCTCAAGGTCGGTGTCTGCTGGGTGAACTGCTACGAGGAAGGCGATATGACCTTCCCGTTCGGCGGGGTGAAGATGTCCGGCTTCGGCAGGGATAAGAGCCTGCATGCCCTGGACAAGTTCATGGACATGAAGTCGACCTGGATTCAACTGTAAGGATTCCCGTCCTCACGAACGGAGCCAATTCGGCCTGTTTTTGTCCACGCGAAAACCCGACGTACAGTAGTGAGGTAGTCGGCTTAGCCGTGGAACGTTCGTGGGGAAATAAGTGAAGCTTCGTGTGGTCGTGGGCGCAGCCCTCGCCTTCGCTCTCTCATCCGCCGTGCTTGCGGCGCCTGCCCAG
The DNA here is from genome assembly GCA_044345075.1 of Candidatus Nanopelagicales bacterium. Lineage (GTDB taxonomy): Bacteria > Actinomycetota > Actinomycetes > S36-B12 > S36-B12 > CAIKZY01. The sequence goes on along the minus strand of JBIJBU010000010.1, from coordinate 25,432 downwards.
GCTGCCCCGCCATACCCCGATGCCCCCACCATCACGGCAGTCACTCCCACGACCACCGGCACTCTCGTGGTGACCTACCTGCTTCCCGCCTCTAACGGCGGCAGCCCGATCTCGTCGTACCAGGCGTCAGTCGACGGCGGCGCCAACTGGCCGACATGCTCCGACTCGGCGGGCACCTGTTCACTGGTGAATCTGATCAACGGAAATACCTATTCGGTCCAGATCCGCGCCGTCAATGCCGCCGGTCCAGGTGCTGCCAGCGACGCGGTGACCGGAACGCCGGTCGCGCCGCCGGGGCCTGATCCCGACAAGCCCGCAAAGCTGCCGTCCCCTCGAGTCTGGGCGACTGCGGTATTCAATCCGGCCGGCAATGACCTGGGTCTGTCCGTGCGAGCGAATGCTCCGCTCGGCGTCGGAACACTTCCGAAGCTGACCTTCAATCGGGCAATTCCCGGCAAGGCTGTTGTCGAGCGGCACCTGACAGTGAAGACCACCGACCAATTCGGTCGGCCCTATGTCGTCCCGGGCTCGTGGGGATGGCTTGACGACCGCACCGTCATGTTCCGTCCGAAGTCGTGGTGGCCGGGCAACGCCCGTATCGACATCATCTCAACAATGGATCGTGCGGTGCTGGGCAAGTCGGGCTCCACCTACGTGATCGGTTCACCGACCCTGGGCACCACCTACACCTTTACGACCGCGCGTCGCATGGTCATCAAGGTTGACGGCAAGACCTCGCAGATGAAGGTTTACGTCAACGATAAGAAGGTCAAGACCTTTCCGGTCTCACTGGGCAAGCAGGAGTGGGAGACCCGCAATGGGGTCAAGGTGATCAGTACCCGTAAGGAACCCAAGCACACGTACACGAGCGTGTCCTTGGACCTCACGTCTGCCGATGACACGGCTCACCCGGAGTATTACGAACTCAAGGACATCCCCTGGAACACGCGCCTGACTCCGACAGGCGAGTTCATGCACGCCGCCCCGTGGGCCCTGAGTCGCCTCGGGCGCTGGAATGGCTCCCACGGCTGCACGAACATGCGAGTCGAGGACGCGAAGTGGATCTATGACAAGACCATTCCGGGTGATGTCTCGATCTACACGAATACCGGTGGCGAGACAGTCGAGCCGGGCAATGGTCCTGGCGGCCTGTGGAACATCCCGTGGGATAAGTGGCTGAAGAAGTCAGCGTTGCGCAATGTCACGGGCTCGGTCGATACGACAGCGCCCGCACCCGTGCCGATTTCTGACGGCTCCGCCAGCGCCTGACGCGATAGCGTGCGGGCATGCGCCTGCTCCACACCTCCGACTGGCATTTAGGGCGCACCCTTCACGGTCTTTCCCTGATCGAGCCGCAGCGCGACGCTGTCGACTTGCTGGTGCGAGAGGCCATTGACCGCGAAGTCGATCTCTTCGTCGTCGCGGGCGATGTCTTCGATCGCGCAGTGCCCCCGATCGAGGCACTCCGCATCCTCAATGACGCAGTCCTTCGCCTGAGCGAGGCGTCTATCTCGGTCGTCATCATCTCGGGCAATCACGACAGCGGCGAACGATTATCGACCTATTCGAGCGTGCTGCGCACGGGCGTCTGGGTTGTCGGTGATACCGAGAACCTGTCGAGCCCGATCGTTCTCGCTGACGAGTTCGGCGAAGTGCTCATCTACGCCCTGCCGTTTCTCGATCCCGATCTCGTCCGTCATGAGCTCGGCACCGACGAGCCGCTCGAGCGCAGTCACGATGCGGTGATGACCCGTGCAGTCGAGCTGATCGCTGCTGATCGAGCCGCACGCGACAATCCGAGAAGCATTGCTATCGGTCACGCCTTCGTCGTGGCCGGCGATGCACCTGAGGTGAGTGAGAGCGAGAGAGACCTCTCCATCGGTGGGGTGCAGTCCGTGCCTGTCTCGCGGTTCGCGAACCTGTTCGACTACGTAGCCCTCGGGCATCTGCACCGACCGCAGCAAGTCGGTGGCTCATTCGTGAGATACAGCGGTTCCCTTCTGCGCTACTCCTTCTCCGAAGCAGGGCATGGGAAGTCATTCCTCGTGATTGATGTCGGTGCGCCCGGTGTTGACGTGGCAATCGAGCAGATAGAGATTCCGCAGCCGCGACCGATGAGCAGGCTTCGTGGCTCGATGGATGACCTCATGTCTGAGGTGCATGAACATGCCCGTGAGCACTTCGTCGAACTCATCGTGACGGAGGAGTCCTATCCCGAGCGCATGCACGCTCGACTCGATGCTGTCTTCCCCTATGCACTGCGTAAGGAGTTCGAGTCCACCAGGGTCGTAGATGCGCAGGCCCCCCGCGGTGATGCCCGTGGGCGAGATCCCCTTGATGTCGTGCGCGACTTCCTTGACTCCGCCGGCCTGACGACCGACGACGACACAGATCTTTCACTGATTCGCGCTGTATACGAGCGAGTGCGAGAGCCGCGATGAGAATCCACAGCCTTCGCTTCGCTGCCCTTGGCCCATTCGCCGGCGAGGAAGTTATCGACTTCGATGCGCTCGGACCCAGTGCACTGTTCTTGATCGATGGTCCGACCGGCGCCGGGAAGTCGACCATCATCGATGCGATCGTGTTCGCGCTGTATGGCGATGTTGCGGGGGAGGCATCCGACAAGGAGCGTCTGCGATCGGCCTTCGCTTCCCCGGAAACGGAGTCCTTCGCCGAGCTGGATTTCTCCTCAATGACCGGACGCTATCGAGTGCGACGCACGCCCGCCTATGAGCGGGCCAAGAAGCGCGGCGCCGGCACGACCACCGAGTCGGCAACTGTCCAGGTATTCCGATTCGTGGGCGAGCAGACCTGGGAGGCCTTGAGTGTCCGCCACGCCGAGGCCGATGCCGAGATCTCTCAGGCTGTCGGCCTGACGCGAAGCCAGTTTCTGCAGACTGTGGTCTTGCCACAGGGCGAGTTCGCAACTTTCCTGCGTGCGGAGAGCGCTGACCGCCTGCCGATTCTCGAACGCATCTTTGCGACGGAGGTCTACGGCAGAATCCAGGCGGCCTTCGACGAAGGGCGCAGGGTCGCGCTTCGCGATCGCGAGCAGTCGATGCTGTCCCTCCAGAGCTGCCGCGATGTCCTGCGCGGCCAGCTCGAAGGAAGTGCGGTCTCGATCGAGAGCGTGCATGACCTAGAGACCTGGCCGGAGCAACGTGACGACGTGCTGACCTCGCTGCGCACGAATGCTGAGGCAGCGAATGCCGCTACGGCCCAAGCCGATGCGGTGCTCGCCGAGGCCACCGCACTAATGGACGTGCTCGTTGCCGCGGATCAAGCGGCAAAGGCTCGGGGATCAGCTGAGACGCAACTTGCGCAGATCGACGCTCGAGTGGCCGATCTGCAGTCAGGTCTCGGTGTCGGCGCCGAGGCAGGCTCACTTGACGAACTCGTCGGGCAGTTGGAGAAAGAGCTCAAGGTCTTTGATGCCGAAGCGGCCGTAGAAGCGGCACTGCCGGAGTTGGAACAGCAGGCGGAGGCCGCACTGAGCCGCCTCGGCCGACTGGCGGAGGCGATCCATGAACTCGAGCATGACCGCGATCAGGTGATTCCCGCCAAGATGGCCGCTTACGTAGCGGGTTTGCGTGAAGAGGTACGAGTCGCGGAGCAATCCGTTCTTGCGCAGGAGCAGCATGTCAGCGGCTTGCGGGCCGCACGTGTGGCAGGGCTTTCGGGTGAGCTCGCGCTCTCACTCAACGACGGAAGTCCTTGCCCGGTCTGTGGTGCCTTGGAGCATCCCTCACCTGCGCCGGTGCTCCCCGATCATGTCAGTGCCGAGACCGTCGAGGCGCAAGAGACATCTCTCGAGGCTCAGCGCGAGCAACTGCAGAAGTTGAGCACGAGTGTCGCGGTGATTGCGAGTTCAGTTCCCGATGGATCGCCTGCTGTAGAGCCGTCTCGCGAATCACGCAGCACGATGCTCGATGCGCTACAGAATGAGATCGATGCGCTGGGCGGCATCGGATTGCGCATCGAGGAATCTCAGTCTCAGAGAGCGGTTGCACGGAGCTCGCATGACGAGCTCGTCTCGCGCATCACAGCTGACCGCGCACGTCTCGAGGTGTCCCGCGGTGAGTACCCCAGCGTCAGTGATCGCGCTGACGTCATCCGCGCGCAACGCGATTCGCTGATTGATCTGCGTGAGGCTCGTGCGCTGCAGGAGCAAGCCCGACAGCAGCTTGAATCGCTCGTGGGGGATGAGTCTGCACCGCCGTATGGCGTCACCGAACTGGCAACTGCCCACACTGCGCGCGAGGAGGCGAGTGCCGCGGCTCGGCGAGCCACGGCAGTCTCCACGAGTGCCGCGCGACTGCTCCAGGTTGTCGGCGACCTGTGCGCGAATGTCGACAGCGCCCAGAGCGAGCACGAGAGGGTCATCCGCGACTCTGCGGCGACCATTCGACTCGCACAGGCTTTGACTGGCGCGGGGGGCCAGTCGTTGAGCGCCTACGTGGTGCAGCGGGCTTTCGATGAAGTCGTCGAGGCGGCAAACACCCGACTGGCGGCGATGCTCGGCGGGCATTTCCGACTAGTCACCACCCAGGAGCGCACCGGGTCTCGTCGCACCGGCCTTGGCCTTGGGCTCAAGGTGCGCGATCTGCGCACCGATACCGAGCGACGCACGACCACGCTGTCAGGCGGCGAGAGCTTCTGCGCCTCCTTGGCCTTGGCCCTGGGCCTGGCCGACTCCGTACGAGCACATGCCGGGGGAGTCGAAATCGGGATGCTCTTCATCGACGAGGGTTTCGGCGCGCTTGATATCGAGCGCCTGGGCGATGTGATGGCCGAACTGCTCAGGCTGCGCGCCGATGGTCGAACTGTCGGGGTGATCAGCCACGTGACCGAGATGAAACGGGCAATTCCGGAGCGGGTTGACGTCCTGCCGGCCGCCTCAGGCAGCACCCTGAGCGTGCGCTGGATGGGCTGATCGGCCGTTTTCTGGAGGCGTCCAATTCACCTGGTGCCGGGTGGCAGGATGGTTGCCATGACCGAAGGCACCTCAGGACTCCTCAATACCCTCATCGGCCGATTGGGCCCTGATCTCTCCTTGGCCGAGAGGTCGGCGCTGTTCGCCGCTGCTGCCTCGGTGGGGCCGTCCTTCGAGCCCGGTCTTCAGCCGCGCCGCACTATCGATCAGGCGATTGCCACCGGCGTGATCGCGGCCACCACCTTGTCGGCCGTCACTGCGACCCAGTCGGTTATCGAATCGCTCGGCCGCACGATTGCGCGCGGACGCACGGATTCGGGCTCCTCGGCGGCTCGCTTGGCCTTCACCGTCGGTACCAATGCGCTCATCGGAGCGGCAGCCGAGGGCCTCGCCCGCGCAATTCCGCCGCGTGAGGATGAGCGCCCCCGTCGCGGCTTGCTGCGCGTGGCCGCGAATCGCTCGGCCCGGGTTGCTGCGGTCGGCGCCGGCCTGTCCGCAGTCATCGGCACCATCGACATCATTTCCGAGGCGAGGCCGGGCACCGCCTGGCTGAAGCGGGTTCCTTTGGCGCTTCCTGCAGGCACCGCCGTCTCTGCATACGAGATTCATCGCGTGCACAAGCGTGCCGAAGAGTATGGCGATACGACGATTGCCAACGTGTCGACTCGTAACTCGACCCTTATCGCGATCGGCGTCGGCGCCGGAGTCCTGGGGCTGCAAGGCGGCGAAGGGCTGATCGCGCGCGGTGTCTCCAACGGTCTGAAGAAAATCGCGCCGTCTTACGACGCTGTGTCCAATCCGATCGGTCACATCGTTGCACTGGGCCTGCTCGGTGGCGCGATCTTTGCTGGCTACGAGTACGCAGTTCGACGAGTAGAGCAAGGCGGAGCCGCGATCGAGCCCGCCTATGACTCACCGCCGACGAGTCCGTTCGTGTCCGGTGGCCCGGGCAGCCTCGTGCCCTTCGACACCTTGTCCCGAGAAGGTCGTCGCTTTACCAACATGGCGCTGACCGGTGATGAGATTGCCGCAGTGATGGGTGAGCCGGCCAAGGCCGAGCCGGTACGCGTATTCGTGGGGCTCGATACCGCAGCTGAGCTCGAGGATCGCGTCGACATCTTGCTGGACGAAATGATCCGGGCAGGTGCCTTCGAACGTGAGGTGCTCGCCTTCGCTTCGCCGACTGGCTCCGGCTACATCAATTACGTCTTTGCCGAAGCGCTGGAGTACATGACCCTCGGTGACTGTGCGATTAGCACCATGCAGTACTCGATGCTGCCGTCGTCGATGTCTCTCACCCGAACCGGCCTCGCGATTGAGCAGAATCGCGCTCTCATGCACGCGATGGTCGGCTACATGCGTGGCATTCCTGAGAGCAAGCGCCCCAAGTTCGTGCTGTTCGGCGAAAGCCTCGGCGCGCTCACCATGCAGGACATCTGGCGTCACCGCACGGTCGAGGCAATCGATCGTGACTTCGTGCACTCCTCGATCTTCCTGGGCACTCCGTCGGGTACTGAGTTCGCCAAGGCCTGGCGCCTGGATCCCGACAAGATCGATCCGAATCACACAGTGATCGAGGTCGACGACTACGGCCAGTACCTGAACCTGGATGAAGCGGCTCGCGCGAGCGCCCGTCACATCCTGATCAGCCATTTCGATGACCCAATTCCCAAGTTCGGCACCAACCTCTTGATGCGCAAGCCCTGGTGGCTGGGCCCTGAGGCTCAGCGTCCGCCCCGCGTGCCCAAGTCGAGCCATTGGCGTCCGGGTACGACCTTCGTTCTGACTGGCGTCGACCTCATCAATGCGATGGAGGTTGTGCCGGGCAAGTTCGGCCGTCGTGGACACGATTACCGCGAGGACATCGCGCGATTCGTCTCCACCGCCTATGACCTGCCGGTCACCGCTGCGCAATTGCTGGCGATCGAGCGCGCCCTGCGCGAGCGCGAGCTTGTGTGGGCGCAAAAGCGTGTGGTCTCCGAGCAGGTTGCCCGTGCCCGTGAGTCCGTTATGCGCGAGGTGAAGTCGTGGGGTCTGAGTGGCGGCGGCGATCCTGATGAGATCGTGGGCCAGATTCTGGCCACGGCAACAGCGCCCAAGGGTCAGGTGTTCGCCAAGGAGTCAGTCGACAAGAGTGATCCGCTCGACTCGGTCTAGTTCGGTCACCGAACCTCAGTCGAGCTGGATGTCCTTGGCATTGGCCAGGACCTTCTTCACGTAGGCCTCAGTCTCGGGGTAAGGCGGAATGCCGTCGTACTTCCGAACGGCGCCGTACCCGGCGTTGTAGGCGGCGAGGGTGTTCGCCAGGCGATTACCCGAGACTCCCTTGACCAGGGTGCGGTTCACGCAGTTCAGCCGCGCGGCCGAGTGAATGGCGTCGACGGGATCCCAGATGCTTCGCTCGCCATCATCATTGGCATCGATCCCGTACTGCTCCCACACGGCGGGCATGAACTGCGCGATTCCCTGAGCGCCCGCAACGCTGCTTGCGCGGGTATCCCAACTGCTCTCCGCTGCGATCTGCGCCGCCAGGATTTCCACCGGGATCTTCGGGCAGCTCTTAGCCGCATCACGCAGGAGCGCTCGGTACTCCTGGGGGACAACCACGGGGCCCAAGATGCCCTTGTCGCGAGCGACGCCCATGGCCCACCACAGGCCACCGGCAGCGACCGCGACGACAAGCCCCAACACCAGGAGCGAACGCAGAATTCGTCCGCCGATGCCTGATGCCATACCCCCACGGTAACCCGACTGACGCAGATCCTTGAATATGCGAGGTACGGTGAACCATGACCATCGAGCCCGCTGGCGGCGCCCACGATCTCGGTCGCCCCGAGCTCGAGGGCATGTTCGAGACCAAGTTGGCCGAGGCCTTTGCCTCCTTGGGCTGCTTCAACCTGGCGGTGTTCGGCAAGACCGGTGCGGGTAAGTCCACCCTGGTCAATGCGATCTTCGGCCGTGATGTGGCCGTCACCGGGGTGGGGCGACCGGTTACCAAGGGGCTGGTCTACTACCGCCATCCCGATGGCTTCCTCGGTGTCTACGACTCCGAGGGGTTCGAGACGGGCACCGCAGGCAATGTGATTCTCGATGGCCTGCGCCGACTCGTGGCCGAGCAACGCGACCCCGGGCAGGGCATTCACGCGATCTGGTACTGCGTCCGGTGGTCAGACCGACGCTTCGAGCGTGCGCAGGAGGATTTCGTGCGGGCACTTCATGAACTCGGCCTTCCTGTGATCATCGTCTTGACCCAAGTTCCTTCACGCGATGGCGTGGTTCACCCGGAAGCGCTCGAGTTCGCGCAGTACATCGAGGGTCTTCACCTGCCGATCTCGCCCCACGGCGACGCGATCTTGACCAACGCTCTGGCGGATACCTTCCACGGGGATCCGGTGTACGGCCTGCAGCAGTTATTGGATGCCACCTACGAAGTGGTGCCGGCCGCGGCCGAACGCGCCCTCACCGCTGCGCAGGTTGTCGATGTCGAGCGTAAAAAAAAAGAGGTGGCCCGGATCATCAATCAGGCGGTAGCCGTCGCCGCTGGTATCGGCGCAACCCCGATTCCCTTCGCTGATGCGGCGTTGCTCGTTCCCAATCAGGTGACGATGATTGCGCGCATCACGGCCGCCTATGGCCTGCCCCCCAGCACTTCACGTGCGATGGCGACAGCGGGTTCGGTGATCTTGACTGGTGGCGCCACGATGGCCGGGCGCTACGCCGTGACAAGCCTGCTCAAGTTCGTGCCGGGCGGCATGATCGCGGGATCGGCCATCTCGGCCACCGTGGCCGGCAGCCTCACCAAGGGCGTGGGCATGGCGTGGTCGCGGGTATGCGAGTACGCCTTGACGATGGATCCGACGAGCCGTCAGGCCTTCTTGACGGGGCCCGAGGTCTCCCGAGCCTTCCTCGGCTTCCTGAAGACCACGAAACTCCGCTAGAAGCGAACGCGTGGAAGCATTCCGTACCCCCAGAGGTTGAGACAATTGAATACCGACCACAGGGAAGGCCATGCGGAATCCTGAAGAGCTCTACACCTGGCATCGCGACGTCGAATTCGACACGCCGCCGGTGCTCGTGCATGCCTTCTCCGGGTTTGTCGACGCGGGCAACGGAGTCCGCATCGCAGCCGACCACATTCTCGAATCCTGCGACCAGCATCTGATCGCCACATTTGATGTCGACGAAGTTCTCGATTACCGCGCGCGCCGCCCGCGAATGTCGTACGTCGTTGATCACTTCGCCTCCGTCGACATTCCTCAGATCTCGCTGCACGAGGTCACTGATCCGACGGGCGCTCGTTTCCTGCTGCTCGTCGGGCCTGAGCCCGATTACCAGTGGCAGCGATTCATCGCAGCTGTTCAGGGCATTGTCGATAAGTTCGAGGTTCGGCTCGCCGTCGGTCTTTCGGCCATTCCGTGGCCTGCCCCGCACACCCGCCCATTGGGCCTCACCATTCACGGCAGTGAACCCTCGCTCGTTGCGGGCTTCACGTCGGTGATCGGTGAGATCGAGGTACCCGGCCACGTGGGGGCAATGCTCGAGCTCAGCCTGGGCGAGCAGGGTGTGCCATCCATGGGCGTCACCGCCCAGGTTCCGCACTATCTGGTGCAGTTCGAGTACCCCCGGGGTGCGCAGGCGCTGCTCGAAGGTATCGCTGCTGTCACCGGGCTTTCGGTATCGGGCGCAGGGCTTCAGGAGGCTGCAGACGCGGCTGATCGCGAGGTCGCCAACCAACTCGAGGGCAATGATGAATTCGGAGTGATCGTCACATCGCTCGAGACCCAGTACGACCAACTAGCGGCCGGGCAAGCCATGGCTGCGGGTCTGTCAGAACTCACCCCTGACGGCGAGATGCCGACGGGCGACGAGATCGCTGCCCAGGTCGAGGAGTTCTTGAACGGACTACGCGATGACGAAGAGCGCAAGGACGCCTGATTTCGAGTTACGAACAGCGGGTACCGGCGGCCGGCAGCGCCCCACTGGCGAAGTATGAATTAACTGCAGAGTCGACGCACCGGTTGCCATTGCCGAATGCCGTATGGCCGTCCCCGACGTAGGTGAGCAGGCGCGAAGTGCCCAGCTGCTTAGCCAGCGATACGGCCCACGGATAAGGCGTTGCCGGATCGAAAGTCGTGCCGATCACCAGGATCGGAGCATCGGTAGTCGATGAGACCGGCGCAGGCGCCAACTCGGAGTGTCCGAACCAGGTCGAGCAGGGAGCATTGCCCCAGGCCAGCGCTCGGGCCATCTCCGGCACAGGTGCTCGCGTAGACCACGTGCGCGCTGCGGCAGCCAGACCAGCAGCGTTGGGTGGTGCAGGGGAATCCCAGCAACTGATGGCGTAGAAAGCGGAATTCTGATTGCTGCCATACGTGTTCGGTCCGGTGCGGTCGGCACTGAGATCGGCAAGCGTCAGCAGATACGTTCCGTTGCCCCGGTTAGCCTCGCTCAAAGCATCGCGAAGGTTCGACCAGTAGTCAGGTGAGTACATCGCCCAGAACAGTGCGCCCAGGGCCTGCGACTGCGTGAGCTTCTCGCGCTTGTCGGTGCGCATCGGCGATTTATCGAGACGAGCAAGTAGTGAATTGATGCTGTCGAGCACCTTGGCTGCACTACCCCGATAAGGGCAGGAGGCAAGGCGCGCGCACGAGCGCGCAAACCGGGTCATTGACACCTGGAATGCCGTCGACTGGCCCTCGGAGATCTGCATGGAGTCCATGTTCGGGTCGACGGCGCCGTCGAGTACGAACCGCCCGACATTGCCCGGAAACTCCTGCGCGTAGAGAGCGCCCAGGTAGGTGCCATAGGAGTACCCGAGGAAGTTCAGCTTCTTGTCACCCAGGGCTGCACGAAGTACATCCATGTCGCGCACTGTCGCCACGGTGCCGACATTGCGTGCGCGCGTAGGAGTGAAGGTCAGGCACCCGCGACCAATCCCTGCGGCCAGGCGTGAGTAAGCGCTGATTTCGGCGGGGGTATCCGGCGTGGAATCGGCGCGGAGCCACGTTGTTGTCTGCTTACCGGTCAGGCAGGTGACCGGAGCGGAGTCGCCGACACCACGAGGATCGAATCCGATGATGTCGTATGCGCGGGTAACTGTGTCGCCGAGGCTTGACTGCGCGTACTCAGCGAAGCTGGCGCCTCCGGCTCCTGGCCCTCCGGGATTCACGACGATGGAACCGAGCTTGGTGCCCGAGGCCTTGGCCCTGCTCAGGGCGATACGGAAGTCGCCGGAGTCCGGCGACGAGTAATTGATCGGCACGAGCAGCGTGCTGCACTCACCTTGGTCGTCGCAGGGGCTCCACTGCAGGGTCTGGGCGTAGAACTTCTCCAGGCCGGTGGTTGCGCCCACCGCCGGAGTAGCCACAATCGCTCCGGCGATAACGGTCGAGGTGGCGGCCAGCAGTGCGACTGCTCGGGAGAGGGAGCGACGGCGCATCTGCTCACCGTATGTCATGAATTCGAGTTAGGCGGATGTCCGGGAGGCTCACGGCGATTCAGGTCGGCGACGTACGCCTTCCACTCGCGGAGCCCATCGTCAGAGTCAGGGATTGCTGGAGCACGGTCAACCTCGTCGGCGGCGTGCAGGGCGGCTGCGTACTCCGCGCCCGCCTCCTCGATCCGTGCCTTGTAATGATTGGCGAAACCCAGGGAGCGCGCCTTCTTCTTGGGGGCGGCTTTCGGCTCGGCATCTGCGGAGTTCTCGCCGGTAGGCGACTCATCCTCGCCCGACGGTAGCCCTTCGCGCTTGTAGCGGTACCAAATCCAAAAAATGATCGCGCCAATGACGGGCCATTGAAACGCGTAGGCGAGTGCTCGGCCATTGCCATCAAGGCCGCGTGTTCCTGTGATGATCGTGAAGATAGTGCACAGCGTCAGGCCGAAAACGAGCGGCAGGTCGAGGGTCCAGAAGTCCTTCTTGCGCTTGGCCTTGAGCTCCTCTGCGGTCAGCTGGCGGCTGGCCCTGCGCTTAGACATGAACGAGCTCACGCTCAGGAGTGCGCGCTCGCCCACGTAGCGCGATCGCGATCACGATGGCCTCGGCAATCGCGATGGTCAGTGCAGTCAGAGGCCAGGGGACTGTCGTTGGTGAGAGAGCAGCGGTCAGCACGATGACCGCCGGCCAACCGATACCCAAGATCACGATGCCGATGATGCCACGGGGGCCGAACAGGCAGGCGGCAGCGATCCAGCCCACGCCGAGCATCAGGAGGGAGCCCAGGGCGTACGCCATTTCGACCCCGAACCACCGATCGAAAATTCCGAGGCCGGCTACCAGCGCGACGACGACGAGCAACGCCATGGCCGAGATCTCGGGGTAGTTCGACAGTCGCGTGAGCCATGCGGGCCGTGGCAAGGCCCACGCGAGTACCGCCGGAATCACTATTGCGAGGGCCACGATGGCCAGAGGCGAGAAGCTACCTGTCGCCAACGTTCCGTGCGGTGGCCCGAGACGGGAGAGCACCACGGAGATCGCGATGGCGGCGGCCATCACCACGAACTCGCGGCCGGCGAACCGAGTCAGCATTCCGGTCGAACCACCCAGTGCCTCGGGCATGGCGCGCCGACGCTGGAGCCAGCCGAGGCGGATGAGCCAAGCCAGGAGTGCCACTTTCAAGAGTACGAGTGAGCCGTAGACCGTCCCCACGAACAGGCTGATCGAGCCCACGAGCAGCGCAGAGTTGAGTAGTCCGGTCTCGGCGACGATGAGAACGCACCACAGTGCGAGCAGGCTAAAGCGCGGAAGCAGGCTGGGCCCGAGCTCCGGCTCGGCATGTACCAGGGAGATCACTACAGCGAGTCCACCTACCCACAGGCTCACTGCGCCCAGGTGCAGGGCGAGGCTGGTCGTGATCCCGACATGCTCGCCGGTGAAGCCTCCGTGGCCCAGGAACGACGGTGTCATGCATGCGGCGGCGCCCACGATCGCCGCGACCCACGCAACTCGTCGGTTATCGGATCTGGTCAGCAGCAGAGCGAAGACGATGATCCCGCTGAACTGCGCGAGGTAGACAATTCCTACGTAGTCACCCGTGAGGAACGACGGTGCGTTGGCGAGTGCCTGCCAGGGAGTGATGGCTTGGACATCACTGATGGTGAGTAGGAGCAGTACGACCAGAATGCAGAACCAGATGATCGCCCAGCCCATTGCCCACTGGAGCGCGCGGCGCGAGGTCGTGAGCAGTCCGCCGACCACCAGTGCTCCGAGAGCAGTCATCGACGCTATGTCGCGTACATAGCGGCCGGTGGGTTGCAGCCACAGCACGTATGACGGGGGAGTGGGGAGGCCGGGGAAGGCCACGATGACGAGCATGCCGGCAGCCCAGAGCAGCAGAAGCAGGATGGGGACACCCCACCACAGGCGTGCCCCGATCCGCAGGTTCACTTCGCAGTAGTGAAGGTGCCGAACGTCGGCGCGTTGGTGTTCGGGCTTTCCTTCATCACCAGCGTGAAGAGCGCACCGATGGCAATGACGACGCAGACATAGGTCATCCACATCGATACCAGACGAGCGTGGTACGGATTCTGCGGGGTGATGCGGTCAGCCTTCGTGCGGAACACGATCGCCATGGTGAAGAAGAGCACGAGGGAAAGGTGAATGGCTGAGCCCATGCAGAGCCAGAACACGGATGAGGCATATGCGCCGTCTTGGATATCGAACGGGAAGGTCGACATCTGGACGATCTGGCCGATGAAGGTCACCAGGATGAGCAGGGTTGCCAGGGTCGCACCGACGATCATGCGATCCTTGTGGCCCTTCACCAGCCCCTTGTATCCCCACCACATAGAGATCGTGGCGAGCACGGTACCGAGCACGATCAAGAAGAACGGCACGTCGGATGCCCATGCGTCCTTCGGAGGAGCCCATGCGTTGTTGACGTTCAGCGACCACAGGTACGAGTACGCGATGAGCAGTGCGATCGAGCCGGTGAGGTCCGACACGATGCACAGCCACACGCCGAGGCGGTTGCGACGGGCATTGACCGCTACGGGCTCGCCGGTGGTGGGGTAGAGAGGTCCGGTTGTCGTCGTCGTGCTCATTGCGGCACCTTCGCTTCGTTGTCGTCTCGTGCAAGTTCCTTTTCGATGGCGTCATACGGGTCAGGAACGCCGTAGCCGTAGGGGTCGCTGGTGACCACGGGCAGCACGGGGAAGTTCTCCAGCGGAACCGGAGTCTCGGTCTGCCACTCGAGGGTCTTGGCTCCCCAGGGGTTCGCCGGTGCGTAGGTCTTCCCGCGCCAGGAGGTGATGATGGCGTAGAGGAAGATCAGCATGCCGATACCGATGATGTAGGCGCCGATCGTGGAGATCCAATTCGAGACGTTGAACATGTTGTCGAACTGCAGCACACGACGCGGCTGGCCCTGCAGGCCCGCGACGAACATCGAGAAGAAGGTGATCTGGAAGCCGGCAAAGGCGGTCCAGAAGCCGATCGAACCGATGCGCTCATTGAGCATTCGGCCGCACATCTTCGGGAACCAGTAGGAAATGGCCGCCATGGCGCCAAAGAGGCCGGCGCCCATGAGCATGAAGTGGAAGTGAGCCACCACGAACATGCTGCCGTGCATGTACTGGTCGACGGGTACGTCGGAGAGGTACACGCCGGTGATGCCGCCGATGACCTTGTTCCAGATCACGGCGTACACGCACATCATCGGAAGTCGTGTCCAGACCTTGCCGCGCCACATCGTGCCCAGGGCCACGAGTACGAGGAAGCCGAACGGGATGGAGATCAGCTCGGTCGAGAGCATGAAGGGGTAGCCCACCTGAGGGGCGAAGCCGGTCATGTACATGTGGTGAACCCACACGATTGCCGAGATGCCGACGACTCCTGCGAAGCCGGCGATGGCCAGCTTGTAGCTGAACAAAGGCTTACGCAGGAATACGGTCATCAGCTCGAGGATGCCTGCAGTTGCGGGCACCACGATGACGTAGACCTCAGGATGCGCGAGTAGCCAGAAGAGGTTCTCGTAGAGCCACACTGAACCGCCCGCTACCGGGTTGAAGAATGAGGAATTCACGACGAGATCGCTCATCGCGAGGATCTGGGACCACTGGTACATCGGGAACCAGACCAGGCCCATCACCGAGGAGGCGATGATGCCGATGACGAAAATCGGCACCCGACTCCAGTTCATGCCACGTGCCCGCATGGTGACCGCTGTCGTGATCAGGTTCACCGAAGCAACGCCGGTCGAGAAGGCGAAGACGATGATGAGTACCTGGTAACCCACCATGCCCATGCCCGCCTGGGTGGCCAGCGGCTGGTAGACGCTCCAGCCATCGCGAATGCCGCCCATGAACAAGGTCGCGACCAGCGGGGGAACTGCAGCGAAGAGCAGCCAGAAGCTGAGCGCATTCAGGCGAGGGAACGCCATGTCGCGAGCGCCCACCATCAGCGGCATGATGAAGTTTCCGAGCGGGCCGGTCACCACGATGATCATCGCGACGACCATGACTATGCCGTGGGTGCCGATGATCGAGTTGTAGAAATTAGGGTCGAAGAGCTCGCTCCAGGTCCAGCCGAGCTCCGTGCGGATCAGCATCGCGAGGAAGCCACCGAGACCGAGCAGCACGAGCACCATCACGAAGTACTGGGTGCCCACCACCTTGTGGTCGGTTGTGTACTTCCAGTAGCGGAACTTGCCCTGGTCCTTGCCTGCCATGTACTCGGCATCGTCGTGGGTGAGATCGTGGCCGAGGGCCCAGCGAATCGGGCCAGCGAAGGCGCCGATGCCGGCCATGAAGCCGATGACCCAGGCGAACATCGTTGCCGCGATGAGGGCGTTCAGGCCGACCTGGCTGAAGTCGGCATTCTGGGTTCCCCAGGGCACCAGCTTTGAACCGATCATGTAGGTGATCGTGGCCAGCACGATGCCACCGGCAAGACCGGTGAAGATGCTCGTGTGGCGCAGGAAGCCACCTGGCTTGCCATGCTGCTTAGGCTGCAGGACAGCGGGCTGCTCGAAAACTACGGCAGTCATGGTCATGCTGTCCTCTTCCCGCCCTTGTCACGAACCCAGGAGTCGAACTCTTCCTGGGTCACCACCTGAATCTCGGTCTCCATATATGCGTGGTGCATTCCGCAGAGTTCGGCACAACGAATGTTGAACGTGCCCAGCTTGTTCGGAGTCACACCCGTATTCGTGATGGCGCCGGGGTTGGCGTCGATCTTGATGCCAAGTTCCACGACCCAGAAGTTGTGGATGACGTCGACCGAGGTCACGTTGAAGTACAGGGGGGTATCGATGGGCACCACGAGCTTCGGACTCGTGATTCCCTCTTGGCCGGGGTACTCGAAAGTCCAGACCCATTGCTGACCGGTGACATTGATGTCAATGGCCTTCTTCGAATTCGGCTGCTGATTCGCGGAGACCGAGCCATATGACGACGACGTAATGGTCGCCAGCTCGATCAGTCCCCAGACCACGAGGAATCCGGCGAGCAGGCTCGTTGCGGTGATCCAGGAGATGACGGCGACGGGGTTCGTGCGGATGGCTGGGGAGTCCTGCATCGGAGGCTCTTCGCCACTGGAGTGCTTCCAGCCAGTCAGGCTGTAGAAGATCACCGACAGCGTGATGGCGATCAGGGGTGCTGAGGCGATCGTGAACACCAGCACTGTCTGCTCGAGCGCCTCCATGATCTCGGAGGCGGGGCCGCCCGACATGTTCATGAAGCCGACGACGACCCATCCCATGGCGCATGTGATGGCCATGATGATGATGAACATGATCAAGATGGCACGAACGTAGGGCCGTGAGTAGTACTCCTTGAGGCGATGCGTGGGCATCGCGCGATTGGTGGGTTCCTCAGGCTGATCTGTCTCAGGGGGAGTGATAATTGACATGTCAGACCACCGTTACCGTTCCGGACATCCAGCCGCGCTCGCTCATCACGCCGGCAAAGTCCTGATAGCCCTGTCCGCAGGGATCCTCGCAATTCCAGACGTACTCACCCGGGCCCGGAGTAATGAACGAGAAGGTGATCTCCATCGGCTTCGGGTAGCCGTTGGCCTCGTTCTTCGCGTTGTTGCCCACCGCGAGCATCGGAACGCTCACGAAGAAGGTTTCCTGGGTCTTCTCGGGGTAGGAGTGAATCGTGAAGGTGTGAGCCACGTCGGCAGGCTTGATGCCGGTCTTGGTCTCACCGTTGTAGGTCGCGGTGCCATCAAGGGTGCCGTGCACATCGGCCCAGTAGGGGTTCCAGACGGTCGTGGAGCTGTCGTACTGCTTCACCGTCATGGTGATCACCGTGTTCGCGGGCAGTTCCAAGGAGGTGGAGGGCCACCAGAAGGGCCATCCGTCCTTCTGGTTCAAGATCGGCACGCCCTGGGGCGGGCCGGCAACTGAGCCGGGATTCGGGTACACCTCGAGATTCAAGGTGGCATGGGGCAGTTCACCCTTGGGGGTCTGAACTGTCTTGCCGGTCAGGGTGGCCGCCAAGGTCGCAGGCTCAGCCTGGATCTTGTTGAGCCAGAGGACGGATCCTCCGACGACGACCACACCTATCAGGACGGTAAGGATGGTGAAGAGTGCGCGTTTCACGCATTTCCCCCAATGTGTACGGTCTGCGACCTGGCCCCCAGGATTGGTGACGGGCGCAGACTATCGTTCTAGAAGCACGGCGTGAAGCCAGTTGCCCTAAGGGGCGGAAAGTGTTCGGACACGAAAGAGGAAGCGAGGATCGACCGATGAGTGAATTCTTCGCGTCGGGAACCTTCGACCTCTTTCTGCTGACCAATTGGATCCTGGCCGCCGGCTGGTACGCCTGGGCGGTGCGCAAGGTCAGGAGGACTGGAACGTGGTCCCGGTGGGCCTCCAGTTGCTTCTACATAGCGATCGCGCTGCTAGCCCTGACCTACCTTGGGCCGATCGCCGCGTGGTCGCACACCTTCTTCTGGGCTCACATGACCCAGCACCTCGTGGTCATGATGGTGGTCGCTCCACTGCTCGTGCTCTCAAACCCGGTGACATTGGCCTTCCGGGTCAGTAGCCCTGCTACCCGTAGACGCTGGGTGGTTCCCGTCCTGCGCAGTCGTGCGGTGCGGATCATGACCAACCCCTGGGTGACCTGGTTGTTTTTCGCCGGTGCGCTCCTCGGCACCCACTTCACTCCGTTCTACGACGCAGCACTGCGCAATCATGACCTCAACTTCTTCATCGAGCAGCCGCTGTATTTGATCGCGGCCTTCCTCTTCTATTTCCCGCTGATCGGCTCCAATCTGCAGCCACGCAGACCCAGTCATGCGGTTCGTCTGCTCTCGCTCGGCACGATGATGTTCCCCGAGGCGCTGGTGGGTGCGGTCATCTACTTCGCCTCCGTGCCCTTGTACTCGGCCTTCGATACGGTGCGCCCCTTCGGGTTGTCAGTCCTCGACGATCAAAGGCTTGCTGGGGGGTTGATGTGGGCGCTCGTCATGGTCGTCGACTCAGGCTGGATGATGCTCGCCGCCGCGGAGTGGTTCACCAGCGAGGAAAAGAAGGAGGCGGCCCTCGATCGCCGCATTGCTCAGGAGCTCGCCGACGAGGCGCGAACGTGAGGATTCGCAGTGCTGTTCTTGCCGCAGGCGTATGTGCCGTGATGGTCCTGGCCGGCTGTGGGCGTGACCCGGTGGCCTTGCGCGGATCAGACCAGGTGGGTGTCACGATCCTCGAGCCCGACGATCGGGTTTCCCTCGACACGGTGTCGGGAGAAACCTTGACCGGCGACACGCTAAGTCTCAGCGATTACCGAGGAAAGGTAGTCGTGCTCAACGCGTGGGCGTCATGGTGCGAGCCCTGTAAGCAGGAGACCCCCGCCCTGGTTAAGTCGGCGGCTCGGTTCAACTCCGACGAGGTCGCCTTCATTGGTCTCGACGCCTTTGATTCGAAAGACAAGGCCCTGGAATTCGAGAATCAATACGGAATGACGTACCCAAGCTTGTTCGATCCCGACGGAAAGCTTCTCGGATCTGTGCCCGGAATCCCGCCCAAGGCCGTGCCCAGCACGCTGATCCTCGATCGCGATGGCCGCATCGCGGTGCGCATCATCGGGCCGGTGCCGATCGGGCTAGATGCGCTCATTGCGAGCGTTCTCGATCCAGCCGCCGCCTCGCCGGCTTCCTGACGACATCGCGTGCGGCGAGGGCGGCTCGCGAAGTTTGGTTAGATGGCTCAGTGCCGCGCGATGACTTCTCCTTTCGGATCGATGCACGTCTGGAATCCGCTGACGGCCGTCAACTAGGTCGCGCAGGCACCATCACCACACCGCATGGCGTGATCCAGACGCCTGCTTTCACGCCGGTGGGAACCAAGGCAACCGTGAAGTCGGTACTTCCCGAAACCATGCGCGAACTCGGTGCTCAGGCGATTCTTGCCAACGCCTATCACTTGTACCTGCAGCCAGGCCCGGAGATCGTCGACCAGGCCGGCGGAGTCTCGGCCTTCATGAACTGGAATGGTCCGACCATCACCGACAGCGGCGGTTTCCAGGTGATGAGTCTTGGAGTGGGTTTCAAGAAGGTACTCGCGATGGACACCACGGGCATGCAGTCCGACGACGTCATAGCCAAGGGCAAAGATCGCCTGGCCACGGTTGATGATGACGGCGTCACCTTCAAATCGCACCTCGATGGCAGCAAGCATCGGTTCACCCCAGAGATTTCCATGCAGGTGCAGCATCAACTCGGTGCCGACATCATCATGGCCTTCGATGAATGCACGACATTGATGAATACCCGTGGCTACCAAGAGCAATCACTCGATCGCACTTATGCGTGGGCAGTTCGGTGCATTGCGGAGCACGAGCGTCTCACTCTCGAACGTGCTACCAAGCCGTACCAGGCGCTCTTTGGCGTGATTCAGGGCGCTCAGTACGAGGATCTACGTCGCAAGGCAGCTCGCGATCTCGGAGCACTTGAGTTCGATGGCTACGGGATCGGCGGCGCACTCGACAAGCATGAGCTCGGCACGATTGTGGGCTGGGTCAGCGAGGAGCTTCCCGAGAGTCGTCCACGCCATCTGCTCGGCATCGGAGAGCCTGAGGACATCTTCGTTGGCGTCGAGAATGGCGCTGACACCTTTGACTGCGTTGCTGCGTCCCGCATTGCCCGCAACGGCACCGTGTATCACCCCGATGGTCGCTTCCATATCTCTAATGCGCTCTACAAGGCTGACTTCAACCCGATCCAAGATGGCTGTGATTGCTACACCTGTCTGAATCACACGCGTGCCTACGTTCATCACCTGCACAAGTCGAAGGAAATGCTGGCCTCGACGCTCGCAACCATTCACAACGAGCGCTACATCCTGCGCATGGTCGATGCGATGCGCGAAGCGATCATTACTGGCGATTTTTTCGCGATGAAGACAGAAGTACTCGGCAGGCTCGGGGGCCGCAAGTAGTCGTTACTCGGCGGTAGCGAGTTGGTAGGAAGGCTCGCGGCGCTTGATGGCGCGAATGGTGGGGTACGTCACCGGAAGCAGCACGACCTCGAGCAGGGTCTTGTAGAGGTAGCCGAGCACCACGTAGTTCACGAACTCCGCACCGGTAATCACTCCGTAGAACGCAATCGTGCAGAACACGACCGTGTCAGCGAGCTCTCCGACAACCGTGGAGCCGAGCAGGCGCACCCAGAGGTACTTCTCCTTCGTGCGCTCCTTGATCTTCACCAGCACGTAGGCGTTGAGCAGTTGTCCCACGAGGTATCCGCAGATGCTCGCCAGCACGATGCGGGGCACAAAGCCGAGTACTGCTTCGAAGGCACCCTGGTTCTCGTAGCCGTCTGCGGCCGGAGAGATTTGCACGAGATAGAAGGTGACGGCCGCGAGGATCGCCATCGCGAAACCCATGAAGACCGCGCGCTTCGCGGCCTTGAAGCCGTAGACCTCGCTCAGCACGTCGCCGATCACGTAAGTCAGCGGGAAGAGGAGAGCTCCGCCATCGGTAATGATGCTGAAGTTCACGTCAATGGGGCCGAGAGCGAACGCAACGGTGCCGAAGTCGATCAGCTTGGTGGCGCCGATGTTCGAGATGAGCAGAACTGCCACGAACACCGCGAGCACATACGGGTACAGGCTGCGGTTCGTGCTGGCGAAATGCACCTGCTCGGGAGTCTCGGAAGCCATGCCGCGCACTCTATTGACTTGCGTCACACTCCAGGAAATTGCGCTCCCTGCCCGGATAGCGTGCTCAAGGAGTCAGGTCAGCCGCCGCTGGCCCAGGTGAGCGCGGCCGAGAATACGAAGCCGCCTACGCCGACTATTCCTGCCCAGCCCTTGATTGACCTCACGGCGATCGGGATCATCTCGTCGATCACCACGACCAGGAGTGCGCCCGCGGCGATGGACTGGATGAAGGCCTGCGCGCTGTCAGAGGCGCCGTACATCAAGTTGTAGCCGACCGCTGCGAACACTGCGCCGATGATGACGATGGCGGAGAACCTCAAGAGCACGGCGCCGATTGCAATGCCACCGGCAAGCATCGCTGCGGCAATTCCGATGGCCTCGGGGATTGCGGCAATGAAGATCGAACCTACGAGGGCAGCCGAAACACCCATCGCAGCTGTGTGCAGGGTCAGTCCGACGGCAACGGACTCCGGCACTCCGTCAATGACCATTCCCACGGTGAGATTGCGTGCTTCCTTTTTGGTTGCGCCGTGTGTCTCGCTGCTGGGAGCAATGTGAGTGTCGGGCCTGTCCGACAGTTCCGCGGGCTGCTCCTGCGCACCGCGCTTCTCCAGGAGTCGGATGATGAAGAAGTACACGAGGCAGCCGATGGCGATACCCAAGGCGGTGGGAAGCTCGCCCGCTTCGTCGTAGGAAACAGCGACGAGATCGATGGCTACGGCGGAAATGACGGCACCTGCACCGAAGGCCATGAGCACACCAACGATCACGGGCTTCTTCAGCACCGGGAATCTCCACACGAGCAGCGCGCCGACGATCAGGGCGGACTGCGCAAGTGCGCCGAAGAGTGCTGCTTGAAGCATGGACTGAACCTACACCTGCCCGACGTCCACGTTCGATGTCTGTCGTTACGGCTGCTGATTGCGATAAAGCGGTAAAGATGCCGCGTACACGTGCGTGGTGCCCCCGGCAGGATTCGAACCTGCGACCTTCGGTACCGGAAACCGGCGCTCTATCCCCTGAGCTACGGAGGCGTCAGGAGCGCACAGGCTATCAGCGAGACTCGGATGCAGGTTCGGCCGAGCCATTGGCGATGATGGTGCAGTGAATATGCAAGCGCTACTCGCCTACGTGCGAGAGATCTCCGCCCGAATGGGGGAGCATCGCTCGTCATTGGCCTCAGGTGGCCTGGCCTATTTCGTCGTCCTTGCGCTCGCCCCGGCTGCTGTGGTCGTGGGCTCGTTGGCCGGGCTCTTGCTTACCCCGGCGGAGATCCGCCAGGCGTTCGAACGGCTTCAGGAAGCGTCGCCCTCCCTTGCCTCGAATGTCTCCGGCCTCACCGATGCGCTGATCTCGGTGGTCGAGAACGCATCGACGACGTCTGTCACCGTTGCCACGACTGTCAGCGTTGTCGTCGCGATCTATGCGGCGTCCAAGGTGGTCTACGGCATTCGGCTTGCCCAAGACGCCAGTTACGGAGTGGTGAGCACTGATCGCACGCTCCTCGTTCGCGCGGTCTCGGCAGTCATTACCTTGGCAGCCTTACTTGCTGTCACCGTCGTCATCGTGGCGCTCACCTTCGTGCCCAAGATCCTGAGCGCTTTCGGGCTGGTGGATGTCCGGTTGGTGACCGGCAGCACTGCGGTGGACTGGGTGGGCCTCGTGGTCGTGGTGTGGTTACTCGTGCGACTCACCATGGGTCACCTGACTGCAGCCCGACAACGCATTCCGATCCGCGCCCTGGGCCCGGTGGCCGCCACCGCGGTGATCGCGGCCTCCACCATTGGCGTGGGCATCTATGCCCACTTCTCCTCGACTCTGAGCGCCGCAGTCCTCGTGTTCGGCTCGCCGGTGGTGGCGCTCTTGTGGCTGTATCTGTGCTTCCTCGGTCTGCTCATCGGCTCCGAGATGGAAGCCATGCGCCGAGCTCGCGGGGGCCGATTCCTGTAGAACATGGCGCCTCATGGTGCACGGTGCTGACCGCACGTCACACGAGCAACAATCGTCACATTCGAGGAGTGTTAGACCCGATAAACGCGGGGGAGCACCGTTTAGAACTTTGTCCTAGGGGCATGCCTGAGGTGCCGGAGTTCGGGGGAATAACCGGCACGAAGAAAGGCCCCGCCGAGTGCGGGGCCTTTCGCATGCTGCGTGATCGGTCAGCGGCCGTTGTCGGGGGCACCTGTGTTCCCTCGTTACGCTCACCCCGTGACTCCTGAGGATCTAGCCGTCGTCGTCCGCGGTGCGCTGACCGAGCTTGCCGCCCGCGGTGAGGTCTCGATCACGGTGCCTGACGAGGTTCATCTCGAGCGCCCCCGCAATCGCGATCATGGTGATTACGCCACCAATGTTGCGTTGACCTTGGCCAAGCAGGCTGGCGTCCCCCCGCGGGAACTGGCCACGGCACTGGCGCAGGTGCTCGCTACGTGCGAGGGCATCGACTCCGCGGAGATTGCCGGCCCTGGCTTCGTCAATATTCGTCTCGAGAATGCGGCACAGGGTGAACTCGCGCGCGGCATCGTCGCGGCCGGCGCGGCATATGGATTAGGAAGCGCACTTGCCGGGCGCACGGTCAACGTCGAATTCATTTCCGCGAACCCGACGGGCCCCCTGCATCTAGGGCATACCCGGTGGGCGGCCGTGGGGGATGCGATCGCGCGAGTACTCGCTGCGGCGGGCGCGAGCGTCGCCAAGGAGTTCTACATCAATGACCGAGGTGTCCAGATGGACAAGTTCGGTGCCTCTGTCATGGCGGCAGCCCACGGCCTGCCGGTACCTGAGGACGGTTATCACGGCGGCTACATTCTCGATCTCGCCGCGGAGATCATCGCGGCCGAGCCTGCGATTCTCGAACTGCCCGAACCTGAGCAACTGATTGCATTCCGCGAGGCGGCTTACGGACTCCAACTGCGTCAGCAGCAAACAGTTCTTCGCATCTTCCATACCGAGTTCGACGTCTGGTACTCCGAGCGCAGCCTGCATGACTCGGGTGCAGTGGTGAAGGGGCTCGACAAGCTTCGCGGCCAGGGCCACGTGTTTGAACTCGATGGCGCCACGTGGCTTCGCACCACCGACTATGGCGATGACAAGGATCGCGTGCTGATCAAGGCAGATGGCGAGTACACGTACTTCGCGTCTGACACGGCCTATTACGTCGATAAGCGTGATCGCGGTTTCGACTTATGCGTGTACCTGCTCGGCGCAGATCATCATGGTTACGTCAATCGCTTGCGAGCCGTCGCAGCATGCGCGGGCGATGACATGGATGACAACGTCGAGGTGCTCATCGGGCAGCTCGTGAAGATCGTGCGTGGCGGCGAAGAGGTCAAGCTCTCGAAGCGAGCTGGCAATATCGTCACGCTCGAGGATCTCGTCGATGAGGTGGGAGTCGATGCGGCTCGGTACTCGCTCATTCGGTATCCCGCTGACTCGCCGCTGACCCTCGATCTCGAGGTGATCACCCAGCGCACGAGTGACAACCCGGTCTTCTATGTGCAGTACGCGCACGCTCGAGTGTGCTCGGTGCTGCGCAACGCGGAGGAGCTTGGCATTGACTGGCGCAATGCGGAGTTTGATCCGGCGATGCTGTCGCATGAGCGCGAGGGTGAGTTGCTACGTGCTCTGGGCCAGTTCCCTCGAGTCGTCGCCAGCGCCGCCGAGCTTCGTGAGCCCCACCGCGTGGCCCGTTACCTCGAGGACACCGCGACTGCTTACCACCGCTTTTATGACGCCTGCCGGGTGCTGCCCCGCGGTGATGAACAGCTCGAGCCCGAGCACATTGCCCGGCTCTGGCTGTGCGCGGCCACTCGCCAGGTCATCTTCAATGGCCTCACGATGCTGGGCGTGTCCGCGCCCGAGCGCATGTAATCGGCGATGCCCTAGCCTTTCATCGTGGATTCCAACGTCTGGCCGATGCACGCCTCGCGTGACGAGCGCGGCGCCCTGTCCATTGCGGGTGTCGACTGCCGCGATCTCGTAGCCGAGTTTGGCTCGCCGCTGTACGTGCTCGATGAGCAGCAGGTGCGCGAGACTGCGCGGCGCTATCGGGAAGCGTATGAGCAAGCCGGCGCCGGAATCGTCTACTACGCAGCGAAGGCCTTTCTGGCCACCGCCGTGGCTCGCTGGGTACATGAAGAGGGCCTAGGTCTTGACGTCGCATCCGCTGGCGAGCTCGAAGTTGCGGTAAGAGCCGGGATTCCGGGAGATCGCATCATCATGCACGGGAACAACAAGTCGATGACTGATATCGAACGTGCCATCGAGGTGGGAGTCGGTCGCATCGTCATCGACTCATTCGAGGAGATCGTCCGGGTAGCCGATGCAGCCTCGCGAGCGGGGATCGTTCAGTCAGTGATGGTGCGCGTGACCGTTGGCGTCGAGGCGCACACCCATG
>JBIJBU010000073.1:0-9009 GCA_044345075.1 Candidatus Nanopelagicales bacterium | reverse complement strand
TTGCTGCTGCCTTGCGCGGAGCTGCCTTGCGGACGGCCTTCTTGGCTGCCTTGCGGGGAGCTGCCTTGCGGACTGCCTTCTTGGCGGTCTTCTTGGCTGCCTTCTTCACAGTGCGCTTGACGGCCTTCTTGGCTGCCTTGCGGGGAGCTGCCTTGCGGACTGCCTTCTTGGCGGTCTTCTTGGCTGCCTTGCGGGGAGCTGCCTTGCGGACTGCCTTCTTGGCGGTCTTCTTGACTGCTGCCTTCTTCACAGTGCGCTTGACGGCCTTCTTAGCCGTCTTCTTCGCTGCTGCCTTCTTCACCGTACGCTTGACTGCCTTCTTGGCTGCCTTGCGGGGTGCTGCCTTCTTTGCAGCCTTCTTGGCCACTGCACGCTTTGCAGGAGCCTTCTTTGCTGCCTTCTTTGCAACCGCCACGTTATGCCTCCCGTGTCGATGAGAACTGCGCTGTTGCAGCACTCTTCAGATGAAACTCTGACAGAGAATGTCAGAAAAGTCGTGCATATTGATGTCGGTGTGTCATTTCGTGTCGCGTGCGTGGTAACAGGCGAGTCGTGAATCGTCGCGTCGAGTCAATTCACGACGATTCTTCCGCCCGATTTTGCGGCTGTGCACTGATTGGTCGAGCATTCGATTCGCGCCGTGCGCGCGTTCTGGCAGGATGTCTTCATGACTGAAGAGACCAAGCCCGCAGCTGTTGATCCCCGCGTTCTTCCCGACGTCGCACACCTTCGTATCGGTGTTCTCGGCGGCACCGGCGAGCAAGGTCGCGGCCTCGCGCGCCGGCTGGCGATGGCCGGTCACCAGGTATCGATCGGCTCGCGTGATGCAGCCCGAGCTCAAGGCATTGCCGACGAAATCGGCTTCGGCATTACGGGTGCGACCAATGAGGATTGCGCCACCGGCAGCGATGTCGTCATCGTGGCGGTCCCGTGGGATGGTCACGCGACCCTGCTTGCTTCCTTAGCCGGCGCACTTGAGGGCCGGATCGTCATTGACTGCGTTAACCCGCTGGGATTCGACAAGCAGGGTGCCTTCGGTCTTGAGGTGGCTGAGGGTTCGGCTGCTCAGCAGGCCGCGGCGCTGCTTCCGGGCTCCCGCGTCACAGGTGCTTTCCACCACATCTCGGCTGTTCTGCTGCTCGACGAGTCGGTTGACTCTATTGATACCGACGTGATGGTTCTCGGCGATGACCGCGAGGCGACTGACATCACTCAGGCCATCGCGAACCGCATTCCGGGTATCCGCGGCATCTACGCCGGCCGTCTGCGTAACTGCGGACAGGTCGAGGCCATGACAGCGAACCTGATCTCGATGAATCGTCGCTACAAGGCACACGCTGGTGTGCGAGTGACCGACGTCTAGTTGCGACTAGGCGTAGGTGTGCTCGGCTGCCGGGTACGCGCCTGACACCACATCGGCAGCCCACTGCTGAACACCCTCGCTCATGATCGAGCGGAGATCTGCGTACTGCTTGACGAACCGCGGAAGCGGTCCGGCAGACATGCCGAGGAGGTCCTGCCAGACGATGACCTGCGCATCGGTATCGGGGCCTGCGCCAATTCCGATCGTCGGAATCGAGAGAATTTCGGTGACTCGTGCCGCGAGATCAGCCGGCACCGCTTCGAGCACGATGGCGCTCGCGCCACAGGCTTCCATCGCCTTAGCATCGCGCATCAATAGCTCGCCACTCTCGCCGCGGCCTTGAACCCGATAGCCGCCGAGCAGGTTGACCGACTGCGGAGTGAGGCCGAGATGCCCGATCACGGGAACACCGGCATTGGCGAGGGTCTCGATCTGCGGGAGCATCGCCTGCCCGCCTTCGAGCTTGACCGCATGAGCGCCGCCGTCCTTCATGAACGCCGCGGCTGTCTCGAGTGCCTGCGAAGCGGAAGCCTGGTAGCTACCGAAGGGCATGTCGGCGATGACCATCGAGCGCGAGGAGCCGCGCACGACTGCCTTCACCAACGGCAGGAGGTCGTCGACGCTGACCGGGAGAGTCGAGTCGTATCCGTAAACGACCATCGCGGCCGAGTCACCAACGAGCAATGCCGGAATACCGGCCTCATCGAAGATGCGAGCGCTCATGGCGTCATAGGTGGTGATCATCGGCCACTTGCGGCCTTCTTCGGTTGCCTGGGCCAAATCGCGCATCGTGATGCGGCGGCCGTTCGCGCTGCCATAGATGGCAGGAATGTTCTCAGTCATCGTGCTCCCATCTCGAGGCTCCCTGATGGAGTCCCCGGACGAGCACATCATGGCATGCCGAGGGGCAAGACGCCCATCCGATACCGTCGAGTCGCGGTGGGCGCCCCAAGAATGGAGTTCGAGTGGACAACTCGTGGATGACCTCGGGTCAGGGCCACCCCAAGCGCTGGGCGATTCTCGCCGTGCTGGTCGTGAGCCTGCTGGTGGTCGTACTCGACAACACGGTCCTCAACATCGCCCTGCCCACCATCCAACGCGATCTTGCGGCAAGCCAGGGCGCCCTCGTCTGGGCCATTGACTCCTACATCCTGGTGTTCGCTTCGCTGCTGTTCACCTGGGGAGTCCTGGGGGATCGCATCGGTCGCAAGAAGGTGCTCATCATCGGCCTGATCATCTTCGGCCTCGCCTCGGCCATCTGCGCTTTCTCCGCCAATGTCGGAATGCTCATCGGCTTCCGGGCCGTGATGGGTATTGGTGGCGCGGCGGTGCTTCCGACCACCTTGGCGATCATCACCGTGGTCTTCCCACCGCATGAGCGCGGCAAGGCGATCGGCGCCTGGGCCGGCGCAGTCGGCGCGGCTGTCGCCCTCGGCCCCGTTCTCGGCGGCATCTTGCTTCAGCATCCGCAGTGGTCCAACTGGCTCACCGGCAACGACTGGGGATCGGTGTTCTTGATCAATGTGCCGATCGTGCTGATCGGCGTCATCGCGATCATCAAGGTGGTGCCCGAGACTAAGAACCCGAATGCACGAAAACTCGACTTCATGGGCCTGCTGCTCTCGGTGACCGGCCTGGTTGCGCTCATCTACGGCATCATCAACGCGTCGGCCACCCGCGACTGGCTCTCACTCGAAGTGGTTATTCCGGTACTTCTCGGCGTGGCGATCATCTCCTTGTTCCTCTGGCTCGAGGCACACAGTGAGCACGCCAGCTTCGACGTCTCGCTCTTCCGTAATCGCGGATACGCCGTCAGCCTCGCTGCCGCCACCATGGGCTTCTTCGCCCTCTCAGGCATCACCTTCACCTTGCCGTTCTATCTTCAGATTCTGCGCGGCTACTCGGTGCTGACTGCCGGACTGTGCTTCGTCCCGTTTGCCGTCGGGCAACTCATCGCTGCACCTAGAAGTGCGCACACTGTCCAGCGGTTTGGCTACCGCGCCGTCATGACCACGGGGCTTTGCCTTGTCGCGGTGTCACTGGTGGGCATGCTCACCCTGCGCATGGATACGCCACTGTGGGTCCTGCTCGGCATCTTCTTCCTCTTCGGCCTGGGCATGGGCAATGTGATTGCGCCTGCGTCGACAGTGATGCAGAACGTCCTTCCGCTCGAGCGCGCCGGCGCCGGCTCCGCAGTTCAGAACACCGTTCGGCAGGTAGGCGGGGCTCTGGGAATCGCGATCATCGGCACGGTGCTCGCGAACTCCTACGCAAGTCGGCTCGCACCGATTCTCTCCGACTCGTCGCTGCCGACGCAGGCGCAGGAGGCCGCCTCAGAGTCCGTGGTCGCGACAGTCGACGTTCTGAATAGCGCGGTGGAGCAGGGCATGCCTACCGAGACCGCCTCCACGCTTCAGTCGAATGCTTTCGAAGCCTTCTTGGGCGCCTCGCACGTCACGATGATCATCTCGTTGACGATCGTCGTGATCGCCGCATTGCTCGTTGCGTTCTTGCTGCCGGTGATTCATGCGCCCCAGCGCGGTGACCTGCCGCCGGTGGATCCCGATTCGGGAACGACTGATGATCTTGTGCGAGAAGAGGAAGCCGAGTACCCCGAGCAGCTCGCCGAGGAAACCCGCGGCGATAAGCCGGCCTAGGAGCGTTCGCGCCAGCGGTTGGTGATCGGCAGGCGCCGATCTCGACCGAATGCTCGCAGGCTGATCTTGGTGCCTGGGGGGTACTGCCGCCGCTTGTACTCAGCAAGGTCGGTCAGGCGGAGAATCCGCTCGACGAGCTCAGGAGCAAAGCCGGCTTCGACAAGAGCCGCTGCGCTGTGGTCACCGTCGACATACCTGGCGAGCAGTGCATCGAGAACCTCGTAATCCGGTAGTGAGTCAGTATCGAGCTGACCTGGGCGAAGCTCGGCACTGGGCGGCTTATCGATGCTGTTCGGCGGGATAGGGGCAATCTCCCCGCGTCGCTCAGCTTCGGCATTGCGCCAACGGGACAGTTCCCACACCAGCATCTTGGGTACGTCCTTGATCGGCGCGAAACCGCCGACGGCGTCACCGTAGATCGTCGAGTAGCCCACGGAGAGCTCGCTCTTGTTCCCGGTGGCCAGAACCAGGTGGCCCTCGGCATTGGACAGCGCCATCAAGGTCGTTCCGCGCACTCGGGCCTGCAGGTTCTCCTCGGCTAGGCCGCTGAGCTCCATCGAGGACAGGTAGGCATTGACCATGGGCGCGATCTTGATCGTGCGAATGCTTGCACCGGTTCGGGCGGCGAGATCGTAGGCATCGTCCACAGAATGACCAGACGAGTACTCACTCGGCATCGCAGCGCCGAAGACTCGAGCGGAGCCGAGTGCATCACATGCAATCGCGGTGACGAGTGCGGAATCGATGCCACCGGACATGCCGAGCAACACGCTGCGAAAGCCGTTCTTCTCCACGTAGTCGCGAAGGCCCACGACGAGGGCGCCGTAGATCTCAGCGTGCTCGGACAGTCGGGGCGAGATCGAAGGATCAGCTTTATCGCCGTTCGCTCGAGGCACGGCATCGAGTGAGACGAAGTTCGCAGGTGCCTCGGACTCGGCGATCTCGACGTCAGCAACAAGCAGCTCTTCGCTGAATTGCCCGGCACGGGCGGCGAGAGTTCCGTCAGCCAGTACCACCATCGAGTCGCCGTCGAAGACGAGTTCGTCTTGGCCGCCGACCAGATTCGCGTAGGCGATGACGGCACCTGATTCGCGCGCCCGATCGCGGCAGAGTTCGAATCGAACGTCGTCCTTGTCTCGTTCGTACGGCGACGCATTCAAGACGAGCAACAAGCCGGCGTTGTCAGTGCGCGCCCACGAGATCGGACCACCTTGCTGCCACAAGTCCTCGCAGATCGCCAGGCAGATGGTCGTGCCGGCGTAGCGCAGAACCAGCGGTGCGTCACCTGGTACGAAGTAGCGGTTCTCGTCGAAGACGCCGTAATTGGGCAGGTGATGCTTGATGTAGCGGCCGACGATTTTGCCGCGGTGCAGAACCGCTGCGGCGTTGACAGGGGAGCGGCGGGGACGACCGGCGATGCCGAGGTCAGTGGCATCGAGATGATCGAGATAGCCCACGACGCAGATGAGGTCACCGAGTCCGTCGGAGAGCAAATCTCGGGCTAACTCATGCAGACAGGCCACCGAGGCATCCTGAAAGGAGGGACGCAGGGCGAGATCCTCGACCGGATAGCCCGTGAGGGTCATCTCAGGGAAGACCACGAGGTCGGCGCCACGCGCCTGGGCGAGGCGGGCCTGGTCTCGTACGAGCGCCGCGTTACCGGTGAGATCACCCACCACGGTGTTCACCTGGGAGAGCGCGAGGCGAATCAAGGGCACGTCTGGAGCGTACTCCCACGCTAATTAACCCATTCGTAACACGTAAAGGTGGACACTGGAGTCATGGACAAGCAGGCCGAATTCGTACTCCGCACCATTGAAGAACGTGACATCCGTTTCGTGCGGCTGTGGTTCACCGATGTGCTCGGCACCCTGAAGTCGGTCGCCATTGCGCCGGCTGAGTTGGAGGGTGCCTTTGCCGAGGGCATTGGCTTCGACGGTTCTGCCATCGAGGGCTTCGCTCGCGTCTACGAATCCGACATGCTCGTCAAGCCTGACCCCGCAACATTCTCGCTGCTGCCGTGGCGCAGTGAGGGCCCGGGTGTTGCTCGCATGTTCTGCGACATCCTCATGCCCGACGGTGCACCGAGTTATGCCGATCCGCGTTACGTGCTCAAGCGCACGCTCTCCAAGGCTGCAGATCTTGGCTTCACCTTCTATACACACCCCGAGGTCGAGTTCTACCTCTTCAAAGAAGCACCGCGCCCGGGTGTCATCCCCGAGCCCATCGATCGCTACGGCTACTTCGACAACGCGCCGAATGGTGTCGCGCACGACTTCCGACGCCAGGCCATCACCATGCTCGAGGCCATGGGTATCTCGGTCGAGTACAGCCACCACGAAGGCGGCCCCGGTCAGCAGGAGATCGATCTTCGTTACGCCGATGCGCTGACCACTGCCGACAACCTGATGGCCTTCCGTCTCGTCGTGCAAGAGGTTGCGCTTGAGCAGGGTCTCTACGCGTCATTCATGCCCAAGCCCTTCACTGACCACCCGGGCTCGGGCATGCACACTCATCTCTCGCTTTTCGAAGGCGATCGCAATGCGTTCTTCGAGCCGGGTGCGCCGTACCAGCTCTCCAAGGTCGCGCGCTCGTTCATCGCAGGCCTGATCGTCCACGCACCCGAGATCACTGCGGTCACCAACCAGTGGGTGAACTCCTACAAGCGCCTCACCGGTGGTGCTGAGGCGCCCGCGTGGATTTGTTGGGGCCACAACAATCGCTCGGCACTCATCCGCGTGCCGATGTACAAGCCCTCGAAGGGCAACAGCACTCGTATCGAGGTCCGTTCCCTCGACAGCGCATGCAATCCCTACCTCGCCTTCGCGGTGATGCTGGCTGCCGGACTTAAGGGCATTGAAGAGGGCTATGAGTTGCCCGCAGGTGCCGAGGACGACGTCTGGGCCCTGACCGAGTCCGAGCGACGCGCCATCGGCCTCAAGCCACTGCCACTAAGCCTGAACCAGGCCATCCAGGCGATGGAGCGCTCCGAACTCGTCGCCGAGACCTTGGGTGAGCATGTCTTCGACTTCTTCTTGCGCAATAAGCGCGCGGAGTGGGAGGAGTACCGGCGGCAGGTGACTTCCTGGGAGCTGGACCGCTACCTTCCTACGTTGTGACCTCTGAATCCGCGCGGCCGGTTGTCCTGGCCATTCGTAATGACCTGACGGACCCGCCCCTGCTCGTGGGTGACTGGCTGGCCGAGCTCGGCATCGAGATTCGCGTGATCTGTGCCGACGAAGGCGAGAGCGTTCCGTCCTGCGTTCCTGATGATGTCGATGGCGTGATCCCGCTGGGCGGTGGCATGGGTGCTAATGATGATGACATCGCCCCGTGGCTGCCCAATGAGCGCGCACTCCTGCGTGATGCGGTAACCCGCGAGATCCCCGTGTTCGGAATCTGCCTGGGCGGACAGTTGCTCGCTGCGGCGAACGACGGGGTGGTCGAACTCAGCGACACGACCGAGATCGGTCTCAGCTTCATCGAGCGCACTGCCGAGGGAGAAGCCGATCCGGTGATCACCGCCATCGGCGCCGAGGGCAGCATTCCGGCTGCGCAGTGGCATCAAGACCATGTGGCGGTACTTCCGCCCGGTGCAACGCTGCTGCTGACGAATGATGCCTGCCGGGTGCAGGGCTATCGAATCGGAGCCAACGCGTACGGCTTTCAGTTGCATCCCGAGCTCGATGGCGATCTCTTCAACTGGTGGGTGCCACTCAGTGATGGTGACAAGGCACTCGAGCGCGCCGGCATTGATGTCAAAGTCGCTGGCGAGAACGTCGCCGCAGCATCCGATTCGCTGATCGCTGCCTGGCGCCCGATGTCCCACGCCTGGGGCGAACTCGTTCTCGAGCACTTCCGCTCGCGCACGGCCTAGAACCGAACACGCCGTAGGCTCTACGGATGAGCATCTTTCGGGCGGTGAGGCATGACCGCTGAGTGGTCTGTCGGCCAGCTCGCCCGCGCCGGCCTCACTGATCTAGATGTCGCTCGCGAACTACTCGCGAGCCCCGTGGTCGCCGCACTCGCAGACGCCGGCGACGAGCACGATCTCCTTGCCGACCTCTCCCTCGCCGCTGATCCTGATCAGGCCCTGCGATTGCTCGCTCGCTTCCTGGAGTCGTGTTCATCGCAACTGCGCGGTCGCGTGATCTCGACAGTCACCGCTGAGCCCGATGTTGGCCGACGCTTGATCGATGTACTCGGAATGTCAGAGGCCCTCGGCGAGTTCTTGGTGCGACATCCCGAGCACTGGCAGGTGCTGGCCGACGGGGAGCGCATAGCAGAGGCGCCGGGTGCCAAGGCGGTGCGCGAGATCCTCCTGCGCGCAGTCGGCGCTGACCCGCACGTACCCGAACCGGTGGCAGCCTCCGACGATGTCTCGGCTCTCGACGCCCTGCGTATCGCTTACCGAGAGCAGCTGCTGGGCATCGCCGCACGAGATCTCACCGGACTGGCACCGATGGGTGTCGTAGCGAGCTGGCTCTCTGATCTTGCCGATGGCGTGCTCGAGGCCGGTCTGGCCATCGCCCGCGCCGGACTTCCCGAGAACGCAGTTCCGTGCCGAATCTCGGTGATCGGCATGGGCAAATGCGGTGGCCGCGAACTCAATTACGTCAGCGATGTCGACGTCATCTTCGTGGCAGAGCCGTGGAGTGATTCAGAAGAGGAGGGAGCGCTGCGCACCGCGACACTGCTCGCGACCGGTCTCATGCGCGCCTGCAACCACCCGACGGCCGAGGGCTCCATCTGGGAGGTAGATCCGAATCTGCGTCCCGAGGGCAAGCAGGGCGCTCTCGTGCGCACCCTGCGCTCGCATGTCGGCTACTACGAGCGCTGGGCCAAGACCTGGGAGTTCCAGGCCCTGCTGAAGGCTCGCTACTGCGCCGGAGATCGCGAGCTCGGTGAGCGCTACGTCGATGCAATCGCGCCGTTCGTCTGGAGCGCCGCTGATCATCCGGGCTTCGTGGAGGATGTCCAGGCCATGCG
>JBIJBU010000072.1:0-9206 GCA_044345075.1 Candidatus Nanopelagicales bacterium | reverse complement strand
ATCGCCGTGATCGTGACATCGCCCCAGGTCAGCGCGTGGCGTGTGGCGGCCAAGGTAGCGGCCCAGATCTCGCCCAGCTCATGCTCGACGCAGCCATCGGCCGGGAAGTGCTGGGGGAACTCGGCGTATCCGGTGGAAAGAACCTCGCCGGCGGGGGAGACGAGCAGGGCGGTGACGCCGGTGGTGCCCGCGTCAATGGCCAGGATCGTCATGGGGCGACTCTAGGCAGGTGCGCGGGAGATGGTGCCCCGTGATCCGCTAGATTTCTCTATGACAGCGGTTACATGCCCACGAGGCGATCAATCGAGGAGAGCGAAACATGCGCGTTGGTGTCCTGACCGGTGGCGGAGACTGCCCTGGCCTTAATGCAGTGATCCGTGGCGTCGTCCGTCGTGGCGTGCAGGAGTACGGCTATGAGTTCGTCGGCTTCCGAGATGGCTGGAAGGGCCCGCTTGAAGGCCTGACCATGGAGCTCGGCATCGAGCAGGTTCGCGGCATCTTGCCCCGCGGCGGAACCATCCTCGGCTCCTCGCGCACCAACCTCGTCAAGATCGATGGTGGCATTGAGCGCACTGAGGAGAACCTCCGCAAGCTCGGCATCGACGCTCTGATCTCCATCGGCGGCGAGGACACCCTCGGTGTCGCCACCACGCTCACCGAGCATGGCTTCCATGTCATTGGCGTCCCGAAGACGATCGACAACGATCTCAGCGCCACCGACTACACCTTCGGCTTCGATACCGCGGTGCAGATCGCCACCGAGGCCATCGACCGCCTGCACACCACGGCGGAGTCACACCATCGCATCTTGATCTGCGAGGTCATGGGCCGTCACGCCGGCTGGATCGCCCTGCACTCGGGCATGGCCGGCGGCGCCAACGCCATCCTCATCCCTGAGGTCGAGTTCGATCTCGACGAGGTTGTGGGCTGGGTCGAGTCACGCTTCAAGTCTTCGTACGCACCGATCATCGTCGTCGCCGAGGGCGCACTGCCCAAGGGCGGCAAGCTCGTCACCAAGGACGCCACCCTCGACTCCTTCGGTCACGTGAAGCTCTCCGGCATCGGCGAGTGGCTCGCTGAGCAGGTCGAGGCACGCACCGGCCATGAGGCTCGCACCACGGTGCTCGGCCATATCCAGCGCGGTGGCACCCCCACTTCGTTCGACCGCGTGCTCGCGACCCGCTTCGGCCTGAACGCCATCACGGCAGTCAAGGATGAGGCCTGGGGCACCATGGTTGCCCTGCAGGGCACCGACATCGTGCGCGTGCCTCTGCAGGCTGCAACCGAGAAGCTCAAGACCGTACCGATCGAGCGCTACAACGAGGCCAAGTCGTTCTTCGGCTAGGCCTTGACCAGTCCTGAAGAGGGGTCGTCCGAGCATTCGGTCGGCCCCTCTAGGATTTATGTCATGTCGTCAACTTCCCGCAATGGCCTCATCTGGCCCGATCTGGTCGCTGCCCAGCAGCCGCCGTGGCCCGATGCTGCCGAGTTGCAGGCGGCCGTTGACGAACTGAGCGTCCTTCCGCCCCTGGTTTTCGCGGGCGAGTGCGACAAGCTGATGCACCAGCTCGCTGCCGCCTCGCGCGGTGAGGCCTTCGTGCTCATGGGCGGCGACTGCGCCGAGACCTTCGAGGCCAACAATGCCGAGAGCATCCGAGCTCGCCTGAAGACCGTGCTCCAGATGTCGGTCGTGTTGCAGTACGCGGCCTCGCTGCCCGTCATCAAGGTCGGCCGCCTCGCCGGTCAGTACTTCAAGCCCCGTAGCAAGGCTCATGAGACTCGCGAGGGTGTCGAGCTCAACTCCTACTTCGGCGATGCCGTGAACGCCATCGAGTTCGAGCCGGCCTCGCGTCGCCCCGATGCGCAGCGCCTTGTTCGTGCCTACAACGCCTCCAGCGCAGCACTAAATCTCGTGCGCGCATTCACCCAGGGCGGCTACGCCGACCTTCGCCAGGTTCACTCCTGGAATCAAGACTTCGTGCGTGATTCCGCCGCGGGCCAGCGTTACGAGCAGATGGCCGGCGATATCGATCGCGCGCTGTCGTTCATGACAGCCTGCGGCGCCGACCCGGAGGAGTTCCAGCGCGTTGACTTCTACGCCGCACATGAGGCGCTCTCCATCGACTACGAGCGTGCGCTCACTCGCATTGATTCGCGCACCGGCAACGCCTACGACGTGTCAGGTCACTTCCTGTGGATCGGCGAGCGCACCCGCCAGGTCGAGGGTGCTCACGTGCACTTCGCCTCGGTTATCCATAACCCGATCGGCGTGAAGGTCGGCCCGACTGCTGATCCTGCCGACATCGTTCAGATGTGCGAGCTGCTCAACCCCGAGCGGGTGCCCGGTCGTCTCACTCTGATTACCCGCATGGGTGCCGGCAAGGTGCGTGAAGTACTGCCGGTGATCGTTGCAGCCGTGCGCGATTCCGGAATCCCGGTCGTGTGGGTCTGTGATCCGATGCATGGCAATACCCGCGAGGCGACCACAGGTCACAAGACTCGTGTCTTCGACGATGTCGTCGACGAGGTCAAGGGCTTCTTCGAGGTTCACCACGCGCTCGGAACCGTTCCCGGCGGTATTCACATCGAGCTCACCGGTGACGATGTCACCGAGTGTGTCGGTGGCACCGGGGGCGTTCTCGAGAGCGATCTAGGCGACCGCTACGAGACTGCCTGCGATCCGCGACTGAACCGGGAGCAGAGCCTCGAGCTCTCCTTCCTCGTCGCTGACATGCTGCTCGCGAAGTGACAATGGCGCAGGCCGCGCGGTATCGAATCCCGCTCGGTGTGATGGAAGTTGTCGTCGACGACGACACGATCATCTCGGCACGACTCAGCGATCAGCGCGCAGGCGGGAACAAAATCCCGTGGCTCACCGACATCATGCAGCGCTACAACGACGGCGAGCTCGCAGCACTCGACGAAGTACCTGTGCTGCAGCACGGCCCTGACTTCCGAATGCGCGCCTGGCAGGCCATGCGCACCATCCCCGCAGGCGAAGTGCTCACCTACGGCGACCTTGCCTCGCGTGCGGGTAATCCCGGTGCGGCGCGGGCGGCAGGCACGGCCTGCGCTCTGAACACCGTGATGCTCTTCGTTCCCTGCCACCGCATTGTGGCAAGCAACAATCTCGGCGGATACGCCTACGGGCTTGATCTCAAGAAGGCATTACTGAAGCACGAGGGCTTTGCGCTCGACTAGTTAGACGATACGGATGGTGACCACGCTGCCCTTGGGAATCATCGTTCCCGCAGGCGGATCCTGGCTGAACACGCGATTGAGCGGCGTAAAGCCGGCCGAGATGACCTTGGGCACCAGGCCGAGCTTCTTGAGGATCGCGATTGCCTGTGACTTACGCAGGTCGACGAGCGTGGGCACCTCGACAGGCGGCGGACCCTTGGAGACCACGAGTTCGACCTCGGTGCCTGAATTCACGACAGTGCCGGGCTTCGGGGTCACCTTGATGACCTGGCCCTCGGCCACCTTCTCGGAGTACTTCTCGGTGATCACGGGAATCAGGCCGATCTCAGTCAGTGCCGCCTGAGCCACCGCCGACTTCTTGCCGTCGATGTCGGGAACGGGAACAGGTTTCGGGCCCTTGGAGATCAGGATGCTCACTGACGTGCCGGGCTTGACCGAGGTGCCGATCTTCGGGTCGGTGCCGGCCACTGAGCCGACGGCTACAGTGTCGTCGAAGACCTGGGTTTGCGCGCCGGCCACGAGCTTTGCAGCAGTGATCTCAGTAACGGCCGCGTCGGGTGTCATGCCGGTGACATCAGGCACGGAGTAGCGCTCGGGGCCCTTGGAGATCACCGCATCGACTGTGCCGCCCTCGGCCACCTCGCCACCTGGTGCGGGGTCAGAGCTGATGACAGTGTCCTTGGGTGCGCTCTCGCTGAACTGCTGCTCGCTAATCGCGAGGGTGAGCCCAGCCGTTGTGAGCGTTGCCTGGGCGTCTGACTGGGTCAGACCAACGATGGTCGGTACCGGAACCTTGGGCGCGAGGATGCTGCCGGCGATGAGCCAGCCACCGAGAGCGGCGAGCAGCACTGCGATGGCCACGATCAACGCGATCCAGCGTCCCTTGCGCGATCGGCGATGCTCGATCGGTGCGGCGTGCTGCTCCTGCGGCGGACGTGCGCCCGCGGCAATGCGCTGGGTCATCGACGCATCGACCACGAGGGTGTCGCGCGAATCGGTGAAGGGGCGCGGTCGCGGAAGCGTGGCGCGCACTCGTCGGACGTCTGCCAGGAAGCTGGCGGCATCGGGATAACGAGCTTCGGGGTCGCGACGAGTCGCGGTGATCACGAGCGCATCGACATCGGACTGGATGGCGGAGTTCACTGTCGATGGCGCAGGCACATCGGAGTTCACGTGCTTGTAGGCAACCGAGAGTGGGCTATCACCGGCATGGGGCACCTGGCCGGTGATCATCTCGAAGAGCAGGATGCCGGCCGCGTAGACATCGGAACGACCATCGGCATCGCCGCGCTCCACCTGCTCGGGGGAGAGATAGGCAACCGTGCCGATGATCATGCCCTGCGTGGCACTGGCATTGCTGGTCTCAACTGCGCGAGCGAGACCGAAGTCAGCGACTTTCACGCGACCGTCATCGGAGATCAGTACGTTCTCGGGCTTGATGTCGCGATGGACGAAACCAGCGCCGTGCGCGGCCTCGAGGGCTTCGAGGATCGGGTCGAGCAGCACGAGCGACTGCTCGGGGGTCAGCGGACCGAACTGCTTCATCACGTCGCGCAGTGTGCGACCCGGTACGTATTCCATAGCGAGGTACACATGGCCATCGGCCTTGCCCTGGTCGTAGACCCCGACTACATGCGGGTGAGTCAGGCGTGCGGCGGCCTTGGCCTCGCGCTCGAAGCGGCTGACGAAGTCAGGGTCATCGGCCAGGTGGGCATGCATGACCTTGAGGGCCACGACCCGGTCGAGGCGGAGGTCGACGGCTTCGTAGACGGTGGCCATGCCGCCACGGGCGAGCATCGCGCGAACCTCGTAGCGACCGTCGACAACGGTGCCAACAAGGCTTCCGCGCGCAGGGGTCTCCACACAAGTGAGTCTAGGTGTGGGGAACACGCCTACTCGGGAGTCACACGCCCCTGCAGGTTGTTGATCGCCTCACGTATGCGCAGCTCGATGCTGCCGCGCAGCTCGATGACGGTGAGGCCGGATTCCTTGACGATCTGCCCGATCAATGAGTCGACCTGGCTGCGGCGCTCCTCACCATCGCGCTGATCGCCGTCCGGCGTCCAGGGAAGGTCAGGTCGGCACCACCAGATGAGGTCGTAGGTACGCGCATCATCGATTGCCTCGGCCAGCAGACTCGAGTCATCGAAGTAGGCAATCGAATAGATCGCGGTCATCAGGGCAAGTGGATCGCAGATGATGAGTGAGTCAGGGTTATCCAGGTGAGCCATCTGCACACTTGCACGCTGCTCGCTGAGAATGCCCGCCTGATCCTCGAGTGCAGGCACGCGCCCTCGTGTCTCGACGAAGGCCCGCAGCGCCTCAGGGACGTGAATCGCGCCGAGCTCAGTGGCAAGGGCAGCGGCGACCGAGGTCTTGCCGGTGCATTCGGCACCCAGCAGCCCTGCCTGTCGCATGTCGATCCTCTCCGCTACCGCTCGCCCGTGAAGAGACCATACTTGGGGGGTGAGTCGCCTGTCCTATGTCGCCGTGCTGGGCTTCGTGCTCATTGGCTCCGGCTGGCTCGAGATCATGCTGCGCACCCGCGTGCTACGTCGATGGAAGCGGCTGCTGCTCTCGATCGCTCCAGTAGTGGTCGTCTTCTTTCTCTGGGATGCCTACGCGGTCGCGGCCGAACACTGGTCCTTCGACCAGAACCGAATTCTGGGCATCTTCATCCCACCGGCTGTTCCGCTCGACGAAGTGCTGTTCTTCATTGTCATTCCGCTTGCCTCGATCTTGACCTTGGAAGCCGTGCGATCAGTTAGGGGCTGGCAAGCCGGTGACGAGGAGTCGTCATGACTTATACGCAGCTCGGCGTGGTCGCCGTCATTCTCATGCTCATTCTCGACCTCGGGATCCTGCGCACGAGGTTGGTCACGCGCAAGGTCTTCTGGGTCTCGTACGCGATCATCGTCTTCTTCCAGCTCATCACGAACGGCATGTTCACCGGCTTCGGCATCGTGAAGTACGACGGTGACGCGATCATCGGCAGCACCTCGCCGGTGGAAGGGCCGCCACCGTTCATCGGAGACGGCCGACTCGCTTTCGCCCCGGTCGAGGATCTCCTGTTCGGCTTCGCGATCGTGCTGATGTCGCTGTCGCTGTGGATCTTCTGGGGGCGCAGGGGAGTGCAGCGCACACCTAAGGCCGGGCCTCCACGGTGGTATCGCCGGGGCTGATGCCCTGCACGTGTCCGGGGCCGAACCTTCTGCGTGCTGCGCGCGCTCGGCGCCAGGCAGGAAGAGCGACAGCAAGACGGCGACGCATCGGCACGGTAGCGCGGGTGCGGAACACTTCGTAATCCTGGTTGACGACCTCGTCGACGATGCCGCAGTACAGAATGCGTGCCGCTTCAATGCAGTCGCGTGAAGAGGGATGCAACAGGGCGATACCCGAGCGTGAGCGCTCCTCGAGATCCTTGACGCGGGCGATCTGCCCAGCGAGGGCCGCCTTGACCGCTGGTGTTGCCTCGCGCTTTTCGAGATCGGCACGTGTCACGCCGAACTCGGCAAGATCGTCGAGGGGTAGGTAGACGCGTCCGCGATCGAGATCCTCGTTGACATCGCGAATGAAGTTAGCGAGCTGGAAGGCAATGCCGAGATCGCGCGCGCGATCAAAGGCCTCGGGAGCCTCGGGCTCCAAGATCGGTACCATCTGCAATCCGATGACTGCGGCCGATCCGTAGACGTATTCGTAGAGATCATCGAAGGTGCGGTACTCGGTGACTGTGAGATCCATGGTCATCGAGTGCAGGAAGGCCGTGAAGTACTCGAGCGGGATATCCCAGCGCAGCACGGTGTCGACAACTGCGCGGCACACTGGGTCATCGGAGTGACCGCGGGCCACATCCGCCAAGAAGCCCTCGCCCCATCCGCGCAGCCATTCGGCTTTCTCCTCGTCGGTGAGCGTGGAGTTCAGATCGTCAACGATCTCGTCGGCGTAACGGGCGAATCCATAAAGCGCGTGCACATAGGGGCGCTTCCCTGGCGGTAGTAGCAAGGTCGCGAGGTAATAGGTGCGCCCGTACTTCTTGTTGAGCTCGCGGCACAGTTCATAGGACTCGCGCATCTGCTTCCCTGTGATGCCGGCCTCGTCGAGATCTCTCTTGCTCACGCGGGATCACCACCCAGGACGAGTCGGCGCTCACGCGGGCTCGCGAGCAAGATCACCGCGGTAATCGCCACGGCGAGCAGGAAGGTGATGCCATCAGTCACGTCGAGGAAGTTATCGGATGTTGCGCTGCTCTCCACCATTCCGTGCACTGTGAAGGCGGCCGTGGCGAGAACCGCGAACTGAGTTTCTCGAGCGGAGAGCCCGGCGGCGGCGAAGAGTGGCAGGAACCACAGCAGATACCAGGGCTGGATAACCGGGCCCAAGACCACGAGTGTGCCGAGCGCGAGCGCGGCGCCACGCACCGGATTTCGGGTGCCCGGACGCAGGATCAACCACGCCACGATGACCAAGGCGGCGAGGCTCGCAATGGCGCGCACCACGGCCACCGCTCCCATTCCGTCGCCTGTGATTCCCAGCCACGTGGTCGCGTATCCGATGATCTGCCCGATCGCGGTTGAAGGTGACAGCCAGGTGAGAACGCCCGAGGGGGTGCTGAAGGCCGCGCTGATCACGCCATAGCCGGTGTCGGCGACGAGATACACGCACACGATCGTGATGCCTGCGACAATTGCGGTGACCAGCCAAGCCTTGATGCGCGCCCACCAACTCGAGTTGAGGCCAGCCCACAGCAGACCGACGAACGGTAGGGCGATGAGTGCGATCGGCTTCACGCACGCGGCACCGGCGACGAGCACTCCTCCCCACACGCATCGATTGCAGACAGCCAGGCTGAGGCCGGCGACCAGCAGGCCGACCATCAGGGCATCGTTATGAGCACCGGAGATGAAGTGCATGAGGATGAGCGGATTGAGCACGCCGAGCCAGAGTGCACGACCCTCGTTCACTCCGAGGCTGCGTGCCAGTCGCGGCACGTAGATCGCAAGGAGAACGACGCCGACAATCGCCACGAGGCGGAAGAGAATCCCCGCGAGATAGGCATTCGGGTGAGCGAAGGATGCGACTGAGCGCTCGATCATCAAGAACAGTGGGCCGTAAGGCGTCGGTGCCTCGGCCCACATCGGGTCAGCACCGTCCTGGAACCAGCCCGAGACACTTGCGACGCCATTAGTCGTGGGATCAATCCCGGATTCAAGGAGGCGACCTTGCACGTAATACGAGTAGACATCGCGACTGAACATCGGCGGCGCGAGCAGCAGGGGAATTGACCAGAGCGCGAGCACGCCGAGGATGTCGCGAGTGCGGTGAGCGACGCGAAGCTCGGCACCAAGTACCAACCAGGCCTGCAGTAGTACTGCCAAGCCGATGAAGACGAAGCCACGTGCGACAAGAGATCCGGTCAGGGAACCGCGCAGTGCCTCCACCAGGGGATTGGCGAGCAGATTCGTCTCGAGTGGCAGCCAGCCGATGCCAAGTGCACCTACGGCAACGAGCGCCGTGCCCGCCAGGCCGGCCAGGCCGTGGCGCAGCACGAAAGCCCGGCCGTTCGACACGGGTTAGACCCTACGGGCGCGCGATGAATACGAGCGATCGACACCGGTAATGCGCTCGGCCGCGAGTCGGCCGGAGATCAGCACCATGGGCACGCCGACACCTGGCTGTGTGCCCGAACCGGTGAATACGACGTTCTCGCCCCACATGTTGCTCGGCCGGAACGGGCCGGTCTGCAAGAAGGAGTGCGCGGCCGCGAACGGAGCGCCGCGCTCCATGCCGCGTGCCTGCCAGTCGAGCGGCGATGTCGTGCTCTCAACCTCGATGGCATCGCCGAAGCCGATGTAGCCGCGCTTCTCGAGCATCTCGACCATGTGGTCGCGGTAACGAGGAGCCTCGACGCGCCAGTCGATATCGGCATCGAGATTCGGCGTCGGGAACAGCACGTAGTAGATCTCCTTGCCCGCCGGTGCGAGATCGGGATCTGAGTACGTGGGGTT
>JBIJBU010000071.1:0-9293 GCA_044345075.1 Candidatus Nanopelagicales bacterium | reverse complement strand
TCCTCAGGGGGCGGGGTCCACATGCTCATGCCCCCATTCCATCACTCAGGGGCTTCAGGTGCGCCCTGACGAGAGTCTCGTCACTTCTCACGCCCCCATGACGCACGAAGGGGGTCGGGACGGAAGAATGGCCACATTCCACGTGAGGAGACCCCATGGGCGAGTTCGTACCGGGACTTGAGGGCGTCATCGCCTTCCAGACTGAGATCGCAGAACCCGATCGCGACGGCGGCGCCCTGCGCTACCGCGGCGTTGATATCGAGGATCTCGTCGGCCGCGTTTCCTACGGAAATGTCTGGGGCCTGCTCGTCGACAACGAGTTCAATCCCGGCCTGCCGCCCGCCGAGCCCTACCCGATTCCGATTCACTCCGGCGATGTGCGCGTCGATGTGCAGTCGGCAATCGCGATGCTCGCTCCCGCCTGGGGTCTCAAGCAGCTGCTTGACATCGACGACGACACCGCTCGCGAAAACCTTGCGCATGTGTCTGTCATGGCGCTGTCGTTTGTCGCCCAGGCCGCACGCGGTCTCGGCCAGCCGATGGTTCCGCAGAAGCAGATCGATCAGGCCAACACCATCGTCGAGCGGTTCATGATCCGCTGGCGCGGCGAGCCTGACCCCCGACACATTCAAGCT
The DNA here is from genome assembly GCA_044345075.1 of Candidatus Nanopelagicales bacterium. Classification (GTDB taxonomy): domain Bacteria; phylum Actinomycetota; class Actinomycetes; order S36-B12; family S36-B12; genus CAIKZY01. The sequence goes on along the minus strand of JBIJBU010000071.1, from coordinate 8,658 downwards.
ATCGACGCCTACTTCGTCTCCGCCGCCGAGCACGGCATGAATGCGTCCACGTTCACCGGCCGCGTGATCGCCTCGACCGGCGCGGATGTTGCCGCTGCAATCTCGGGGGCCATCGGCGCTATGAGTGGCCCACTGCACGGCGGCGCACCCTCCCGCGTGCTGCACATGATCGAAGAGGTCGAGCGTTCGGGCGATGCCGACGCTTACGTGAAGGGCGTCCTCGATCGCGGTGAGCGACTCATGGGCTTCGGGCACCGCGTCTACCGCGCCGAGGATCCACGCGCACGCGTCCTTCGCCGCACCGCGCGGGAGCTCAACGCAGAACGCTACGAGGTTGCTGTTGCGCTCGAGCAGGCAGCGCTCACTGAGCTGCGCTCGCGTCGCCCCGATCGTGCACTCGAAACCAACGTCGAATTCTGGGCAGCGATCATGCTCGACTTCGCCGAGGTTCCCGCACACTTGTTCACCTCGATGTTCACCTGCGCTCGGCTCGCCGGCTGGAGCGCGCACATCCTCGAGCAGAAGAAGACCGGCCGCCTGATTCGCCCGTCGGCGAAGTACATCGGCCCGGCACCCCGCAAGCCTGAGAAGGTTCCGGGCTGGGATGCCGAGATGGTTGCCCCGACCGGTTACACACCCCGCGGATAACCCGCAGTAGCTCGAACACCCGCACCACCGCATCGCGCGCACGAAACTGCCCACACCACATTGGAGAAGAAGTGACTGAGTCCGCCGAGATCCGCATCCCCGCCGAACTGCTTCCGTCTGACGGCCGCTTCGGCGCCGGACCTTCCAAGGTCCGCGAGGAGCAGGTCACTGCACTTGCCTCGGTATGGCAGAGCTACCTCGGTACCTCGCATCGCCAGAAGACAGTGAAGTCACAGGTCGGTCGCCTGCGCGCAGGTCTCGCTGATCTCTTCTCACTGCCCGATGGCTACGAGGTCGTGCTCGGCAACGGTGGCTCGACCTGCTTCTGGGATGCAGCCGCATTCGGGCTGATCGAGGATCGCGCGCAGTTCCTGACCTTCGGCGAATTCGGCGCGAAGTTCGCCGATGGCGTCAAGAAGGCACCGCATCTCGGTGATCCGACCATCATCACGAGCGAGCCAGGCAATGCTCCTTCGTTCTCGGCAGAGGCCGGCATCGATGCCTACTGCACTCCGCATAACGAGACCTCAACCGGCGTTGCGGTCACTCCCAAGCGCGTGGCGGGGGCCGACCCGCACTCGCTCATGATCATCGACGCCACTTCCGGTGCCGGTGGCCTGGCCGTCGATGCAACAGAGTTCGACACCTATTACTTTGCACCGCAGAAGAACTTCGGCTCCGACGGTGGCCTGTGGCTGGCACTGATGTCGCCTGCAGCCATCGAGCGCGTCACGAAGATCTCGGGCAGCGGCCGCTGGATCCCGCCGTTCCTGGATCTGCAGACCGCAGTCGACAACTCGCGCCTCGACCAGACTTACAACACTCCGGCGCTCGCCACCATTTACCTGATGGCCGAGCAGGTCGACTGGTTCAACGCAAATGGCGGTATGGCCTGGACGACCGCGCGCACCGAGGAGGCCTCGAAGGCCATCTACGACTGGGCCGAGGCCAACCCGATCACGACCCCCTTCGTGACTGATCCCGCCAAGCGCTCCAAGGTTGTCGCCACCATCGACTTCGACGACTCAATCGACGCCACCGCCATCGCCAAGGCACTTCGCGCCAACGGCATCGTCGACACCGACCCGTACCGCAAGCTCGGCCGCAACCAGCTGCGCATCTCGGTGTTCCCGGCCGTCGAGCCTGCCGATGTACGCAAGCTGATCGCGAGCATCGACTACGTCGTCTCACAGCTCGCATGAGTGAGAGCGATGCGCCGGTAACGGACGACACTAAGCCAGTTCACGACCGACCGACCCTGATCTCCTACGCGTCGATGTCGACGTGGTCATGGTTTGTGTACGCATTCGGCGCATCACTCGCACTCCTGCGTGACGATCAAGGCACGAGCACCACTATCGGCGGCCTGCATGGCACCGCGTTGGCCATCGGTGGCGTCATCGGTGCTGCCATTGCTCCGGCGGTCTCCAACCGCATCGGTCGCGGAAACCTCATGCGCGTTTCATCAATCGGTGCCGCCATTTCGATCCTGCTCTACATCCTGCCCGGCATGCAGGTAGCCGGAACCCTGCTCCTCGCGTTCATTGCCTGCTTCTTCGGGAATCTGCTCGTGGTCGGAGTCAACTCCTTCATCGGGGTGCACCAGGGCAAGGCGACCGCAAGTGCGCTCACCGAGAGCACGGCCGTGGCCGCGCTCACGGGCCTGCTTGCGCCTCTTGCGGTCGGCTTCGCAACTACCACGGTGCTCGGTTGGCGCGGCGGAGCCGCTATTGCGGTCATCGCCTTCTTTGTTATCGAGATCATCCGCGGCAAGCGCACCAGCGAGTTCGGGACGGCCGGCGGAGCAGCGACGAAGAAGTCCCATGGATCCCTGCCCGGGCTGACCTACTGGGCGATCATGGCAGGCACGTGCTACATGGGCACGGAATTCTGCATGAGCCTGTGGGGCGTTGATCTTCTTCGCGAGCAGGCGGGCATGAGCGCCGGTGCCGCCGCCGCAGGCCTCGCCGCACTCACGGGTGGCATCTTCATCGGCCGAGCCTTCGGATCACGTCTAGCCCAGAAGGTGCACCCCGAGGCGCTGCTGCGCGTCTCGCTCTTCGCATCACTGGTGACATTCATGATCACCTGGCTGACCACGTCACCTGCAGTTGTACTGAGCTTCCTCTTCCTGACCGGCGTGAGTTTCTCGCTCATCTGGCCCTTGAGTATGGCGCGCATCCTGCGCACAGCACCCGGACTCAGCGACCGGGCCTCCGGCACGACCTTGGCCTTCGCCACCGGTGCGATCGCGATCGCACCTTTCATCCTCGGCGCCCTGGCCTCAAGCGTCTCGATTCACACCGCTTTCGTGGTCGTCCCGATCTTGTTGATCATCCAGATCATCCTGGTGTTCGCCAAGCCCGTGACCAGCGAGACCGTGTCGCACGACTAGAGCACCGACATGGCGCTCATAGGCAGCGTCACTCGCATAAGCCGCTTATCCCGCTCGCTCGTGATCAACAGTGATCGGCCGTCGGGAGCCCAGGTGATCGCCTCGCCTTGCAGTTGGAAGGGCAGCGGCACCGTCGCGATGAGACGCCCGGGCGGAAGTCCGGCATAGATGTACGCATCGTCGTAGTCGCGCACTACGTAACGCCGACCATCAGGTGAGACCGCGCCGTCAGTGACCAGCCCGCCCTCACGCCTAATCTTGCGCGCGACGTTGACCTCCCCCGTGCGCAGGGGCACGGGAAGTCGATACAGCGAGCCGTGCGCGAGTTGCTTGGTCAAGATCCACAATTCAGGCTTTGCCGGATTCGCAAGCAGGGTCTCGGCGTTGTGCGGCATGTCGCCGTAGGTGAACCGGAAAGTCGTGGCAGAGACGGTCTTGTCTCGAAGTCGCTTCGGCTCGCGAATCTGATGGAGCCTGACATCTGGCCAGGAGTCGAGGTTGTCACCGATATCGGCGAACCAGATCACCGGGCGTCCTTGTGCATCGCGCCCAATCGAGATCGCTTCGACATCGCGGGGGTCGATGCCCCGAACGGTCAAGGTCGCAAGAGTTGTGCAGGACGACGAGTCCACTGCGTAGATGTACGGGCCATCACCGGAGTCGTTATGCAGGTATAGGACACCTGGATGACGCAGGGAGGTGGTCAGGCCGCTGATCTCGGTAAAGCGCTTGTCGGTAAAGCGGCAGACCACATTCTCGGCCGCTGCACTGACCGGGGCTGCGGACACGACTAGGGCCGCACTCCCTAGAAGGAGTGCGGCCCTAGTCAGCAATATGTTCAGCGAATCAGCACGGGTAACGCCACCGCCGCCACGACGGCAAAAAGCACTGCAAGCGTGACGAAGCGACGGGCGCGCGGACTCATGGGGTCAGCCTAGATGACTAGGAGACACCCAAGCCCTGCCGGATCGGATCGACTGCGAAGTACAGCACAAACGCAATCGCAATGACCCACATCAGCCAGTTCACCTCGCGGGCCTTGCCCAGGAAGATCTTGATAACGACCCAGGCGATGAAACCTGCTCCGATACCGATGGTGATTGAGTAGGTGAAGGGCATCAAGACGATGATGAGGAACGCCGGGATACCGATCTCCAGGTTGGTGAAGTCGATATGGCGAATCTGGGTCATCATCAAGAAGCCGACCACGACCAGTGCCGGAGCAGCTGCCTCGTAAGGAACGATCTGCACCAGAGGCGTGAAGAACATCGCCACCAGGAAGAGAACGCCGGTTACGACCGACGCGATGCCGGTGCGCGCACCGTCACCGATACCCGAGGCCGACTCGATGTAGGCGGTGTTGCTCGACGTCGATGCGGCACCACCTGCTGCGGCTGCGATGGAGTCGACGATCAGGATGCTCTGCAGGTGAGGGACCTCGCCGTCCTTGTCGAGAAGCTCGGCCTCGGTGGACAGGCCGAAGACCGTTCCCATGGTGTCGAAGAAGTCCGAGAGCAGCAGCGCGAAGATCGCGATGATGGCTGCGATAACGCCGACGATCTGGAACGAGCCGAACAGGTTGAACTGGCCGAGCAGTCCGAGGTCGGGAGTGGCCACGACAGAGTCGGGAACCTTCGGCACGTTCAGGCCCCAGCCCACGATGTTCGCGACAGAGCCATCCGCGCCGGTCTTGGGGCCAACGCCCGCAATGGCCTCGATGATGATCGCGAGGATCGTGGTGCCCACCAGGCCGATCAGGATCGCACCCTTGACCTTGCGCACGACCAGGACGATGGTCAGGAGCAGGCCGAACACGAAGGTGAACATCGGCCAGCCCTTGAGCTCACCGAAGACGCCGAAGCTGATCAGCGGCACGCCCGAGCGAACAACGCCTGCATCGACAAGGCCGATGATGGTGATGAACAGGCCGATGCCGACGCCGATGGCGTACTTCAACTGCTCAGGAACCGCCTTGAATACCGCAGAGCGGAAGCCGGTGAGCACCAGCAGCAGCATGATGATGCCTTCGATGACTACCAGGCCCATGGCGTCTGCCCAGGTCATCTGAGGTGCGAGGGTGAAGGCGACAAAGCCGTTGAGGCCAAGGCCCGCAGCCAGCGCCACCGGGAAACGACCGACGATGCCCATGATGATGGAGAGGAGTCCGGCGACCAGGGCGGTTGCTGCTGCCACCATGGTGATGGCCTTGACGACGTCAGTTCCGCCGCCGACAAAGTTGCCGTTCATGTCCTTCGCGGTGCCGATGATGAGCGGGTTCAGCACCACGATGTAAGCCATCGTGAAGAAGGTGACAACGCCACCACGGATCTCGCGGGAGTAGTTCGACCCTCGGGCCGACATACTGAACCAACGGTCTACTCCGCTGGCATTCTCGGTTGTGACAGACATTCACCCTCCTCAAGGTGTGGGCGCGGGGGGCGCCGCATTGCGCGAAGGTAGCGTAAGCAGCATGACTAGTCCGACATCTCCCGCGAATGGCAAGGTGTCTGGGTCCCTTGTGACTGGTGATGCACTTGTGCCGATTTTTTTCGGCACCGTTGGCTGGATCATCGCCGCGATCGCACTGCTGTTCTTCCGCGACTCCCTGGAATCCGCGGGCACGTCCTGGTGGTTCGGGGCATGTGCGATCGGGGTCATCAGCGGGCTGGGCGGTATCGCCTACGTGCTCCATCGACGCCGCCGCGAGGGTGGCGCGGCGCGCTAGCGCAAAACTGACTCAGGCCTCGTCGGGCTTTTCGAGGTCTTCAGCGACTGAGTTCTCCTCGGCCACGATCTCAACCGATGCAGCATCGTCATCACTGACGTCATCGGCCTGGATATCGGCGTCAAGTGCAGATTCGTCCGCGATCTCCTGAACCGCAACCGGCTCGGGAAGGTCTTCGACCTCGGAGAGATCGACGTTGTCCCAGCTCTCCTCGTCGGTGACGACGACTGCGATGTTCTCGCTCTCGCCACCCTCGACCTCAGAGTGCGCACCGCATCCGTAGTTGAGGGCGACAACACGGCCGTCGGCCGGTGCAAAAGAATTGGCGCAGACACCGAAGGCCTGACCAAGGGTGCCACCGAGAATCATCAGGAAGCCACACGTGCCGCACGGTTGACCCGCAGCCTTGGCCATCGGAGACTCGGCACCGAAGTCGCCTTCCTCCCAGCGTTCGGTCGCCTCATCGCGTCCGAGAACTGACAGAACGCGCGCACGACCCAGGCCGAGTTCCCACATGCCCGGCGAAAGCGGGGCAAGCGACGACAGACCTTCGAGGGAATCCTCATCGGTGAAGCCGGGAACAAGACGCAGATCATTCGCGGACGTTGGCAACACATCACCCGGGCCAAGATCACCTGGGCGCACACGCTCGGCCCATGGCACCCAGGCCGGGGCGATCAGCGAATCGGGACCGGGCAGTAGCACGGCGTCAGTGATGGTGATGTCGTCAAAGCCGTCGGCACGAGTGATCGTGACGGCCCAGCGCCACCCGCGGTAGGCCGGATTCGTGCAAGCAAAGAGATGGGTAGCCAGGCGCTCATCTTCCATGGCCACTTCGAGGTGATCGCCCACCCAATCGCCGCCGGCCTCGACATTGGCGGCGTCACGGGCCAGGTCGACGGCAGCCGTCAGCACGCCGTCGGTGAGGTCAGGAACGGTAGTCACGACATGATTCTCTCCCACCAGGAGACAGGTGGGTACCAGTGGGTAGTCTCGGGCGAGTTATGGGCCTGGACATCGCGATCATCGCCGGCACCTTCATCTTGATCTTCCCCGCCGAATTGCCCGACAAGACCCTGATCGCCACCCTCGTGCTTGCGACCCGGTACAAGCACCTGCCCGTCTGGCTCGGGGTATGCGCAGCCTTCGGCGTTCAGATGGCCATCGCCGTCACGGTCGGCGGCGTGCTCGCGCTGCTCCCTCAACGACCCGTCATGGCCATCACGGCCCTGCTGTTCGGAGTCGGCGCAGTGCTGCTCATCAAGGGCGGGCTGAGCTCGCGAGCCAGCGAGAAGGCCACCGAACGCGAGGAAGAGGACGAAATCCTCGCGAAGGTGCGACAGCAAGAGTCGAATTCCCCGAAGCGCGCTTTCCTCACCAGCTTCATCGTGATCTTCGCCGCTGAGTGGGGCGATCTGTCTCAGTTGTTCACTGCAGGACTTGCCGCGCGAACCGGCTCGCCGGTCTCGGTATTCCTCGGCTCGTGGGGTGCTGTCATCACCGTTGCAGCCATTGCCGTGATTCTCGGACGCTGGCTTCAGACGCGAATTCCGTTGTGGCGGATTCGCCTGGTGTCAGGCGTGGTGCTTGCGGGACTTTGTGTGTGGACAGTCATTGAGTTCGTGAACGCGTAGCGTGAAACGAACGGAATGAGCTTGAGTTCGTGAACGCGTGAGCGTGAAACGAACGGAATGAACTCGCGTTTGTGGCGCTTAGACGTCGAGGTCGTTTGCGACCGCGCGCAGCACGGCAGCGATCTTCTGCGACTTCGCATCAGCGGGGTACTTGCCGCGCTGGAGATCACCGGAGACTGAATCGAGCACCTTGATGAGGTCTTCGATCTGACCGGCAAGATCACCGGCAGGCTTGCGGGAGCCCTTGACCACTGATGCGGGTGCGCTGAGCACGGTGACAGAGAGAGCCTGCTTACCGCGGCGACCATCGACCACACCGAACTCGATCTTGGTGCCGGGCTTGAGCGCGGGCACGCCTGCGGGCAGGGTCGAGACGTGGACGAAGACGTCCTCGCCCTCATCGGACGTCACGAAGCCGAATCCCTTGTCGGCGTCGTACCACTTCACTGTTCCCGTAGGCATGCGTAGAAGGGTACTTGGCGCGTGGCGCATAGGGTTGTTCGGGTGACCCCTGCCAAAGCTGCCCCTCCCCGCAGCCTGGCTGACGATCTTCGGGGTCGATGTGACGTAGAACTGGCCGAGCTCTTACGCCGGCGCCCCGATCTCCTCCAGCCGGTGGCCTCAGACATCACCTCCTTGGCTGCTCGAGCCACGACCGGCCCCTCAGTCGCCCGCTGTCTCGATCAGCTGGGGGCGCCCGCTTTGTACGTACTTGGCCTCGTTGCCCGGCTCTCTGCCGATGCCCCCGTGACCACGGCTGCAGTGACCAAGGCCGCGGCCGAACGCATCTCGGATAAGAAGGTGATCGCCGCCGCCCTGGCGGAGATTCGCACGCTGGGCCTGATCTGGGGGCCAGCCGACTGCGTGCGGGCCATCTCTGCCGTGCGTGATCTCGTCGGTGACGCCGAGGTGACCTGGCCACGACCGGAACCGGTGATCATCTCCAAGCAGGAACCAAAGTTCGTCGACGAGCAGTCCGGGCTCAACGCGCTCGAGACCGTGGCGCATGTGCGCGAGGTTCTCGACGCCTGGGCAACCGAGCCGCCGCAAGTGCTTCGCTCCGGCGGCCTGAGCATTCGCGACTTCGCAGCGATCACGCGAATGCTCGGGGTCGACGCCTCGCAGTCAGCACTATGGATCGAGCTTGCGCATGCGGCCGGCCTACTCGCTGACGATCAAGAGGAAAATCCGTGCTGGGTCCCGACTGATGCGTATGACCGCTGGCTCGTACTGAGCAGCGCGCAGCAGTGGTCAGC
>JBIJBU010000009.1:0-29125 GCA_044345075.1 Candidatus Nanopelagicales bacterium | reverse complement strand
TGACCATGGAATGGCAGAAGGCATCGGCCTGGATGGTCATGATCGCGTCGCCCTCGGGGCTTCGATCCCAGCGGAGAATCTGCAGTTCGCGGATATTGGTGGCGCCCTCGCGTGGTTTGCAGAAGGGGGTGAAGTCCTGCTGACCGAGTAGTGGAAGCGCTGCCTCGTTCATGCGATCGAGATCAAGTAGGCGATACCAGGGCAGGGATACGTCGCGGGCAAGCGGTGTGGGGCCGAGCGGGTTGTCGCAGACGCGGTAGCTGTAGCGGCGCCATAGCGCGGAGAAGCGTGCGTCGAATCCCTCGGGAGCGATCTCGAGTGATGTCGCTCGAATGTCGTCGGAGATCGCGCGATTGATGCGTGCTGCAGTGACGGGCTCGCGGCCAGTCATCATGCGCTCGTAACGTTCGGGGGTCACATCGAAGTGACAGACCTGGCCGCGGGCATGCACGCCTGCATCGGTGCGCCCCGCGCAGGTGAGATCAACGTGGCCGAAGGTGAGGTGACCGAGCATGAGCTCGAGGTCGCCTTGCACGGTTCGTGCATGTGATTGCTTGGCCCAGCCGGCGAAGTCACGGCCGTCGTACTCCAGGCCCATGCGCAAACGGATCAGCCCGTCACCGGTGATTCCGGTGGCGGGCTGATCGATGTTCGCGTTCGAAGCCAGGACTACGCCTTGGCCTCGGGTGCCTCGTCAGTTGCAACCTCTTCGACGACGGCCTCCTCGACCACTGCCTCGGGGGTCTCTTCGACGACTGCGGTCTCTTCCACCACGGTCTCTTCAACAACCGGAGCTGCGGCTGCCGGAGCAGCTGCCTTCTCCTTAGCTGCGCGCTTGGTGGCACCGGTGGCCTCGGCAATAACTGCCTCGGTCATCGGCTCGACGAGCTCGATCACTGCCATGGGTGCGTTGTCACCCTTGCGCGGACCGATCTTCGTGATGCGGGTGTAGCCACCGGGACGGGCCGAGAAGTTCGGGCCGATCTCGGTGAACAGCGCATGCACGACTGACTTGTCATGAATGACAGTCATGACGCGACGACGAGCGTGCAGGTCACCGCGCTTGGCGAAGGTGATCAGACGCTCGGCCAGCGGGCGAAGCCGCTTTGCCTTCGCTTCGGTCGTGGTGATGCGGCCATGCTCGAACAGCGCAGTGGCCAGGTTGGCCAGCATGAGCCGCTCGTGCGCCGGGCTGCCGCCGAGGCGGGGACCCTTAGTAGGCGTAGGCATTGGGGTTCTCCTGTCGAACGTTCAGTAGTACGAAGTGTGGGTTAGAGCTGCTCGTCCTCGGCGAATGCCAGGTCGTCATCGTCTTCATCATCGAAGTAGATGGCTGCACCGGGATCGAATCCGGGCGGGCTGTCCTTGAGTGCCAGGCCCAGGCTTGCGAGCTTGACCTTGACCTCGTCGATCGACTTCGCACCGAAGTTACGAATGTCGAGCAGGTCAGCCTCACTGCGGGTGATGAGCTCGCCCACGGTGTGAATGCCCTCGCGCTTGAGGCAGTTGTACGAACGGACAGTCATGTCGAGCTGCTCGATCGGAGTCGACAGCTGCTCGGCAACGAACGCGTCGGTCGGCGACGGGCCGATGTCGATGCCCTCAGCGTCGACGTTCAGCTCGCGAGCCAGGCCGAAGAGCTCGACCAGGGTCTTGCCGGCAGATGCAACTGCATCGCGCGGACGCATCGAGTTCTTCGTCTCCACGTCGAGAACAAGCTTGTCGAAGTCGGTGCGCTGCTCAACACGGGTGGCCTCGACCTTGTAGGTGACCTTGAGGACCGGCGAGTAGATGGAGTCGACCGGGATGCGGCCGATCTCCTGGCCCACGGCCTTGTTCAGGTCAGCCGAGACGTAGCCGCGACCGCGCTCGACGACGAGCTCGATCTCGAGCTTGCCCGAGCCGTTGAGGGTGGCGATGTGCAGATCGGGGTTGTGAACCTCGACGCCAGCCGGGGGCTGGATGTCGGCGGCAACAACAGTGCCCGGGCCCTGCTTGCGCAGGTACATGACCACGGGCTCATCGTGCTCGGAGGAGACGACGAGCTGCTTGATGTTGAGGATCAGCTCGGTGACATCTTCCTTGACACCGGGGATGGTGGTGAACTCGTGGAGCACGCCATCGATACGGATGCTGGTGACTGCTGCACCCGGGATCGACGACAGCAGCGTGCGACGCAGCGAGTTGCCGAGGGTGTAACCGAAACCTGGCTCCAGGGGCTCCAGCACGAACCGCGAACGGTTCTCGCTGATGACCTCTTCAGTGAGCAGGGGGCGCTGGCTGATAAGCACAGTTGTCTTTCCTTCCCGCGACGACCGCTATTTGAAGTCGCGTATCTGCCGAACGATGGATTACTTGGAGTAGAGCTCGACGATCAGCTGCTCGTTGACCTGCGTATCGATGATCGCGCGGGCCGGCACGGAGTGAACGAGGATGCGCATCTTCGAGGGGATGACCTCGAGCCATGCGGGAACCGGCTTCTCGCCGATCTCTGCGTGGGCGATGACGAAGGGGGTCATCTCGCGTGAACCGACGCGAACCTCAACGATGTCGTTGGGCGAGACGCGGTAGGACGGGATGTTCACCTTCTTGCCATTGACCAGGAAGTGACCGTGCGTAACCAGCTGGCGAGCCATGTCGCGGGACTTGGCGAAGCCTGCGCGGTACACCACGTTGTCGAGGCGTGACTCAAGGATCTGCAGCAGGTTCTCACCGGTCTTGCCGGCCTGGCGCTGTGCTTCCTTGTAGTAGTTCGAGAACTGCTTCTCGAGCACGCCGTACATACGGGTGGCCTTCTGCTTCTCACGAAGCTGCAGCAGGTACTCGCTGTCCTTCGAACGACCACGACCGTGCTGGCCCGGGGGGTAGGGACGCTTCTCGAAGGGGCACTTCGGCGATTCGCACTTGGCGCCCTTGAGGAACAACTTCATCTTCTCGCGACGGCAACGCTTGCAGTCGGCGGCAACGTAACGTGCCATTAGTCAGTATCTCCTGTACTTCTGCGCGCGATCAGACGCGACGACGCTTGGACGGGCGGGTTCCGTTATGCGGCACCGGGGTGACGTCGGCAATGGAGCCAACCTCAAGGCCCGTGGCCTGCAGCGAACGGATTGCGGTCTCGCGGCCGGAGCCCGGACCCTTCACGAACACGTCGACCTTGCGCATGCCGTGCTCCATTGCGCGACGAGCAGCAGCCTCGGCTGCGAGCTGCGCGGCGAACGGGGTGGACTTGCGGCTTCCCTTGAAGCCGACCTGTCCGGCACTCGCCCACGAGATGACTGCTCCAGTGGAGTCAGTAATCGAGACGATGGTGTTGTTGAACGTGCTCTTGATGTGAGCGTGGCCGTGGGCCACGTTCTTCTTCTCCTTGCGGCGGAGCTTCTTTGCCGCAGGCTTATTACCTGACTTCGGGGCCATGTGTGATGTCTCCTGGTTTCTGGGAAGTAGCCGGACGGCTTACTTGCCGACCTTCTTCTTGCCTGCGACGGTCTTACGCGGACCCTTACGGGTACGAGCGTTGGTGTGGGTGCGCTGACCGCGGACCGGGAGGCCCTTGCGGTGGCGAAGACCCTGGTAGCAGCCGATTTCGACCTTGCGTCGAACGTCTGCAGCAACCTCGCGTCGCAGGTCACCTTCGACCTTGAGGTTCTGATCGATCCAGTCACGCAGAGCAAGGACCTGCTCATCAGTGAGGTCCTTGGAGCGCAGATCGGGGCTAATGCCGGTGGCCTCAAGCGCATTCGCAGCCTGTGAGCGACCGATGCCGTAGATGTAGGTGAGCGCGATTGCCATGCGCTTATCGCGCGGCAGATCAACTCCTACTAGACGTGCCATAGGGGCGTTCTCTTTTCTTTACCAAGCACGAGGTTTGGGAACAGAACCAGTCCTGACGCCAATCAGGTCCTCGGCCTCGTGACCGGGGGTGTCGTCCTGAAGTTACGCACGCGCCGCTTCAGGGGTCGGGTTCTGCTTATGAGTCGATGCCTGGGTTGTCTCCCCTGACATCGTTCGTACACGCTCGGGCTATTTAGCCCTGGCGCTGCTTGTGGCGAGGGTTCTCGCAGATCACCATGACGCGACTATGCCGACGGATGACCTTGCACTTGTCGCAGATCTTCTTAACGCTCGGCTTAACCTTCATGATGACTCTTTCGTGAAGTATTCGGGTGTTGTGGGCAGTGCTGGCTTACTTGTAGCGGTAGACGATCCGGCCACGCGTGAGGTCATAGGGCGAAAGCTCCACGACTACGCGGTCATCCGGAAGGATTCGGATGTAGTGCATCCGCATCTTGCCGCTGATATGTGCGAGCACCTTGTGCCCGTTATCAAGTTCAACCCGGAACATCGCATTGGGCAATGATTCGGTGATCGTGCCCTCGAGCTCGATCGCACCGTCTTTCTTGCCCATATCCTCCGCTTTCATCCAGGTTGCTGAGCGCTATCTCGCACACGCCAACATCGCCCGTTTCCGGGTGAATGTTGGTGAGAGGCGGGGAAGCCGCGTCAGCCAGCCGAGTCTAGGGGCAAGGGGTCGGGAAACTGAAATCGGGTCCCCCGCAGCATCCGAAATGACCGTTTCGCGAGGAGTGCCACGGTTAGGGACGGATGTCCTCGAGTGCTGTCAGCACCCAGGGGCCCTCGTCGGTAATCGCCACAGTGTGCTCCCAGTGGCAGGCAATCGAGGAGTCCTCGGTGATGACAGTCCAGTTGTCGTCCAGCACCATGACCTCGGGCTCCCCCAGGGTCAGCATCGGCTCGATGGCCAAGGCCATGCCTGCCTTGAGCACAGGGCCGCGACCGGGCTTGCCGTAATTGAGGATGTGCGGATCCATGTGCATGGCCGTGCCAATGCCGTGGCCCCCGTAGTCGGCCACGATCCCGTAGGCCCGGCCGTCGGCTGCCGCTGAGGCCAGGGTCGACTGCTCGACCGCATGGCTGATGTCGGTCAGGTGGTTGCCCACCCGGGCCTGGGCAAGGCCGGCCCACAGTGATGCCTCGGTGGCCTTCGAAAGCGCGACGACGTCAGCCGGAACCTCGCCGACCAGAACGGTGATGGCGGCATCGCCATGCCAGCCGTCGACGATGGCTCCGAAGTCCAGCGAGATGAGGTCGCCCTCCTTGAGAGTCTGCGAGCCGGGAATGCCGTGCACAACCTCGGCATTGACCGAAGCGCAGAGCACTGCGGGGTAACCGTGATAGCCGAGGAAGGAGCTCGTGGCACCCATGGTCGACAGGCAGTCGCGGGCAATGGAGTCAAGATCAGCTGTTGTGATGCCCGGCTTGGTGGCCTCGGCCATGGCCTGCAGGGTCTTCGCGACGACAAGGCCCGCTTGGCGCATCACGGCAAGCTGGTCTGCCGACTTGATTTGAATGCCGCCCTTGCGAAAGGCCATGGTGAGTGCTGCCTGCGATCAGGCGTTGAGCACGGCGTGAATACGCGCGGCGACATCGTCGACTGAGCCCATGCCATCAACCTGTTCGAGCTGGCCGCGCTGCGCGTAGAGCGCAGTCAGCGGAGCGGTCTGCTCGAAGAACACCTCAAGGCGGCGGCGAATGACGTCTTCGGTGTCATCGGCGCGGCCCTGCTCAGCGGCACGCTTGACGAGTCGCTCCACGACTTCGTCGACATCAACGGTCAGTTCGATGGCCTTATCGAGCTTGGCACCTGCGGCGCTGAGCATCGAGTCGAGTTCGCCGACCTGTTCGATGGTGCGCGGGTAGCCGTCAAGAAGGAACCCGGGCTTGCAGTCCTCCTGCGCAAGGCGATCGCGAACCATGGAGTTGGTAACGGAGTCAGGCACGTACTCGCCGGCGTCCATGTAGCGCTTGGCCTCGATGCCGAGCGGCGTACCCTGCGAGACGTTCGCGCGGAAGATGTCACCGGTGGAGATGTGCGGGATACCGAGATCGGCCGAAATGCCTACGGCCTGGGTGCCCTTACCGGCGCCGGGAGGGCCCATGAGGATCAGTCGCATGTTCGTACTCCCTTAACCGAGGAAGCCCTCGTAGTTGCGCTGCTGCAACTGCGATTGGATCTGCTTCACGGTGTCGAGGCCTACGCCGACCATGATCAGCAGGCTGGTGCCGCCGAAGATGAAGTCGTTCGCTACGCCGAGGTAGCCGAAGGCGAACACCGGCACGATGGCGATCAGGCCCAGGTACAGGGAGCCCGGTGCGGTCAGACGCGTCAACACGTAATCGAGGTACTGCGCCGTCGGCTTACCGGCACGGATGCCCGGGATGAAGCCGCCGTACTTCTTCATGTTGTCGGCCACCTCAACGGGATTGAAGGTGATCGAGACGTAGAAGTAGCAGAAAAAGACGATCAGTAAGAAGTAGAAGAGCAGGTACCAAGTACCGGTGCCCGAACCGAAGTTCTGCTGAATCCACTGAGCGAATGAGCCGTCAGCGCCGGAGAGCTGCACGAGCAGTGTCGGCAGGAACAGCAAGGACGACGCGAAGATGACCGGAATAACACCCGCCATGTTGACCTTGAGTGGAATGTAGGTCGAGGTGCCACCGTACATTCGCCTGCCGACCATGCGCTTGGCGTACTGCACCGGAATACGACGCTGAGCCTGCTCAACGAAGACCACAAGAGCAACGACGACGAGCCCGACCGCGAGGGTCAGCACGAAGGCGAAGGCACCCTTGGAGACCAAGATGCTCAGGAACTGCGACGGGATGGTCGCGATGATCGAGGTGAAGATCAGCAGCGACATGCCGTTACCGATGCCACGCTCGGTGATGAGCTCGCCGAACCACATGACAATCGCGGTACCCGCAGTCATGACCGTGACCATGACGAGCATGACCCACAGACCCTGATTGGGAAGAATCTCTTCCTGGCAGCCCTGGAAGAGAGCTCCCGGGCTACGAGCCAGCGAAAGGATCGCCGTGGACTGCAAGATTGCGAGACCGATAGTCAGGTAACGCGTGTACTGCGTGATCTTCGCCTGGCCCGCGGTGCCGTCAGCCTTCAAGGTCTCCAGGCGCGGAATAACCACGGTCAGAAGCTGAAGGATGATGCTCGCGGTGATGTACGGCATGATGCCGAGCGCGAAGACCGACAGTCGCAGGAGCGCGCCGCCGCTGAACAGGTTGACCAGGGCGTACACCGAGTTGTCCTGAACCTGAGTAATACAGGTCTGGATCGCGGTGTAGTCGATGCCCGGAGTCGGCACCACAGAGCCCAACCGGAACAGCGCGAGAAGACCCAAGGTGAAGAGAATCTTCTTGCGCAGATCCGGTGTACGCAGGGCTGCCCCAAACGCACTGATGTGCATTGTGCCTCCTGCTCAGAACTCGGTGGACATGACGGACGACTTACAGTTCGTGAACTGAGCCGCCCGCAGCAACGATCTTGTCACGGGCTGAGGTGGAGAACTTGTCAGCACTCACCGAAACCTTGACGCTGATGTCGCCCTGGCCGAGAACCTTGACGAGCTCGCCCTTACGGACGGCGCCACGAGCAACGAGGTCAGCAACGGTGATGTCGCCGCCCTCAGGGAACAGTCGATTGATCATCGCGACATTGACAACCTGGAACTCGACCTTGTTCGGGTTCTTGAAGCCCTTGAGCTTCGGCAGGCGCATGTGGAGGGGCATCTGGCCACCCTCGAAGCGCGCGGGAACCTGGTAACGAGCCTTCGTACCCTTGGTACCGCGGCCCGCGGTCTTGCCCTTGGATGCCTCGCCACGGCCCTTACGAGTCTTGGCGGTCTTGGCGCCCGGTGCCGGGCGAAGGTGATGGACCTTGAGCGTCATAGTTACTTGACCTCCTCAAACGTGACGAGGTGGATCACGGCGTTGACCATGCCACGGATTTCCGGGCGGTCTTCCTTGACCACCGTGTCGCCGATGCGCTTGAGGCCCAGCGAACGAAGGGTATTGCGCTGCACCGAGGTGCCGCCGATCTTGGACTTGATCTGGGTGACCTTGAGCTGTGCCATTACGCACTCATCCCTGCCGCGCGTGCGCGCAATAGAGCTGCCGGAGCAACGGCCTCGAGCGGGAGACCACGGCGAGCCGCGACGGCCTCCGGGGACTCGAGCGCACGAAGTGCGGCAACAGTGGCGTGAACAACGTTGATCGCGTTGTCGGAACCCATGGACTTGCTCAGGATGTCGTGGATGCCTGCGCACTCCAGCACGGCGCGAACCGGGCCACCAGCGATAACGCCAGTACCCGGTGCTGCCGGACGGAGCATGACGACACCGGCCGCTGCCTCACCCGTGATGGGGTGGGGAATCGTGCCCTGGATGCGCGGGACCTTGAAGAATGCCTTCTTCGCCTCTTCGACACCCTTGGCAATAGCGGCGGGAACTTCCTTCGCCTTGCCGTAGCCGACACCGACGTTGCCGTCACCGTCACCGACGACGACCAGTGCGGTGAAGCTGAAGCGACGACCACCCTTGACGACCTTGGAGACGCGGTTGATCGCGACTACGCGCTCGATGAAGGCTGACTTCTCCTCGCGAGGACCACGCTCCTTGCGATCCTTGCGCTCGCCTGCGCCACCACCGCGGCGCTGCGTTTCTGACATGAGATACCTCTTTGCTTGAAGGGTGAATACGTCTTAGAAGGTCAGACCAGCTTCGCGGGCGCCCTCGGCGAGAGCAGCAACGCGACCGTGGTACTTGTTGCCGCCGCGGTCGAAGACGACGGCGTCAATGCCGGCCTTCTTCGCACGCTCTGCGACCAGCTGTCCGACCTGGCGTGCCTTGGCACTCTTGTCGGACGATGCGCTACGCAGGTCGGCCTCCATGGTCGATGCCGATGCGAGGGTGACACCCTGCGTATCGTCGATGACCTGGGCGACAACGTGGCGAGCGGAACGGGTGACCACCAGGCGCGGACGCGCGGGGGTACCCGAGACCTTCTTGCGAACGCGGACGTGGCGACGCTTGCGTGCGGTAACGGTCTTGGTACCCGTACCCAGCTTGACTCCGAAGGAACTCACTTCTTGCCCGCCTTTCCGGCCTTGCGGCGAACAACTTCACCCTCGTAGCGAACGCCCTTGCCCTTGTAGGGCTCCGGCTTCCGCAGCTTGCGGATGTTCGCGGCGACTTCGCCAACCTTCTGCTTGTCGATGCCCTGAACCTTGAACTTAACCGGGCTCTCGACCGCGAAGGAGATGCCCTCGGGTGCGGCGACGACCACGGGGTGGCTGAAGCCGAGCTGGAATTCAAGACCAGTGCCATTGGCTGCAACGCGGTAACCGGTGCCGACGATCTCGAGAGTCTTCTCGAAGCCGGTCGTGACACCCGTGACCATGTTGGACACCAGAGTGCGAGTCAAACCGTGCAGTGCACGCGAATCGCGCTCATCGTCAGGACGAGTGACAACAAGGTTGCCTTCTTCTTCCTTGACCTCGATCGGCGCGGCGATCTTCAGGTTCAGGGCACCCTTAGGACCCGTGACCGTGATGGAATCGCCTGCGATATCGACCTTGACTCCGGAGGGAACCGGAATCGGCATACGCCCAATACGTGACATGCGCTAACCCCTTTCCGGTTACCAGACGTAGGCGAGAACTTCTCCGCCTACACCCTTGCTCTGAGCCTGGCGGTCAGTGAGCAGACCGTTCGACGTGGACAGGATCGCGATGCCGAGGCCGCCGAGCACGCGCGGAAGAGCAGTGCTCTTTGCGTAGACGCGCAGGCCGGGCTTGGAGACGCGGCGAAGACCGGCGATCGAGCGCTCACGCGACGGGCCGTACTTCAGGTTGAGGGTCAAGGTCTTGCCGACGGTTGCGTCAGCGACCTCGAAGCCAGCGATGTAGCCCTCACGCTTGAGGATCTCGGCAAGGTTTGCCTTGATCTTGGAGTGAGGCATCGCCACGGTGTCGTGGTACGCGGAGTTAGCGTTGCGCAGTCGCGCAAGCATGTCCGCAATCGGGTCAGTCATTGTCATGTCTTTGGCCTACGGCCTTCCTCGCTGTGGTTTCCCGCCCGGGTGGGCTGGACCTGCAGCGTCGTGGTTTACCAGCTGCTCTTAGTCACACCCGGCAGTTCGCCGGCATGTGCCATTTCACGGACGCAAATACGGCACAGGCCGAACTTGCGGTAGACCGAGTGCGGACGACCGCACTTGTTGCAGCGCGTGTAAGCGCGGACCTTGAACTTCGGGGTCTTCTGCTGCTTCTGGATCAGTGCTTTCTTCGCCATATGGATCAGGCCTCCTTGAAGGGGAATCCGAGTTGGCGGAGCAGCGCTCGGCCTTCGTCATCAGTCTTGGCGGTCGTGACGATGGTGATGTCCATGCCGCGAACGCGATCGATCTTGTCCTGGTCGATCTCGTGGAACATCGACTGCTCGTTCAGACCGAAGGTGTAGTTGCCATTGCCGTCGAACTGCTTCGGCGACAGCCCGCGGAAGTCACGGATGCGCGGCAGCGCGACCGAGAGCAGGCGATCGAGGAACTCCCACATGCGATCGCCACGAAGGGTGACGTGCGCGCCAATCGGCTGGCCCTCACGAAGCTTGAACTGCGCGATGGACTTGCGTGCCTTGGTGACCTGGGGCTTTTGGCCAGTGATCTCGGTGAGGTCGCGAATCGCGCCCTCGATCAGCTTGGAGTCACGAGCGGCCTCGCCAACACCCATGTTCACGACGACCTTGGTCAGGCCGGGGATCTGCATGACGTTGTCGAAGGAGAACTCCGCCAGCAGTGCCGGGGCGATCTCCGCGCGGTAACGCGCCTTCAGACGCGGCTGCGTCTTGGCTTCGGTTGCGGTGCTCATCAGATGTCCTTACCAGTGCGACGTGAGATGCGAACGCTGCGCTCGGCCTCGTAGGTGGAGCCGTCGGGACGACGCTTCTCGACCTTTTCCTTGCGGAAACCGATGCGAGTCGGGCGGCCATCCTCGGGATCAATGATCATCACGTTCGACACGTGGATCGGTGCCTCGGTGGTGATGATGCCGCCGGTCTTGGCGCCACGGGCGTCTTGACCGATCTTGGCATGCTTCTTGATGCGGTTGACGCCCTCGACGAGGATGCGCTCGGAGTCGGGCATGACCTCGATGACCTTGCCCTTGACACCGCGATCCTTGCCGGAGATGACCTGAACGAGGTCACCCTTACGAATGCTCAGGGTTGCCATGATTACAACACCTCCGGTGCGAGCGAAATGATCTTCATGAACTTCTTCTCGCGAAGCTCACGACCCACCGGACCGAAGATGCGCGTGCCGCGGGGCTCGCCATCAGCCTTGATGATGACCGCTGCGTTCTCGTCGAAACGGATGTACGAACCGTCGGGACGGCGGCGCTCCTTGCGGGTGCGCACGATGACCGCCTTGACGACCTCGCCCTTCTTCACGCCTCCACCGGGGATGGCGTCCTTCACCGTCGCAACGATGATGTCGCCGATGCCGGCGTAGCGTCGACCTGAACCGCCGAGAACACGGATGCAAAGGAGTTCCTTCGCACCTGTGTTGTCAGCGACACGAAGTCGCGACTCCTGCTGAATCACTGCATTCTCCTGATCGTCTGCCGGTTCTCGGGTAGAGCCTGGCGGAACTTACTTACTTGGCCTTTTCGAGGATCTCCACCACACGCCAGCGCTTAGTCGCTGAGGTGGGGCGGGTCTCCATGAGGAGCACGCGGTCACCGATGCCGGCGGCATTGGCCTCGTCATGCGCCTTGAGCTTGCTCGTGCGACGAACAACCTTGCCGTACATCGGGTGCTTGAAGCGATCCTCGACTGCAACGACCACGGTCTTGTCCATCTTGTCGCTGACTACAAGGCCCTCACGGGTCTTGCGGTCGCCACGCTTGTCTTCAGTCACTACGCCTTCTTTCGCGCTCATGCGGCACCACCTTGGACGGGCGTAATGCCCAGTTCACGCTCACGAAGGATCGTGTAGATACGTGCGATGTCCTTGCGGACTGCACGCAGACGACCATGATTCTCGAGCTGTCCGGTCGCGCCCTGGAAGCGGAGGTTGAAGAGCTCCTCCTTCGCCTCACGAAGCTTGGTCACGAGTTCTGCGTCATCGAGATTACGCAGTTCGCCGGGCTGAGTTCCTGCTGCCATTTACATCTCACCTGCTTCATCGCGCCGCACAATGCGGCACTTCATCGGAAGCTTGTGCGCGGCACGGGTGAGTGCAGCGTGCGCAACCTTCTCATCGGGGAACGAGAGCTCGAACATGACGCGTCCGGGCTTGACGTTGGCGATCCACCACTCGGGCGAACCCTTACCGGAACCCATGCGGGTCTCAGCAGGCTTCTTGGTGAGCGGACGATCGGGGTAAATGTTGATCCACACCTTGCCGCCACGACGGATATGACGCGTGATAGCAATACGAGCGGACTCAATCTGGCGGTTGGTGACGTATGCGGGCTCGAGAGCCTGCAGGCCATAGGTACCGAAGGTCACCTCGGTGCCGCCCTTGGCAACGCCACGCCGCGTGGGGTGGTGCTGCTTACGGTGCTTGACCCTACGGGGAATCAGCATGGATCAGCCCTCCACAGTCTCTGCCGGAGCGGCAACGGCCTCAGCCGCAACCTCGGCGACGGGTGCAGCCTCATCGCGACCGCCTGCACGACGCGGGCGAGCCGGAGCGGCAGCGCGCTGACCGAGGCGAGCTGCAGCAGCTGCTGCCTCACGCTCGGTGCGGGTGCCGAGTGCATCGCCCTTGTAGATCCAGACCTTGACGCCGATGCGACCGAAGGTGGTACGTGCCTCGTAGAAGCCGTAGTCGATGTCAGCGCGCAGGGTGTGCAGGGGAACGCGACCCTCGCGGTAGAACTCGGTACGCGACATTTCCGCGCCACCGAGACGACCCGAGACCTGGACACGGATGCCCTTGGCGCCGCTCTTCATGGTGCTCTGCATGCCCTTGCGCATTGCGCGACGGAACGACACACGGCTCGAGAGCTGCTCGGCGATGCCCTGGGCAACCAGCTGGGAATCCATCTCGGGGTTCTTGACCTCGAGGATGTTCAGCTGAACCTGCTTGCCGGTGAGCTTCTCGAGATCGCCACGGATGCGATCGGCCTCGGCGCCACGGCGACCGATGACGATGCCCGGACGAGCAGTGTGGATGTCGATGCGAACACGCTCACGGGTGCGCTCGATCTCGACCTTGGAGATGCCTGCGCGCTCCATGCCCGTGGACAGCAGCTTGCGGATCTTGACGTCCTCCTGGACGTAATCGCGGTAGCGCTGGCCGGTCTTGGCCGAGTCGGCGAACCAACGCGACGCGAAGTCGGTGGTGATGCCGAGGCGGAAGCCGTGCGGATTTACTTTCTGGCCCACGGTACTAGTCCTTCTTCTCGGGCTTGGGAGCTGCGGTCTTCTTGGCTGCAGACTTCTTAGCGGGCGCCTTCGTAGCAGCCGACTTAGTGGCAGCCGACTTGGTGGCAGCAGCCTTCTTCGCTACCGGAGCAGCGGTCTCCTCGGCGGCAACCTTGGCGGCAGCCTTCTTGGCAGCGGCAACCTTCGGGGCCGGTGCGGCGGCAATGCCGTCGGACACGATCACCGTGATGTGGCTGCTGCGCTTGCGGATCTTGTAGGCACGACCCTGAGCGCGAGGACGAATGCGCTTCATCGTGGGGCCCTCGTCGACGAATGCCGCAGAGATGACCAACGAGCGCGTGTCCATGGCGTGGTTGTTAGCGGCGTTGGCAATAGCGCTATCAAGCACCTTGCCAATCGGCTCGCTGGCCGCCTGCGGCGCAAACTTCAACACCGCCTGGGCGTCGCCTGCGTTCATACCCCGAATGAGGTCGATAACGCGGCGCGCCTTCATGGGCGTGACGCGGACGTACCGCGCTTGGGCCCTGGCTTCCATGTCTATCCCCTTGCTGCTCGTTAGTGCGTGAATTAAGTGCGTAGCTGTGGTGAAGTGACTAGCGCTTCTTGCTCTTGCGGTCGTCCTTGATGTGTCCCTTGAAGGTACGCGTCGGGGCGAACTCGCCGAGCTTGTGACCGACCATGTTCTCGGAGACGAACACCGGCACATGCTTGCGGCCGTCGTGCACCGCAATCGTGTGACCGAGCATCGCCGGGATGATCATCGAGCGGCGCGACCAGGTCTTGATCACGTTCTTGGAACCGGTCTCGTTGGCCGAGTCCACCTTCTTGAGCAGGTGGCCGTCGATGAACGGGCCCTTCTTGAGGCTGCGAGGCATGTCGTATTCCCTTAGCGCTTCTTGCCGGTCTTGCGGCGGCGGACGATGAACTTGTCGCTGGCCTTGTTGGCCTTGCGGGTACGGCCTTCGGGCTTGCCGTTCGGGTTGACCGGGTGACGACCACCGGAGGTCTTGCCCTCACCGCCACCATGCGGGTGATCGACCGGGTTCATGGCGACACCACGGACGGTCGGGCGCTTGCCCTTCCAGCGCATACGGCCGGCCTTACCCCAGTTGATGTTGGACTGCTCGGCGTTGCCGACCTCGCCGATGGTTGCGCGCGAGCGCAGGTCGACGTTGCGGATTTCACCGGACGGCATACGCAGCTGGGCGTAGGGGCCGTCCTTGGCGACGAGCTGAACAGAGGCGCCTGCGGAACGAGCGATCTTCGCGCCACCACCGGGCTTGATCTCCACGGCGTGAATCACGGTACCGACGGGGATGTTGCGCAGCGGCAGGTTGTTGCCCGGCTTGATATCGGCGCTGGGGCCGGTCTCGATCGGGTCGCCCTGCTTCAGCTTGGTCGGCGCGATGATGTAGCGCTTCTCGCCATCTGCGTAGTGAAGGAGCGCAATACGCGCGGTGCGGTTGGGGTCGTACTCAATGTGAGCGACCTTTGCCGGCACGCCGTCCTTGTCAGCACGCTTGAAGTCGATGATGCGGTACGCACGCTTGTGACCGCCACCTTGGTGACGAGTCGTGATCTTGCCCGAGTTGTTGCGGCCGCCCTTCTTGGGCAGCGGACGCACCAGCGACTTCTCAGGCGTAGACCGCGTGATCTCGACGAAGTCGGCCACGCTCGAGCCACGACGGCCCGGAGTGGTCGGCTTGTACTTGCGGATTCCCATAGCTGTTCCTCTTCAGTCAGAAGGCCGGTCAGGAGACCGGGCCTCCGAAGATGTCGATGCGGTCACCGGCGGCGACGGAGACGATGGCGCGCTTTGAATCAGCGCGCTTTCCGACGCCGAAGCGGGTGCGAACCCGCTTGCCCTGGCGGTTGGCGGTGTTGACTGCGGTCACCTTGACACCGAATACCTGCTCGACCGCGATCTTGATCTGGGTCTTGTTGGCATCGGGGGAAACGATGAACGTGTACTTGTTCTCCTCGAGAAGGCCGTAGCTCTTCTCGGAGATCACCGGGGCGAGCAGGATGTCGCGGGGGTCTGCGATTCTCATGCCTGCACCTCGCTTTCCTTGGCAGTGGCCTTAACAGCCTTACCCGTCGCCGGACCGGCGAGGAAGTTCTCGAGCGCGGTCGACGTGAAGAGCACGTGGTCGCAGACGAGGACGTCGTAGGTGTTGAGCTGATCGGGCGAGAGCACGTGCACGGTGGGCACGTTGCGCAGGCTCAGCCAGCTCACGGACTCGTCGCGGCTAAGGACAACGAGAATGCCGCCCTCAAGGTTCAATGCCTCGATCGCCTTGACTGCCGCCTTGGTGGAGGGGGCGTCACCGGTGACCAGCTCGGAGATGACGTGGATACGGCCGTCGCGGGCCCGATCGGAGAGGGCACCGCGCAGGGCGGCAGCCTTCATCTTCTTGGGGGTGCGCTGGCTGTAGTCGCGAGGGTGGGGGCCGTGAACGACGCCGCCGCCGACGAACTGCGGTGCACGAGTCGAGCCCTGGCGTGCGCGGCCGGTGCCCTTCTGCTTGTAAGGCTTGCGTCCGCCACCGCTGACCTCTGCACGGGTCTTGGTGTCGTGCGTGCCCTGGCGTGCAGCAGCCAGCTGAGCGACAACGACCTGGTGCATCAACGGGATGTTGACCTGGACGTCGAAGATCTCGGCGGGAAGCTCAGCCTTGCCCGCTGCCTTGCCGGCAGGGGTCTGGATGTCTACAGAGCTCATGGTTATGCCTCCTTCGCGGCGGTGCGCAGGAACACGAGGCCGCCCTTGGGACCGGGAACGGCACCCTTGACGAGCAGCAGACCGCGCTCAGCGTCGACACTTTGGATGACCAGGTTCTGCGTGGTCTGGCGTGCGCCACCCATGCGTCCGGCCATCTTCATGCCCTTGAACACGCGACCGGGGGTCGCGCAGCCGCCGATGGAGCCCGGCGAGCGGTGCTTGCGGTGCACACCGTGGGAGGCGCGCAGGCCATGGAAGCCGTGACGCTTCATGACGCCGGCAAAACCCTTGCCCTTGGTGGTGCCGACAGCGTCGATCTTCTGACCGACCTCGAAGGTCTCCACGCCGATCTCCTGGCCGAGTGTGTACTCGGTGGCATCTTCGGTGCGAATCTCGACCAGGTGGCGGCGCGGGGTCACGCCAGCCTTCGCGAAGTGACCAGCCTGGGGCTTGGTCACCTTGCGGGGGTCGATCGCGCCAAAGGCGATCTGCACGGCGGAGTATCCGTCGTTCTCGGGGGTGCGAACCTGGGTGACAACACAAGGTCCGGCCTGAACCACAGTGACGGGGATGACCTTGTTGTTCTCATCCCAGACCTGCGTCATGCCGAGCTTGGTGCCCAGTACGCCCTTAACGTTGGTGCCCATTCGTCTGTCGTCCTTACAGCTTGATCTCGATGTCGACGCCAGCCGGAAGATCGAGACGCATCAGCGAATCAACGGTCTTCGGCGTGGGATCGAGAATGTCGATAAGACGCTTGTGCGTGCGCATCTCAAAGTGCTCGCGGCTGTCCTTGTACTTGTGCGGCGAACGGATGACGCAGTACACGTTCTTCTCCGTCGGCAGCGGCACGGGGCCTGCAACCTGCGCGCCAGTACGGGTCACGGTCTCGACGATCTTGCGCGCCGATGAATCGATGACCTCATGGTCGTAGGCCTTGAGCCTGATGCGGATCTTTTGTCCCGCCATGGTGGCTTGCGTCCTTACTTCTCGTGTGCCGATGCTTCTAGTTGTCAAATCTCTTGCACCGCTCCCCCGAGGGGGTGTGGTGCCCGGTGGCGGCCTTTCAGCCGCCACCGGGTCAAACCGGTTGTCCTGAGAGTTACTTCAGGATCTTGGTGACGCGGCCTGCGCCGACCGTGCGGCCACCCTCGCGGATAGCGAACTTGAGGCCGTCCTCCATGGCGATGGGCTGAATGAGCTCAACGCGCATGTCGGTGTTGTCGCCGGGCATAACCATGTCCTTGCCCTCGGGCAGGTACACAACGCCGGTCACGTCAGTCGTACGGAAGTAGAACTGCGGACGGTAGTTGTTGAAGAACGGGGTGTGACGGCCGCCTTCGTCCTTGGACAGGATGTATGCCTGTGCCTCGAACTCGGTGTGCGGGGTGATCGAGCCCGGCTTGCAGCAGACCTGGCCGCGCTCGACGTCCTCGCGCTTGGTGCCACGAAGGAGCAGACCGACGTTCTCGCCTGCCTGGCCCTCGTCGAGCAGCTTGCGGAACATCTCGACACCGGTGACGGTGGTCTTGGTGGGCGGGCCGGTGTGGATGCCGACGATCTCGATTTCCTCGTTGACCTTGACCATGCCGCGCTCGATACGACCGGTGACGACGGTGCCACGACCGGTGATCGTGAAGACGTCCTCAACGGGCATCAGGAAGGGCTTGTCGACGTCACGCTCGGGGGTAACGATGTAATCGTCAACCGCGGTCATGAGATCGAGGATGGAGTTGCCCCACTTCTCGTCACCCTGGAGTGCCGGGAAGGCTGCGACGCGAACCACGGGGATGTCATCGCCCGGGAACTCGTAAGCACTGAGAAGCTCGCGAACCTCCATCTCGACCAGCTCGAGGAGATCCTCGTCATCGACCATGTCGCACTTGTTGAGCGCAACGACGATGGCGGGAACGCCGACCTGGCGAGCAAGGAGGACGTGCTCCTTGGTCTGCGGCATCGGGCCGTCGGTGGCGGCGACGACGAGAATCGCACCGTCCATCTGGGCTGCGCCGGTGATCATGTTCTTGATGTAGTCAGCGTGACCGGGGCAGTCGACGTGTGCGTAGTGACGCGCCTCGGTCTGGTACTCGACGTGTGCGATCGAGATCGTGATACCACGCTGGCGCTCTTCGGGCGCCTTATCGATCATGTCGAACGGCGTGAAGGGGTTCACGTCCGGGTACTTGTCATGCAGCACCTTGGTGATAGCGGCAGTCAGCGTGGTCTTGCCATGGTCAATATGACCAATGGTGCCGATGTTGACGTGCGGCTTGGTGCGCTCAAACTTGGCCTTCGCCACCTGAGTTCTCCCTTTTCGTATTGCCGTCCGGCGTTTTCGCGGATCGGTTGGTTTCTTTGGTTATTGGATGGTGCTGTGATCCGCGGTTATTCGCCGCGAGACTTTGCGATGATTTCCGTCGACACGTGCGCCGGAACCTGTGCGTATGAATCGAACTGCATGCTGTAGCTCGCGCGGCCCTGTGTACGGCTGCGCAGATCTCCCACGTAGCCGAACATCTCGGACAGCGGAACCAGTGCCGCAACGACACGGGCTCCTGAGCGCTCCTCCATGGACTGAATCTGTCCACGGCGGGAGTTCAGATCGCCGATGACATCACCCATGTAATCCTCAGGGGTGGTGACTTCGACGGCCATCATCGGCTCGAGCAGGACAGGGCCTGCCTTGCGAGCCGCATCCTTGAACGCCATCGAGCCGGCGATCTTGAATGCGAGTTCTGAGGAGTCGACGTCGTGGTAGGCACCGTCAGTGAGGGTGACCTTGACATCGACCATCGGGTAGCCGGCGAGAACGCCGTTCTCCATGGCCTCCTGGCAGCCAGCGTCGACCGAGGGGATGTACTCGCGGGGAACGCGGCCACCAGTGACCTTGTTCTCGAATGAGTAACCCTCGTCGTTCGAGCCCTCGGCGCCAGCGTTGGGAGCGATGTTGATGATGACGCGCGCGAACTGACCCGAACCGCCGGTCTGCTTCTTGTGCGTGTAATCGATCTTCTCGACGGCCTTGGTGATGGTCTCGCGGTAAGCAACCTGCGGCTTGCCGACGTTCGCCTCAACCTTGAACTCACGACGCATGCGGTCAACGAGGACCTCGAGGTGAAGCTCGCCCATGCCACCGATGATGGTCTGGCCGGTCTCCTCGTCAGTGCGGACGTGGAAGGTCGGATCCTCTTCAGCAAGACGCTGAATGGCGACGCCGAGCTTGTCCTGGTCGCTCTTGGTCTTCGGCTCAATTGCCACCGAGATAACCGGAGCGGGGAAGGTCATCGACTCGAGCACGATGGCGTTGGCCGGATCGCACAGGGTCTCGCCCGTGGTGGTGTCCTTGAGGCCCATCACTGCGACGATGTCGCCGGCGCCTACGGAGTCGATCTCTTCGCGCTTGTTGGCGTGCATTCGGTAGATCTTTCCGATGCGCTCCTTGCGATCCTTCACGCTGTTGAGAACGGCAGTGCCGGTCTCAAGGCGACCTGAGTACACGCGCACGTAGGTGAGCTTGCCCAGGTGGGGATCGGTCATGATCTTGAAGGCGAGAGCTGCGAAGGGCTCCTTGTCATTGGGCTGGCGCTCAATGACGACCTCTTCGTTGCCCTGCTTGTGACCGGTGATCGCGGTGATGTCGAGCGGGCACGGCAGGTACGCGACGACGGCATCGAGCATGGGCTGAACGCCCTTGTTCTTGAACGCCGAGCCGGTCAGGATCGGGGTGAGCTTGTAGGCCAGGGTTGCGCGACGAATCGCGGCCTGGATCTCCTCGACGGTGAATTCGCCGCCATCAAGGAACTTCTCCATGATCGCGTCGTCAGCCTCAGAGAGGGTCTCGAGCAACTTCTCGCGGTACTCGTTTGCCTTGTCGACGAGATCAGCGGGGATGTCTTCGACTGCGTAGTCCTCGCCCTTCTGGGTCTCGCCACGCCAGGTGAGTGCGCGCATCGTGATGAGGTCGACGACGCCGAGGAAGTCGGACTCGTTGCCGATCGGAAGCTGGAGAACCAGAGGGGTTGCGCCGAGGCGCGAGACGATCATGTCGACGCAGCGGTAGAAGTCAGCGCCGGTGCGATCAAGCTTGTTGATGAAGCAGATACGCGGAACGCTGTACTTGTCAGCCTGGCGCCACACAGTCTCGGATTGCGGCTCGACACCGGCAACACCGTCGAACACGGTGACGGCGCCGTCAAGAACACGCAGCGAACGCTCGACCTCGACCGTGAAGTCAACGTGACCGGGCGTATCGATGATGTTGATGGTGTGGTCTTTCCAGACACAGGTGGTCGCGGCCGACGTGATAGTGATGCCGCGCTCTTGCTCCTGCTCCATCCAGTCCATCGTTGCTGCACCCTCGTGAACTTCACCGATCTTGTAGTTGATACCGGTGTAGAAGAGGATGCGCTCGGTGGTCGTGGTCTTGCCCGCGTCGATATGCGCCATGATCCCGATGTTTCGGGTCTTGGCGAGATCGAGACTCGTCGAGGTAGACACGCGATTTTCTCCGTTTGCTTTCGAGGGCTGTCAGGTAAGTGGTGGGGACTACCAGCGGTAGTGAGCGAAGGCCTTGTTGGACTCCGCCATCTTGTGAGTGTCTTCGCGCTTCTTCACTGCTGCGCCAAGGCCATTCGATGCGTCAAGGATCTCGTTCATCAAACGCTCGGTCATGGTCTTCTCGCGACGCTGGCGCGAGTAACCAATGAGCCAACGCAGAGCGAGTGTGGTGCTGCGGTTCGGCTTAACCTCAACCGGAACCTGGTAGGTCGCGCCACCAACACGGCGCGAACGAACCTCGAGGGTCGGCTTGATGTTGTCGAGTGCACGCTTGAGCGTTGCGACGGGATCAGTGCCGGTCTTCTCGCGGCAGCCTTCGAGGGCGCCGTAGACGATGCGCTCTGCGGTGGAGCGCTTGCCATCAAGGAGAACCTTGTTGATCAGTTGAGTGACGAGCGGCGATGCGTAGACCGGATCGATAACGATCGGGCGCTTGGCAGCGGGACCCTTGCGAGGCATTAGGCCTTCTCCTTCTTCGCGCCGTAGCGGCTACGTGCCTGCTTGCGGTTCTTGACACCCTGGGTATCGAGTGCACCGCGAATGACCTTGTAACGAACACCGGGCAGATCGCGAACGCGGCCGCCACGCACGAGCACGATCGAGTGCTCCTGCAGGTTGTGACCGACGCCCGGGATGTAGGCGGTGATCTCGACACCAGAGGTCAGACGAACACGAGCCACCTTGCGCAGAGCCGAGTTCGGCTTCTTCGGGGTGGTCGTGTACACGCGAGTGCACACCCCACGCCGCTGCGGGCTGCCCTTAAGGGCCGGGGCCTTGTTCTTTGAGACCTTGTCCTGCCGGCCCTTGCGGACCAGCTGCTGGATAGTGGGCACTCGGTAGCCTCTTTCGATGTGTAGAGAGTTCGTATCGTGCTTTTCCCTCAGGGATTCTCGGCCCACGCGGTCGGGTGTGTCGCGCAGCCCGCGGGGGCTTGCGACATCCAATTCACGGAAGGAGCGCTGGGCGCTCTATGCACATCTTCGGGGGAAGTCATGCACATCGATGTACCTGAGGTCAGGCACGAGGTAGGAGGCTACAGGGGTGATGGTGCGAGAGTCAAAACGGGGTACCTTCCACCCATTTTCTAAGCGGAAACCGACCCGAATCCCCCGGCGGCCAGGAGGACGAGTCCGAAGATGACGGCGAGCACAATCAGCGCCACGCTCACGCCGATGTTGATCCAGGCAATGATCTTGGCCGCGAAGCTCAGACCCTGGCCGGTGACCTTCCCGCCTGAGTTCCGGATCTCCTTGTCAGCCTGATAAGCCAGGACAATTGCGACAATTGCGGTGATAAGGGGGCAGACAGTCCAGGAGACGATCGAGAGGACGAGCGCGACGATCGCATTGGTCGAGGTCTGAGGCCTCAGTGGGTCACCCGCCGGTGCGGCCGGCATCGGCATGAACTCACCGGCGCCAGCTGGCTCGGCCGGAGCGGGAGCCTGCTCCCCCGACGTAGCGGGGCCTGACGGCCAGACGGGCGTTCCCTCAGCGGATTGATCTGTCATGCCATCAGGGTATGCCACCAGCGAGGCCGAAGCCGCTGCATACTCCCCCCGCTCAGTGCACGTGCGCTAATCCAGGGCAGCGAAGAGCTGGGCACGACGAGCCGCTTGCCGTCGCCGTAACTGCCCTGAATTGGCTACCTGCCTGACCTGCTCGGCGATGGCGAGAACGATGACGCTGACCTGCTCCGTTGCGAACACCCAGGAGTCGGTATCAAGCTCGGCATCTGCCAGCCATTGCGCGATGAGCACGTCTCCGAGATCCTCACTTCCCGGTTCGGCCGTACGCAGCTGCGGAATGAACGCACCGAAGGCGAGGCCGATCTCCGGCAGCCCCGCTCCAACGGAGTGAAGGGCGGGTTGATTCGCGGGCAACCTGACTTGAATGTGCTCGGCGCCAGATCTGCGCAGATCGTCAATGGAAGAGTCAAGGTGATCGATGAGATTTTGACCGATGGTCGTCACATCGATAATGCCGAGGCGATTTCCCGCGTCATAGTTCACGGCCGACACAGTGGCGTCAGGAATCTGGACGCCGCGGTAGGCCGTGCCGAATTCCCGTGGCCAGTTCGATTGTGCGAGCACCATGCGCGCGAGTTGCTCATAAGGCTGCGGCACCCACACCGTTGCCGACTGAAGTGGGTGAAGAGGAC
The DNA here is from genome assembly GCA_044345075.1 of Candidatus Nanopelagicales bacterium. GTDB lineage: Bacteria > Actinomycetota > Actinomycetes > S36-B12 > S36-B12 > CAIKZY01. The sequence goes on along the minus strand of JBIJBU010000009.1, from coordinate 6,421 downwards.
CGTACGCAACACTGACGGAGATGCGGTCAGACACGACCCCCTCCGTGATGCCCACCTGCTGGAGCGGGTGGGCGATGTGAAGATAGGCCCCGACGATCGACGCACCATCGTTGAGCGCAATCTGCTGAGTAGCGGGGTGAGTCAGAACCGGCTCACGGAGTCGCCCGATGATCCCCGCCTCCATGATCCGCTCAAGCAATCGATCACCGAGCTGCTTGGCCAGCCCCCTGCGCCGAAATCGCGGATCGGTCACGGTTCCGCCGGTCTCGACAACCGTCGAAGACAGATGCACGGCGCCCCAGTGCGCAGCGACTTCCCCGGACTCCGTGACCGCAACCTCACCGATGCGACTGCCATTTTCGATTGACGCAGCAATGCGCTCCGGGAAATAGAGGTCTGGCAAGGGATATGTCCAGCCGTAGCACCGATAGATCGTGCGAGTCAGCGCCGCTGCATCCTCCGGGAGGAGTGCCCGAATCGTGACGGTCTCGGAACTGAGCTCATCGTCCTCGCCTTCGACGATGGTGTCCGGATCAAACATCTCATGGTGACCAGGAAGCGCGAATCGCACTTCCGTGACATTGCCTTCACCATCGGTACGCGCATCGGCGGCCGTTGCAATTCCCTGGTCAAGCAAGGGAAGAATCCCCTGCGGTGGCGCCGTGACAGGCTCACCCTTATCCCTGAGAACAACGACGAGCTCGGTTCCTCGCTCCTCGACCTCAAGCAGAAGGATGCTTTCCTCAACCCCCTTGCGCAAGCGGGTGCGCGCATCTGCCGCAAGAAGGTAGGTGACAAGGCCGGCGCCTTCACCGTTACCGCCGCGCATCTGAAGCCATGTGCGAACTCCGGCGGCAAGGACTGCGATTCCCGCATCATCCGCGGGTGCGCTGGCTGAGTACATGAGCCGACGGTACTGAGGTGGCGGAGAAGGGTCCGAGGCGACCCTGTCCCCCCGTCGGGCAGATCGCGTCAGTGAGCAACCGGTAATGCAGAAGGGGCACTCGCAATAGCGAGTGCCCCTTCTGACTGAGCTGACTTAGTTGTTGTACCCGCGAAAGTCGAACTCCTCCAACGGAACAGCAGCACCGGAGGATGCACCGAAGGCGCTGTACTCCAGATCGTCGTAGCCGGAGAACGAGGCGTACATGGCCTGCTTGGCCTCCTCGGTCGGCTCGACCTTGACGTTGCGGTAGATCGGCATGCCTGTGCCTGCCGGGATGAGCTTGCCCAGGATGACGTTCTCCTTCAGGCCGAGCAGCGGATCGCTCTTGGCATGAATGGCGGCATCGGTGAGCACACGGGTGGTCTCCTGGAAGGAGGCCGCCGACAGCCACGACTCGGTTGCGAGCGAGGCCTTGGTGATACCCATGAGCTCGGGACGACCCGAGGCGGGGGTGCCACCCTCGGAGACGACGCGACGGTTCTCGGTCTCGAAGTTGCCGCGCTCGACGAGCTCACCCGCAAGGAACTCGGAATCGCCCGAGTCGATGATGGTGATGCGCTTGAGCATCTGGCGAACGATGACCTCGATGTGCTTGTCGTGGATCGACACACCCTGCGAGCGGTAGACCTCCTGCACCTGGTCAACGAGGTGCAGCTGCACCGAGCGCTGGCCGAGGATACGAAGGACCTGCTTGGGATCAACCGCACCAGCGATGAGCTGGGTGCCGACCTGCACGTGCTGGCCGTCTTCGACGAGCAGCTTCGAACGCTTGGACACCGGCTGTGCGATCTCCTCCGAACCATCGTCAGGAATGACGACGATCTTGCGGGTCTTGTCAGTGTCATCGATGCGCACGCGACCGGTGACCTCGCTGATCGGGGCAACACCCTTGGGGGTGCGGGCCTCGAAGAGCTCGACGATACGCGGAAGACCGTGCGTGATGTCATCGCCTGCCACACCACCGGTGTGGAAGGTACGCATGGTCAGCTGAGTGCCGGGCTCGCCGATCGACTGAGCGGCGATGATGCCGATGGCCTCGCCGACATCAACCAGCTTGCCGGTCGCCATCGACTTGCCGTAGCACATGGCACAGGTTCCGACCTTGCTCTCGCAGGTCAGGACCGAACGCACGCGGATGGTCTGCACACCCTGCGCAACGAGCTCCTCAAGACGCGGGGTCGTGAGTTCTTCTCCTGCAGTTGCGACGACCTTGCCATCAACCTCGACATCGCGAGCGAGCGTACGAGTCGCTGCCGAGGTGTCGATGCTGTCGAATGCGACGAGCTTGCCGTCAACCATCTCGGCCAGTGCGAGCTCATTGCCGCGCTCGGTGCCGCAGTCGACCTCGCGGATGATGACATCCTGCGAGACGTCGACCAGACGACGGGTCAGGTAACCCGAGTCAGCGGTACGAAGTGCGGTATCAGCAAGACCCTTACGCGCGCCGTGGGTCGAGATGAAGTACTCGAGCACCGACAGGCCTTCACGGAAGTTGGACTTGATCGGACGCGGGATGATCTCGCCCTTCGGGTTAGCCACGAGGCCGCGCATACCGGCGATCTGGCGAACCTGCATGAAGTTACCGCGAGCACCCGAATCGACCATCATGTACACCGGGTTGGTGCGCGGGAAGTTCTCGAACATGGCCTTGGCAACCTCGTCAGTTGCGCGGGTCCAGATCTCGATGAGCTCCTGGCGACGCTCCGAGTCGGTGATCAGACCGAGCTCGTACTGCTTCTGCACCTTGTCGGCCTTCTCCTCCGAGACACCGAGCAGCTCTGCCTTGCGGGGCGGAGTGACGACATCGGAGATGGAGATGGTGACGCCCGAGCGGGTTGCCCAGTGGAAGCCAAGTGCCTTCAGACGATCGAGGGTGTTGGCGACGTCGACCTTCGCGTACAGCTCGGCGAGCTGGTTCACGGTCTGGCCGAGAACCTTCTTGTCGACCTGCTTGTTCACGAAGGGGTAGTCGGCCGGGAGTGCCTCGTTGAAGAGTGCGCGACCCAGGGTCGTCTTCAGCATGAACGGCTCGCCCGGGACCCAGCCCTCGGCTGCGGTGAAGCCCTCCGGCGGAATGCCGTCGGTGAGACGAATGGTGATCTCGGCCTGCAGCGAGAGGCTGTGAGCGTCGAATGCCATCAGTGCCTCGGCGATGGACGAGAACGCGCGGCCTTCGCCGATTGCGCCCTCGGCATGCGAGGTGAGGAAGTAGATGCCCAGCACCATGTCCTGAGTCGGCGTCGTGATCGGGCGACCATGTGCCGGCGACAAGATGTTGTTGCTCGAGAGCATCAGGATGCGGGCCTCGGCCTGCGCCTCAGCGGACAGCGGCACGTGCACGGCCATCTGGTCACCGTCGAAGTCCGCGTTGAAGGCGGTGCAGACGAGCGGGTGAATCTGGATGGCCTTGCCCTCGATCAGCTGAGGCTCGAAAGCCTGGATGCCGAGGCGGTGCAGCGTGGGTGCGCGGTTCAGCAGCACGGGATGCTCGGAGATGACCTCTTCGAGAACGTCCCACACGACCGGGCGCGAACGCTCGACCATGCGCTTGGCGCTCTTGATGTTCTGCGCGTGGTTGAGATCAACCAGGCGCTTCATCACGAACGGCTTGAACAGCTCGAGTGCCATCTGCTTGGGCAGACCGCACTGGTGCAGCTTCAGCTGCGGGCCGACGACGATGACCGAACGGCCCGAGTAGTCGACGCGCTTGCCGAGCAGGTTCTGGCGGAAGCGGCCCTGCTTGCCCTTGAGCATGTCGGACAGCGACTTGAGTGCACGGTTGCCCGGGCCGGTCACCGGACGACCACGACGACCGTTGTCGAACAGTGCGTCGACGGCCTCCTGGAGCATGCGCTTCTCGTTGTTGACGATGATCTCCGGCGCACCGAGATCAAGCAGGCGCTTGAGGCGGTTATTGCGGTTGATCACGCGACGGTAGAGATCGTTCAGGTCAGAGGTCGCGAAGCGGCCGCCATCGAGCTGAACCATCGGGCGCAGATCCGGCGGGATCACCGGGACTGCGTCGAGCACCATGCCGGTGGGCGAATTGGTGGTGTTCATGAACGCCGAGACAACCTTGAGGCGCTTGAGTGAACGGGTCTTCTTCTGGCCCTTGCCGGTGGCGATGATCTCCTTGAGGATCTCGGCCTCGGCTGCGAGGTCGAAGGTCTCCAGACGCTTCTGGATTGCGGCAGCGCCCATGGCACCGTCGAACCAGCGGCCATAACGATCGCGCATTTCGCGGAACAGCATCTCGTCGCCCTCGAGGTCTTGGACCTTAAGAGTGCGGAAGCGATCGAAGATGCGGTCAAGGCGCTCGATGTCAGCGTCGGCGCGACGGCGCAGTGCTGCCATCTCGCGCTCGCCCGACTCGCGGACCTTGCGACGGATCTCGCTCTTGGCGCCCTCTGCCTCGAGCTCGGCCAGGTCAGCCTCGAGCTTCTTGGCACGCGCGTCGATGTCAGCATCGCGACGATTGGCGATCTGCTTCTTCTCGACACCGAGCTGGTTCTCGAGCGACGGGAGTGCCTCGTGGCGACCCTCGACGTCGACCCACGTGATCATGTACGCGGCGAAGTAGATGACCTTCTCGAGGTCCTTCGGTGCGAGATCAAGCAGGTAGCCCAGGCGACTCGGAACACCCTTGAAGTACCAGATGTGAGTAACCGGAGCGGCGAGCTCGATGTGTCCCATGCGCTCACGACGCACCTTGGCGCGAGTGACCTCGACGCCACAGCGCTCGCAGATGATGCCCTTGAAGCGCACGCGCTTGTACTTGCCGCAGTAGCACTCCCAGTCGCGAGTCGGACCGAAGATCTTCTCGCAGAAGAGTCCGTCCTTCTCGGGCTTGAGGGTGCGGTAGTTGATGGTCTCAGGCTTCTTGACCTCGCCGTATGACCAGGTGCGGATGTCCTCGGCAGTGGCAAGGCCAATGCGAAGCTCATCGAAGAAGTTCACGTCCAGCACGATTCTTGTCCTTCGTTTGAAGCGGTCAGTTCAGATGGGGATGAGCTCGTGCTAGAGCTCGTCGACGCTGCTCGGCTCACGGCGAGAAAGATCGATGCCGAGTTCTTCGGCTGCGCGGAAGACATCGTCATCCGTATCGCGCATTTCGATCATCTGGCCGTCGCTGGACAGCACCTCGACATTCAGGCACAGCGACTGCATTTCCTTGACGAGCACCTTGAATGACTCAGGGATGCCCGGCTCGGGAATGTTCTCGCCCTTGACGATGGCCTCGTATACCTTCACGCGACCAAGGACGTCATCGGACTTGATGGTGAGCAGTTCCTGAAGGGCGTAGGCCGCGCCATATGCCTCGAGTGCCCACACCTCCATCTCGCCGAAACGCTGTCCGCCGAACTGGGCCTTACCGCCCAGCGGCTGCTGCGTGATCATCGAGTACGGACCAGTCGAGCGAGCGTGAATCTTGTCGTCGACCAAGTGGAGCAGCTTCAGGATGTAGATGTAGCCGACCGAGATGCGACCCGGGTACGGCTCGCCGCTACGACCGTCGAACAACTGTGCCTTGCCATCGCCACCGACGAGGGTGAATCCATCGTCAGTCGGGAGGGTCGACTCGAGAACGAGTGCGAGCTCCTCTTCGCGAGCGCCATCGAAGACCGGTGTTGCGACCTTCGTGCGACGCGGGGCCTCCTTGACCTGGTCAGGAAGGTTGCGTGCACGCGGGTCGGTCGGATCGACCTTCCAGCCAGCAGCAGCAGCCCAGCCCAGGTGGGTCTCGAGGATCTGGCCGACGTTCATGCGGCCCGGAACACCAAGCGGGTTCAAGACGACATCAACGGGGGTGCCATCTTCAAGGAACGGCATATCTTCGGCGGGCATGATCTTGGAGATAACACCCTTGTTGCCGTGACGGCCGGCGAGCTTGTCGCCTTCCTTGATCTTGCGCTTCTGCGCGATGTACACGCGCACCAGGCGGTTGACGCCCGGGGGAAGCTCATCGCCCTCTTCGCGATCGAACACGCGAACGCCGATGATCTTGCCCGACTCGCCGTGGGGAACCTTGAGCGAGGTGTCGCGCACTTCGCGCGCCTTCTCGCCGAAGATCGCACGGAGCAGGCGCTCCTCCGGGGTGAGCTCGGTCTCGCCCTTGGGCGTGACCTTGCCGACCAGGATGTCGCCGGGCACCACGTCGGCACCGATGCGGATGATGCCGCGATCGTCGAGATCGGCGAGCACCTCCTCGGAGACGTTCGGGATGTCGCGGGTGATTTCCTCGGGGCCGAGCTTAGTGTCGCGTGCGTCGACCTCATGCTCCTCAATGTGAATCGAGGAGAGAACGTCGTCTTGCACGAGACGCTGGTTGAGGATGATGGCGTCCTCGTAGTTGTGGCCTTCCCATGACATGAATGCCACGAGCAGGTTCTTGCCGAGTGCCATCTCGCCGAGATCGGTTGAAGGACCGTCCGCGAGGACCTGGCCCTTCTCGATGCGCTCGCCTTCGCTGACAAC
>JBIJBU010000070.1:0-9339 GCA_044345075.1 Candidatus Nanopelagicales bacterium | reverse complement strand
GATCCAGATGTCGTACTGCGGTGAGAAGACTCGGCTCGAGGCCACGGCAATGAGAATGAGAGCAAGGGCGATATCGCCAGGGGGAACGTGCTCGAGTCGGCCGGCCAGGCGCAGAACCGCGATCAATGCGAAGAGCAGCAGGCCAATTGCAGTAATCGCCAGGCCGATCAGGCCCACCCCCGACATCACGAACTCGTAAGCGCCGTAGCGCAGCACGACGTTCTGGTCGAAGCCCAATGCGCCGGCGATCATGTACGGCAGGGCCCCCACGGATTCGATCTGCAAGCCGCGCTCGCTCTGCTCTCCAAGGAAGCTGATGCCGCCACTGGCCCACGCATTGATGGCGAGAACGCCCACCAGCGCCGTCACGATCGCGGCGATCACCGCCTTGGGAAGCTGCCGTCTGGAGATCACGGCCAGCATCAAGATGGGCCACGCCTTGAGCAGAGCACCGATGGCGGCCATGACGCCGGAGCGCACTGGCTTGGTCGCGAGTAGTACCGCGGCCACGGCGAACACGGTCGGGAAGATGTCAAAGCGTGCGACGAGCACGGGTCCCACGGCGAGCCCGCCGATGACCCACGCCCAGGCGCCGTTGAACCTGCCGACTCCGGACTCCTTGCGGCCCGAGTTCATCAGCAGTGCGAGCAAGGCGAGATCTGCAATGAAGGCCAGCACGATGAAGCCGAAGACAGGGTCCGGCCCCGCGTAGCGCGAGAGGGCGAACAAGACACCGGCTCCCGGCGGGTACTGCCAGTAGGCATCACCGACCGGGAACTGTCGATCCGAGAGCAGGATCGTCCAGGTCGCATACAACCGAACATCAGGCAGGAAGTTGTCAGCCCAGATGAGCAGTTGGAGCAGGATCAACGCACGCGTCGCGAACCAGCCGACTATGACGGCGGGCGCACTCGGCCGCCATCGGTTGATCATGGCGCCAGACTAGCGAGGGCGGTAGCGCGTAGGTCCGGGGTTCAGATCCGGGAGGCGGCTCCAATCTCCCTGGATCTACGCCTGATGCGTGCCTCTTGAGCGCCGCCTTCAGGGTCATGAATCTCTCGTAGATGCGCAAACGGCTCAGCGAAGTGACGTATTCGGCATGACAGTCATTACTTCGAGCGTGGGAAGCGGTGGTTTCGGTCTGCCAGGCCGTAAGTTTGACTTCCTCGCAGAGGCTAAGGCGGCTACTTCATCGTGCTCGCGATAATCGAGTTCAGCGAGGATTGTAGATTCATCGATGTTGCGCTCGTGATTGGCGCGAATTCCCCAGGGAACCCTGTGGCTAAGGCTGATCCCGCAAGCCCGATTGGCTCTAGTACTCTTGCCTCGCCGCGAGCCGCGCGAAGTGTCCACCGCTCGCTAGCAGATCAGCCGGCGTGCCTTCCTCGACGATTCGGCCGCCCGAGACTACGAGGATGCGGTCTGCGCGCTCCACAGTGGTGAGCCGGTGCGCGATCGCGACACGTGTGACCGTCTGACCCAGGATCGAACGCATGACGATGGCCTGGGTCACATTGTCGAGGGCGCTGGTTGCTTCATCGAGAAGGATTACCCGAGGGTCGCTGGCGAGGGCCCGGGCGATCATGAGTCGCTGGCGTTGCCCGCCCGAGATCGCAGCGCCTCCGTCGCCGATCGGTACATCGAGACCGCGTGCGCGCACCTCTGGCTCGAGCCCGGACTCGGCGATGACCTGCCATAGGCGCTCGTCGCTGATCTGGAGCGGTCCGCAGATGCTCTCTCGGTATGTCGTCCCAAAAGGCATAGAGGTTTGCAGCACCGTTCCCATCTGTCGGCGAACCGCCGCGACATCGAGGTCGGCGAGGTCTTGTCCATCGAAGGAGACAACCCCACTCCATGGTGTCTCGAAGCCGAGAATGAGACGCATCACCGTGGACTTGCCTGATCCTGACGGACCTACAACGGCGACGAATTCCCCCGGCTCGATGGTGATGTCGACGCCGTCGAGCAGTGGAGGCTGGTCAGGGTCGTAGCCAAAGACAATGTCGGTGAGTTGGATGCGACCCTGGAGAGGACCTGGCGCGCGCGCGGGAGCTGGCCGTTCGACCATGGTGGACGTAATGGGCACCACACGCTCAAGCACGGGCCCCAATTCAGCCAACGTATTCAGATTCTGGGCGAGCAAGCCCATGGCAATGGTGAGTTGCGCGACAGCGACGTACGCGCCCATGAACGCCGACGCAGTGAACGAGCCCCGCCCTGCAACCACTACAAGGACGAGTGTCGCATTCATGAAGATCGGCCCAGCAATAAGAAACGGCTCCGACCTCTTCACTCCTACCAGTCGGCGCTCCAGTGAGGAGAGTTGGATCGCAAAGAACCGAGCCCACCGAGCCATCGCTCGTGACTCTGCACCGCTCACCCGAATGGGAACGATCGCACCAACCATGGCAACAAAGGCGCTCTCAGCCACGCTTCGATCCTCGAGGTACTGCACAAGGTGCCCACGGGCGCGTATCTGTGAGATAGAGACGAAAGCCATGACGATGCAAATGAAGAAGCACATCGCAATACCGAGTACCAAGTCGATTGCGAGCAGGTACACCAGATTGACTAGACCGAAGACCGACGTGAGGATCAACGCGAGTACCCCGTCATCGACAGTTTCCCTCGCAGTCTCCACCGCCAATGAACGGTTGAGGATCTCACCAGACTGCATACGCCTAAAGAATGGAAGAGGTAAACGCAGGAGATGCGCCATAATGCCCGGAGCCAGACGCGCATCGCTGGATTGGCGCAGGCGAATCAGCAACAGATTGCGCGCGACGATGAGCATGGCACCCCCCGCGCTTCCAAGAGCGAAGGTAAAGAGGATGCCGGCCGCCAATCCAGCGTTTCCCGACGGAACGGCTACCCCGAAAAGCACTGTCGTAGCAACCGGCAGCAGCAGGCCGATCGTGCCTCCGAGCAACGACAGCAGGAGCACTGTGCTCACCTGTGTCAGCCGCCCGCGTATTGACCACCAGATGAGTCCACGCCACGATGCCCCGGCCGGCAGCGAATCGGTCACGACAACGGTTTCTCCAGCATCTTCGGCACCATGAAAGCGCGTGCGTGTGCGGGTACCACCGGCAACAGCGTCAGCACCCGATCCACGTGGCAGAACCGCGGTGGCTGTCTCACCCGCCGTTGTCACCGCCGGTCCTGGCAACGAGTTCCACCAGCGTGCTCCCCGCGGTGGAGGCGCAACCATCAGACCGGAGGCCGCAGCGATGGCATCCATAGGCGGGAGGTGGCGCTCGACGCGCGGATCAGGTGCGCGCACTTCGCCGTCGATTGTGGACAGGGCAACGGAGTATGCATCGAGCAGAGGTGAAGGGAAGCGCGGTGCTCGCGCCAAAAACCCGAGGGGAGTCGCTGCGGCAACTACCGTGTCGACAGCCTCCTCCCATGATGCATCGGGTATTCCATTCTCTGGAGCACTACGTTCCTTAGCCATGGACCAACTCCGCAAAAAGGCCCTCGTTAACGAGTTGCATGAATGTGCCGCGCTGGACAATGCGTCCTGCATCGACAACGAGAATCTCGTCGGCGTCGCGGATGGTGCTCAGCCGGTGCGCCACAAGGATGGTGGTCACGCCGCGAGTCCGAAGCCGTGCCTCCACTTCAGCCTCAACGACAGGATCGAGTGCACTCGTCGCCTCGTCCAGTACGATAATTCGCGGATCACCAGCGAGAGCCCGTGCGATGGACAGACGCTGCAGCTCGCCGCCGCTGAAGCCGCCATCTGCCGAAGTGACGTGATGAAAGTACGCTCCTGGTCTGCTGAGGATTGCGCCTTCTATGCAGGCATCACGCGCAGCTCGCTCCACTGCATCATCGGTAATGCTTTCATCCCACAACGTGAGATTCTCCCGGATTGTGCCGGGGAAAAGCATGGAGGTCTGTGGCACATAGGCGATATCGCGGGTGCGCATGTCGCGTGGTACCGAGAGGCGAGGTGTTCCGTCCAGCGAGACGTAGCCCGACCATGGGCGTAATTCACCGATGATGAGTTTCGCAATAGTGGTCTTGCCACTACCACTCGGGCCCACGAGGGCAACGCGGCGGCCAGCTCCGATCTCCAAGGAAAGATCTTCGAGAAGAAGATCAATGGCGTCGCCATACCCGAAGTTGACAGAGTGCAGTGAGACCGCACCCCTAAGTCGATTCGAGGCCTCTGAAGGTCCCCTTGGCGTAGCTGCACAGACCGTGAGCAACTCCGGGTCAAGAGGCTGACGCACAACGGGTCCGAACTGTTTTTCGGCACTTGTGATGGATTGCGCCAGGGCCCCGACGTAGGCAAGCATTTGGATTCTCATGAGCAGCAGCACCATGAAGGCTTGAGCAGCCACCACGGTGCCCAAATTGATGGTGCCTGCGAAGACCTCCGCGACCCCGAGGGCAAGGAGTGCTCCCAGTCCCACGGTCTGAGCAAGGACTGGCACGAGAGTGAGGTACTGATTTGCGATGCCCAACTGGGTGGCAGAAGATGCCACGTCCTGGCGGACGCGAGCCCAGCGCGCAAAGGAAAACTGCTCCCAGGCGGCTGCCTTGATCGACTCAATCGATGAAACAATGTCGGAGGTGTAACCACTCAGGCGCACAAGATCGGTGTCGAAACCACGCTGCAGGCTCCTTCGACGCTTGAGCACAGCTCGGCTGATCAACAAGGTGACGACACTTACGAGCAGTGCAGTGAGGCCCATGACGGCGTCAAGGAAGAAGATCATGACGAGAAATACGATGGCCATGAGTGAGTTGACAAGAGCATGCGGGAGGTTACTACCACTTCGCATAGCAAAGCGTTCTACAGAGTTGAATCGCCCTAGCACATTGCCGATACCGTAACGCTGAAGGTGCGGGATGCTCATCGTGAGGGAGTGCCACACGAAGGCTGTCGCCTGTGAACGGGAAAAACGCTTCTGCAGGTGCGTCAACACTGCGTTCGCAATCACGACGGCCGCAGCGAGTATGGAGGCTGCGACGATCAGGCCCAGGACTGCGATCAGACCCCAAGAGGTGTCCAATTCGACGATGTAGCGGTCGACGAAGAGCCGCATGAGCAGCGGTACCGCGATGGAGGGCACCAGGCCCACCAAAACGGCCACGAATACGTAACTGAGGCTCGTTCTCGACTGCAGCAAGATGGCAGCGATCACCCCGCGTGACGTGCGATCAGGTTCGAAGCCCGGCAGGGGTGTGCCATCGGGTGCGATGCAGTAGGTGCGCAGCAGTGCATCTGCAGCGACATCTGACGGTAGTCCCTCGAACCCTCCGAGTTGGCGTTCGACAGTCTCAGTCGATACAACTCGACCATGTGCTGCGAGCGTGGCGACCACGCGCTCTACCTGACTCACTGCGCGAAACAGCCCGTCGTCCTGCAGCCGATCACGGCGTGAACCAACCCAGTACCGGCGAGTCACGAAGCAGCACCGTGACTTCGCTCAGTGAGCCTGCATCGATCTCCACGTCGGGGCCTTGGCCAATGCTCCAGCTGTAGCCGGAGGGGGTCGACGGATCTTGTTCAAGCTCAACAGTTACCTCGAGAACGGGTCCTGACGCGAGGAAGTAGTCAACGAGAGAGGTGTTGCCTCCTACGATGTAACTGATTCGATCAGCCGACACTGGTGTCGGAGACATTGCAGTGACGGAGCCGCGTATCACGCCGTATTGCGCCGCGCGCGGCGCATCGGCAGGCGACACCGCCGCCGGTGCGCCAACACCAATGGAAAATGCCTCCGTCGCGGGGATGAACGCCTTGACAAGGAGAGGGGCATCGACAGGCTGCAGGTAAAGCATGGGGTCACCCGCCTCCGTGATGCGACCTGGAAGGGCCTCCACCTCGCTGACGATGGCATCTAGCGGACTCACGATCGACTCAAGGTCGCCGTCCGCGACGATAACTCTCACGAGTTCCTCGCCCTGGCTCACGCGCTGGCCCGGTTGAACATTGACCGTTTCCACGAGGCCGGCCATCGTCGTGCCCACTTCGGTGAAGCCTTGTGCGGGAACGACGTAGCCAGGTCCCGCAACGGTCTGCGGAACACGACCAAAGAGTGCCCAGACCACGATGGCGACCACGACCAAGCTCAAGCCGACTAGCGCAACCAGAAGTGGGCGTCCTACCGGCGAAGTCCGCTGGTCAACAACAGCAGCGGGATCAGGCGGCGCCTGGATAGTGCTCATCGAAGCACACTAGATGATGGGCAGGGTGCCCACAACAGAGTTTGCGCCTTTGATCTTGCGAGCGCGCGACCGTTGGTGCAATAGGGACCTGCCCGATAGCTTGGTCTGAAAGCCTGCGGTTCTTGACCAAGAAATGGCAGAGAACAATCAGCCAAAGAGCAACCAGCAGCAGGTGGATGAAGCGAAGGTTAAGGCACTCGTGGTGTCACAACATGGGGTAGTGCGCATCGGCACACTCCTCATGCGTAGGTCCGGGGTTCACATCCCCAAGGCGGCTCCGTTGTCGATGGCCTTCGAGAGTCAGGTCACTCTCGGCTTCCCGGGGGCGATGCGGTGGAGATGCCTGCGTAGGTCATGCGGCGAAGCAGACGTTCAGCGGGCCCGGGTGCATTCGGCCCGAACCACCGATGCCAAAGCCCTGCCATGACTGACAGCACAATCCACACACCCAGGGCAACAAGTAATGCTGCAGCGGTGTCGAGCCCGAAAAGCCCAAAGCCCCAGCCTGCCGCGAGCGTTGTCATGAGAAGTGACTCGCCAAGGTAAATCGAAAGACTCATCTTTCCGTCGCCCTCGAGGATTCGAGTAACGCGCGACGGCCGCAGGAGAGCGATTGTCGCCACATAGGCGGCTGAGAGCACGGGCGCGGTGAGGTAGATGAGGACGACACCCACCATGAAGCGCCCTGGATCGGCATCAGCGCCAGGGATGATGATGAGTGCGGCTCCGATCAGCGATGGAGGTAGGCCCAGCCAGTATCCCCATCTGCGCACCCGGCGAAGCGTTTCGCGGTGGGCGTCGGGATCGGCCAGCCACTTGCGCCGCCCAGCCACCATGCCGACGCAGAACAACGACAGGACGAGCAGTCCCTGCAGCGCGATGATCAGTGCAAGGGCAAATGGCCAAACCTCGAGCCGAGTGAGGCTGGCACCCCAAAGCCCATCCGTTGCCCATGATGTATCGATGTTCGCAATATCCACGCCCAGCGTTGAGTCGACAGCGTTCGAAGAGTCGCTTGTGGGCATGAACGCGAGTGCCAGTAGTCCGGCCATGACAACTACCTGTGCGGCGTAGAAGACAGCTGCGAAGCGAAGGATTGTGCGATCGCTCTTGCGCCGTAGCCACAGCAAGCTGGTGCCGAGGAGTGCGTAGATGAACAAGATGTCGCCAACGAACAGCAGTACGGCGTGGACGGCACCGATCACGGCGAGGGCGAGAAGTCGCTGGCGGTAGGCGCGGCGACCATCAATGCCCTTCGCCATCGCGCGTTCGAGGAAGATTGTCAGCGAGTAGCCGAAGATGAACGAGAAGATCACGTAGCTCTTTGCCTGGAACAATGCCCAGGTAATGAAGCCTGCCGTCCTGTCCCAGTTGGTGGGCATGGAGATCTCGGAGATCCCCGCCACGCTCGTGATGAGGAATGGAGTGTTGACGATCAGTACTCCTAGCAGCGCGAAGCCGCGCAGTCGATCAACGGCATGCTGGCGTCCCTGCCCGCTCATGACCGTCTCGCAGTAGTGCGCGGCTTGTTCGCGGTACTGCGCAGGGTCGCGATGAGCGTGTTGAGTGCCGGTCGCGCGTCCCAGGTTGGCTCAATCGCAATCCGTAGGGTGATGCCGTCTAGAGCGCAGGTAGCGAGTGAGGCGCGTCCCCGCGCCTCGACTGCAGGGAGGCCGGCCTGCTCGAGTGCCGCGGACAGCACGTCGACCGCATGGCGCTCACCCTCGGTAACGTCAGCCCGGACTTGTCCATCACGTACGGCGAGGCCGGCAATCTCCGCCATGAGCGCGCAGGACCGCGGATCCTCGGTCGCGGCGGCAACCCACCCCTCGACGTAAGCGACGATTGCGGCCTCGGGGTCGACGTTGACGTGCTTGAGGGCCGCCAGCGCGACAGCCTCCTCCTCGTGGAAGGAGGCGACGATCGCTCGGGCAAGGTCTGCCTTGCCGGGGAAGTAGCGGTAGAGGAGCCCGGTGCTCACGCCGGCGCGCGAGGCAATCTGCTGCACGGTGGCAGCCTCGAACCCGCGTTCGGCGAAGATTTCCGCCGCGGCGGCCACGAGTAGGTCAGCGCGTGTGGAGTCCTGCCCCGGTAATGAATGAACGTTCATTCATTCAGGCTACCGCCTGTGAACCCCTAGTTGGGGGCTTAGTGGGAATCTCCCTTACGAGTAGAGCGCCGCGATCTCGTCGGCAGACTCCTGCATCACGACGCCTCGCTTGAGGCTGAGCTTCGCGGTGAGTTGTCCACCTGCTTCCGTCCAGTCGACGGGAAGGATCGCGAACTTCTTGATCGCCTCTGCCTGTGACACTGCCTTGTTCGCATCGTCGATGGCCTCCTGAACGCTGGCGCGCAGGACATCGTTGTTCACGATGGACTCAAGGGTCGTGTCAGCGGGCATGTTGTTCATGTTCAGCCACGCGGGCAGCATGTCGCGATCGATCGTGACCAGGGCTGCGATGTACGGCTGCGCATCGCCCACGACCATGCACTGCGAGACGAGCCAGTGCGCGCGGATGCGATCCTCGAGCACTGCAGGCGCGACGTTCTTACCGCCTGCGGTGACGAGAATCTCCTTCTTGCGACCGGTGATGCGGACGAAGCCGTCGTCGTCGATCTCGCCGAGGTCGCCGGAGTGGAACCAGCCTTCGGAGTCGATGACCTCATCAGTCGCGGCGGCATTGTTCCAATAGCCAGGGAAGACCTGCGCGCCCTTCCAGAGCAGCTCGCCATCGTCACCAACGCGACCGGTGGTGCCTGGTACTGGCTGGCCGACACTGCCGATGCGCAGTGCATCGGGACGATTAACCGTCACAGCGGCGCTGGTCTCAGTGAGTCCGTAGCCCTCGAGGATCGTGATGCCGATTCCACGGTAGAAGTGACCGAGTCGGGTGCCCAGGGGAGCGCCGCCGGAGATCGCCCATTCGACCTGGCCGCCGAGCGCGAGCCGAATCTTCGAGTAGACGAGCTTGTCGAAGATCTTGTGCTTGAGCGACAGCAGGATTCCGGGACGGCCGGTGTCCTTTGCCGTGCTGTAGTCGATAGCGACCTGCGCAGCAGTGTCGAAGATGTGGCCCTTGCCTGCTGCCACAGCCTTCTGCTGCGAGGAGTTGTAGACCTTCTCGAAGACTCGCGGGACGGCGAGCAAGAAGG
>JBIJBU010000229.1:0-2528 GCA_044345075.1 Candidatus Nanopelagicales bacterium | reverse complement strand
CATCACCCCGATCGCGTCGTCACGAGAATTCAATGTCTCGAAGGCTAGTGC
The DNA here is from genome assembly GCA_044345075.1 of Candidatus Nanopelagicales bacterium. Lineage (GTDB taxonomy): Bacteria > Actinomycetota > Actinomycetes > S36-B12 > S36-B12 > CAIKZY01. The sequence goes on along the minus strand of JBIJBU010000229.1, from coordinate 2,477 downwards.
CGTACATGCAATCCGGCGGGGGGAATCCGTCCTGAACTACTGGGACATTCTGTACACCGTTCACGCCTGGAACGAAGGTCTATTCCTCGCCGCGGATGAGTGCCAGTACCGACGGCAGCTCATCGGGTGAGACAAGTACGTCGCGTGCCTTCGAACCCTCGCTGGGGCCGACGACGCCACGGGACTCCATGAGATCCATCAGGCGACCGGCCTTGGCGAATCCAACTCGCAGCTTGCGCTGGAGCATCGAGGTTGAGCCGAACTGGGTCGACACGACCAGCTCAACCGCCTGGATCAGCACGTCGAGGTCGTCTCCGATATCTGCATCGATCTCCTTGTTGCTGGTCGGAGCCGCGATGACCTCATCAATGAATTGGGTCTCCATTTGAGTCTTCGCATGCGCTACGACAGCGCGGATCTCGTTCTCGGAAACAAACGCGCCCTGGATGCGAAGTGACTTGTTCGCACCCATCGGCAAGAACAGGCCATCGCCCTGGCCCACGAGCTTCTCTGCGCCGGGCTGATCGAGGATGACACGACTGTCGGCGAGGCTCGAGGTCGCGAACGCAAGACGGCTCGGCACATTGGCCTTGATCAGGCCGGTGACGACATCAACGCTGGGTCGCTGCGTGGCAAGCACCAAGTGGATGCCTGCTGCACGTGCAAGCTGCGTGATGCGCACGATCGAATCCTCGACATCGCGAGGGGCGACCATCATGAGATCGGCGAGCTCGTCGACGATGACCAGCAGATACGGGTAAGGCTCGAGCACGCGCTCACTGCCCGGCAGCGGCGTGACCTTGCCCGAGCGCACGGCCTTGTTGAAATCGTCGATGTGACGGAAACCGAAGTGCGCGAGATCGTCGTAACGACGATCCATTTCCTTGACGACCCATTGCAGGGCGTCGGCGGCCTTCTTCGGGTTCGTGATGATCGGTGTGATCAGGTGCGGAACCCCTTCGTACGCGGTCAGTTCGACGCGCTTGGGGTCGACCAGGATCATGCGCACTTCCTGCGGAGTCGCACGCATCAGGATCGAGGTAATAAGCGAGTTGATGCAGCTCGACTTGCCTGCGCCGGTAGCGCCGGCCACGAGGATATGCGGCATCTTCGCGAGGTTGGCGACGATGAAACCGCCCTCTACATCCTTGCCGAGTGCAACAACCATCGGATGCTGCTCGGAGACAGCGGCCTTGCTACGCAGCACATCACCGAGGGCGACAAGCTCGCGGTCGGCGTTCGGGATCTCGATGCCGATCGCCTTCTTCCCCGGGATCGGGCTGAGAATGCGCACGTCAGCACTGGCCACGGCGTAAGCGATGTTCTTGCTCAGTGCCGTAACGCGCTCGACCTTGACGCTTGGGCCAAGTTCGATCTCGTAGCGCGTGACTGTCGGGCCGCGCATGAAGCCGGTGACAGTGGCATCGATGCCGAACTGCTCCATGACCTCTGTGAGCGCGGTGACGACCTGGTCATTGACCTTGGTGGCGGTCTTGTGTGCCGGACCTTGCTTGAGCATCGACATATCCGGCAGCGTGAAGACGACATTGCCCGAAAGTGGCAACTGCTTGGGCTTGGGTGCCGGAGTGGCGGAAGGCTTGGCGATCGCCACCGTGGCGTGGCGTGCGCTGTGGCCTTCGATGGCCACGGTGTGCGCCGTATCGACTGCAGGCTCTGCAGGAGTCACGCCGGCCATCAAGATCGCTGCCGGGCGCTCTTCGTCCTCTTCCGCGATCGGCGTGATGAAGGGCTCATCGCCTGCGAGCTGGCCGAGGGACGCAGCGATGTCCTCATCGCCATCGAATTCCTCGATGCTCTCGCGGCCGTCGCCTCCCCCACTGCCATGACGCAACCAGGTGAACAGCGCGGTGCCACCCTCGCGAAGTGAGGCGAAGGAGGTGCCGGTGAGCACGAGTAGGCCGAAGGCGAGCAGTACGAGCAGCAGCAGTCCGGTGAAGATTGGACCGATGGCCGAGGAGAGCGGCGCAGTAGCGATCCAGCCGATGACTCCGCCGGCGCTGTCCATGGCGAAGGCACCATCACTCGGGGTCGGGATTCCGCAGATCACGTGCCAGAGGCCCAGCACGGCGATCAAGGTCATGATTCCGCCGATAATTCGGCGACCAGTGGTCGCACGATCATCAGGATGACGCAGGACACGCCAGGCCAACGCAATCAGAACGAGCGGCACTGCCCAGTCGAGCGCGCCGAGGAAGGCACCGGCCAGCAGCGGGAGCCAGGAGACGAACCAGGTGTCGAAACCGAACCAGATCGTGGCGACGGCAGCGGCGGCCAGTACGAGCAGCGCCAGGCCGAGGCCGTCGCGGTGCAGCTCGGGATCGGTCTCATTCTCGTTACGGCGAATCGCGCGGGTGGCCTTGCCGGTCATGCGTGCGGTGCCCACCCAGGCAGCGCTAAGTCCGCGACCGGCACCGTGCAGGGCTCGGACCAACGGGCCAGGCCCAGCGGCTGGCCTA
>JBIJBU010000228.1:0-2531 GCA_044345075.1 Candidatus Nanopelagicales bacterium | reverse complement strand
ATGACAATGAGTTCGCGCATCGCGTGGCTGATGAACTGCAGTCCTTCAAGATCGGTATCAACGCACCGCGCTCGCGCGGCGACCGCGATGAGATCTTCGGTGGCAAGGGTGCCTCGTGGAAGGGTGCATTCGTCGGTGGCGACCTGCTCGTTCAGGCAGTTACCGAGCCGGCCGATGGTTCCGAGGATCGCCTCTTCGGCAACTTCCCGTCGTACTCGCTGTACCCGCCGACTGCTGGCCTGCAGGCCTGATTACGCCAACTGAGCCTTGACGGAGCCTAAAGCCAGGGCGCATCATTGAGTCAGCCGCCTCCTGCTGGGAGGAACGGAAGTGAGGACCGGATCATCCGTCGGACGACGGAAGCCGGTCCTCGCGGCTTTTATGTGACCGGAATTCGGATCACATGCGTTCGAGCTAGAACAGACAAGTCTTCAAAGTCTGTGCCCAGAGCTCGACTCGAAAGTCCGCAGACCGCGTCGGCTATCCAGAGCATTTCATCGACGTTCGGGTCACCGTGAGACACGTGTGCCACGGCCCTAATCCATCCCGCACCACGAAGTCCTTCTAGTGTGCGAATGTCGCGCCGATTCAGGTGAGGATCACGCCTCTCGAGCACGATGTCGCCCACTCCACGATTATCCAGATGAAGTAAGAGTTGCCGAAAGCAAACCTGCCTTGCTCGCTCCTGTCGTGAGTTCACTAACCCTGTACCGATCACGATGACCAACCCGCCAGGAAGAGTGGCAATAAGGTCTCGGGCCGCAATTCGCAGCTCTTCCTTTTCGTTGCGCCAGTGAAATCTCCGCCGTTGACCGAGTGGGGAGTTGGCAAGCGAAGTTCGAGCTAGGTTTTCTTGGTCACTTGTGCAGGTGTATGCGCATAAGAGGTAGACACCCAGCCGAACATTGACAGATTCGTCAACCCACGCGGGCATACGTTTCCTGCACGGTCATTCCGTGAGGCTATGCGGCTCAAGAACGTCGCGGTAGATCGATCGTGCCAACTGTGGATATTGGTAATGGGAGAGCCGGGTCAGAACGCAGCAGGAATCGCTGGGCCGCGGTACGGGAATCCACTGACTCCACCCTCGCCGAGCTTGACGCCAAGGGTCTGGTGCAGCTGGATCGTGTTGAGGTCGAAGCCCAGACGCGATGCGGCCATGTAGAGACGCCACACGCGTGCGGTGCCTAGGCCGGCTTCAGCCACTGCTTCGTCCCAGTGATTCTCGAGGTTCTCGCACCAGTACTTGAGGGTCAGTGCGTAGTGCTCGCGCAGGTTCTCCTCGTGACGGATCTCGAAGCCTGCGGTGTTCATGACGCTCATGATGTGAGCGGGGCCAGAGAGCTCGCCGTCGGGGAATACGTAGCGGTTGATGAATCCGTTCTTGTAGTAGCTCTGCTCGCTGTCATCGGGGCGCGTGATCGTGTGATTGAGCATGCGGCCGAGTGGCTTGAGCTTCGAGTAGCCGAAGGCGAAGTACGACGGGTAGTTCTCGCGGCCGATGTGCTCAGTGAGGCCAATCGAGCTGATGGCATCGAAGCCGGACTCGGGGACATCGCGGTAGTCACTGAAGCGAACCTCGGCGCGACCTTCGAGGCCGCGCTCCTTGATGGCGTTCTGCGCGAAGGCTGCCTGCTCCTTGGAGAGCGTGACGCCGATTGCCTTGACGCCGTAGTGCTCAGCGGCGTGCATGACCATGCCGCCCCAACCGCAGCCGATATCGAGCAAGGTCATGCCCGGCTGCAGGCCGAGCTTGCGGCAGACCAGGTCGAACTTGTTGTACTGGGCGGTCTCGAGTGAAGCCTCAGCATCGGGGAAGACAGCACAGGTGTAAGCCATCGAAGGACCGAGCACCCAGGAGTAGAACTGGTTGCTGACGTCGTAGTGATGATGAATTGCCTCAGCATCACGGCGCTTGCTGTGACGTCCGCCCTTGAGGACGGCCTCCTGCGGGGGCGGAGTCGGACGCTTGAGCGCCTTGCCGGCGAAGGTGCGGGCGAGCTTGATCTTGTCGCCGGTAGTCACATGGTCGAGCGGCAAGGGGTAGAGACGCTGCAGAGCTGCGTAGGCATCGCCATGAATCTCCAGGTCGCCGGCGACGTAAGCACGCGCCAGGCCGAGCTGGTTGGGTGATGACGCGATGTACTCGACGGCTCGCGGGGTGCGCACCTCGAGGGTCACCGCTGGATCAGCCGGGCCCGAGGTAGATCCGTCATACGCAACGAATCCGACGCCGCGTTCCGCCGGGACAATGAGGGAGAAGGCATCTGCCAGCTTCATCGCCGCTCAACCACCTTTTCGTAAAGACCCAGCAGCCTGCCTGCCGGGTCGAACCGTGCCTTGAGTTCTGAGTAGGTATTTCCGCCGTAGATCGAGAAGAACGACTCGCGATCGTAGAACGCCGTGGAGTACAAAGACTTGCGACCGTCCAAATTCGTCACGATTTCTTCGATTCTGCGGTTGACCCGACCCTCGTCGGGGCTCACGCCCGAAGGGAGCGCCACGGTCGACCAGAAGCCGACATTGACGTA
>JBIJBU010000227.1:0-2535 GCA_044345075.1 Candidatus Nanopelagicales bacterium | reverse complement strand
GCGTAGGTTGCCTGCAATTCATCGGCGGGCCTGAGATCGCTCTTGGTGATGATCAAGATCGGCGTGATGCCAGCGTCGATGGCTGCGACAAGTGCGCGATCGATCAGACCGATGCTGGGGTCAGGATTCGTGGTCGCGGTAACGATGGCGAGTTGAGTCGCATTGGCGACGATCACACGCTCGACAGGATCGGAATCATCGGCGGTTCGGCGAAGATTCGAACGACGTTCGTCGCGGCGCACGATGCGGGCCTGGGTATCGGTGTCGCCTGATGTGTCGCCGACGATTTGCACCATGTCGCCGGTGACGATGCCCTTGCGACCTAACTCGCGCGCCTTGATGGCGTAAATCTCGGTGCCGTCGTCCATGGCCACGGTGAAGCGACCACGGTCAACCGTGAGCACCATGCCACCGAGGGCCTCGGAATGGGCAGGACGATCCTTCGAGCGCGGGCGTGACTTACCGCGACCGGGGCGGATCCGGACGTCGTCCTCGTCGAGGCTGCGTGCCACTACTGCGACGTCCCGTCGATCATTGCGGCCCAACGATCGGCGAAGCCGGGGAGAGTCTTGGCAGTGGTCTCGATGTTCTCGACCGCGATTCCGTGCACGTGCAGGCCGATGATCGCACCACTGGTGGCCATTCGGTGATCGGCGTAGGTGTCGAAGCGCCCGGCGTGAAGCATCATCGGCTGAATGCGCAGACCATCATCGGTTTCGTGCGCATCGCCGCCGAGGTGATTGATTTCGTGAACGAGGGCAGCGAGTCGATCAGTCTCGTGGCCGCGCAGATGAGCAATGCCACTGAAGGTGCTGGGCGAAGTCGCCAGAGCTGCAAGCGCTGCGAGGTTCGGAGTGAGCTCGCCTACATCGCCGAGATCAGCATCGATCCCGTGAATCTCGCCGGTCATCGAGACGGTGAGGCCGCGATCGTCGAGCACGACGTCGGCACCCATGCGTGCGAGCAACAAGCGCAGCTCATCACCTGGCTGGGTGGTCGAGGCGGGCCAACCCGGGATCGTGACGCTGCCGCGAGTGACCATTGCTGCGGCGAGGAACGGCGCAGCATTGGAGAGGTCGGGCTCGATCGCGCGATCAACTGCGCGAATCACGCATGGCTCGATGATCCAGGTATTCGGGGTTGAGATATCGACGATGACTCCGTGCTCGGCGAGCATCGCGATGGTCATGTCGATATGCGGCTGACTCGGTACGGGCGGGCCGACGTGGGTGATCACGAGACCGTTCGTGAATCGAGCGCCGGCGAGCAGCAGTGCGGAGACGAACTGACTCGATGCAGATGCGTCAATGCGCACTTCGCGGCCAGAGACAGCGCCAGCGCCCTTGACCGTGAATGGCAGCGTGCCTCGGTTCTCGTCATCGATCGCGACGCCGAGCTGGCGCAGCGCCTCGATCGTGGTCGACATCGGCCGCACGCGCGCATGCGGATCACCATCGAAGGCGATCTCGCCTGCGGCAAGTGCGGCGAGCGGCGGCAGGAAGCGCATCACGGTGCCGGCCAGGCCGACATCGATGCTGCAACTACCAGTGAGGGAGGTTGGCGAAACCCGCACGTCAATGTTTCCGACGGGCGACGAGCCGATGACTTCGATGCGGGCGCCGAGGTTTTCCAGGGCAGTGATCATCAAGCGGGTATCGCGGGCATCGAGCAGGCCGGTGATGGTGCTGGGTGCGTCGGCGAGGGCTGCGAGTACAAGCGCGCGGTTGGAGGCTGACTTCGAACCGGGGACCGAGACGGTGGCATGGATCGGTTGATCGGCATGGGGGGCCGGCCAGAACGCGCTCTCAGTACTCATCGGCCCCCAGCGTAATCGCACTAGCCTGGTAGTCATGGCGCAGTCGACTGGGAGCAACGGGCTATTGCCCGAACTGCGCTTGGGCGATGTGCTCCAGCAGCGGCACGGCGGCCTGGGCACGCCCGCCCATGTCATTCGCCTGGCTATCGCCGTCACCATCGCCTGGCTGGTCGCGGTCACTTTCTCGCGCAGTTCCCTCGGCATCTTTGCCCCGGTCACGACTTTGCTCGTGCTGCAGTCCTCCCCATGGAGCACCCTCGGGCTTTCGCTGCAGCGCATCCTGGGTACGGGCATCGGCGTGCTGGCCGCGTCGATCTGGGTCAATCTCGTCGGGCTGAGTTGGTGGTCGTTCCTGATCGCCATCCTTGTCTCACTACTGGTCGCCCGGATGATCCCGTGGTCGATCGCCGGTCAGATCCAGATTCCGATTGCCGTCGTGTTCGTGCTTGCACTCGGGCCGGGCTCGATGCAGGACGACGTCTGGCGGGTGCTCGATGTCGTCATTGGTGGCGTGATCGGCTTGCTCGCGGTCTACCTATACCCGGCAAAGCCGAAGCCCGCGGAATTCGAGACAGCTCTCACTCGCTATCGCGATGCGATTCTTGAGGTCTTGACTTCAGTCGGTCATGGCAATGGCGATGACACTCTCGTTCTTGAGCCTGGCATGAATCACGAGTACATCGACACCAGTCGGGCACTCCGCGATCAGGCTGACTCGG
>JBIJBU010000184.1:0-3282 GCA_044345075.1 Candidatus Nanopelagicales bacterium | reverse complement strand
CCGAAGGTGATGGCGATGATGTCGTTGGCGCCGCCGATCCACAGCAGCAGGTAGAAGGTGAGCGACATGACGCCGATACCCGTACGGGTCGGAGCGTTGCGCGGACGATCGAGGAGGTGGTGCTCCTTCTTATCGCCGGTAACCCACGCTTCGAGGAACGGGTACAGGGCAAGGGCCGTGAAGATGATGCCCGGGACGACAACCGCCGGAATGAAGATGTTCCAGGAGACGGTGAACCCGAAGAGAGTCGACTCCCAGTTCGGCATCGTGCGCAGGGCGCCATCAAGCCAGCCGATGTACCAGTCCGGCTGCGAACCGGCGCTCACTTGATCGGGCACATAAGGCCCGAATACCCAGATGGGGTTGATGGTGACAAGACCGCTAATCAAGGCGATCACACCGAAGACCACGAAGAAGAAGCCGCCGGCCTTGGCCATGTACACCGGCATGAGCGGGTAGCCCACGACGTTCTCGTTGGTGCGGCCCGGGCCGGGGAACTGGGTGTGCTTCTGGGTCCAGACGAGCATCAAGTGGATCGTCACGAGGGCCAGGATCAGGCCTGGAATCAGAAGGATGTGCACGCCGTACAGGCGCGAGATGAAGTCGGTGCCGGGGAACTCGCCGTCGAACAGCAAGAACGCCATCCAGGTTCCGATGACTGGGATTGATTGAATGATTCCGCGAGCAATCTGAAGGCCAGTGCCCGAGAGCAGATCGTCGGGGAGGGAGTAGCCGGAGAAGCCAGCCCCCAGGCCCAAGGTGACGAGGGCAACGCCGATGATCCAGTTGAACTCACGTGGCTTGCGGAATGCACCGGTGAAGAACACTCGGAACATGTGCACGCTCATCGCTGCGATGAAGATCAGTGCGGACCAGTGGTGCATCTGGCGCAGGAGCAGGCCGCCGCGCACATCGAAGGAGATGTCGAGAGTCGAGGCGTAGGCCTCGGACATCTTGATGCCCTTGAGCGGCACATAGGAACCGTCGTAGAGCACCTCGATCATCGAAGGCTTGTAGAACAACGTCAAGAAGGTGCCGGTCAGCAGAACCACGACGAAGCTGTAAAGGGCGATTTCGCCGAGCATGAAGGACCAGTGGTCGGGGAACACCTTGCCGAGGTTGCGCGCGAGGAACTTATTGCTGCCGGTGCGCTGGTCGACATAGGTGGCGACTCCGCCGCCTACCTTCTCGACCGGGCTTGTGGTGGTCATCCACGCTCCCAGAAACTCGGGCCGACAGGTTCGGCGAAGTCAGACATTGCTACGAGATAGCCTTCCTCATCCACGCCAATCGGCAACTGCGGCATTCGGCGAGCGGCCGGGCCGAAGATGACGTTGCCGGAGTCAGCGAGATCGAAGGTTGACTGGTGGCACGGGCACAGCAGGTGATGAGTGCGCTGTTCGTACAGTGCGATCGGGCAGCCCACATGGGTGCAGATCTTTGAGAAGGCCAAGATGCCCTGGTAATCCCAGCCATCGCCCTGCTGCGAGCGGATGTCGCGGGGCTCCATGCGCACGACGAGGATCGCAGCCTTGCCGCGGGCGTTGAGATTGCCCTCGATCTCCTGAACCTCAGGAAGATCTGCAGGGATTGCGGAGATGAGACCGCCGACGGTGAGATCCTCGGCCTTGACCGGCATGTTGGTGCCGTCGACGATGATCCGCTCGCCCTTCTTCCACAACGTCTTCGAGAGAATTGCCTCGGGGCTGGGGCTACCTGCGGGGGTGGTCCAGAGATCGCGCAGCATGATGACCAGTGGGATCGGGAAGAGAGCCAGTGCGCCGATCAGGGTGCGACGGATGATCGTGTACTGAGCGAAGCCTGACTCGGTCTTGCCGCGCTCATAGTTGGCCTCGGCTTCGTCAGTCGCTGACACGGGGGAGGCCATCTCGTGACGCTGAGCCACGACCTCGGTATCGGGCATGAGTTTCTTGGCCCACTGGATGGCGCCGGCGCCGATCAAGAACACGCCGAGGCCCATGCACAGGCCAAGGGAGAAGTTGAGTGCGCTCACATCGCCGAACACCGGGATGTAGACGATGGTCGTCTTGTCGATGAACAAGTACGCGATCACGAAGGCAAAGACAAGCAGGATCGAGAGCACGAACATGCTCGCGACTTGGCGCTCTGCGCGACGGGCTGCCTTCGGGTCGGTATCGGTCAGGCGGAGCTTGTGCTCGATATCGGCCACAGGGGAATAGCCCAACTTGACCGGATGGTTCTCGTGGGAGCCACTCTCAAGGGAATTCGGGGTGCTGTGATCGCTCATCGTGCCTTGATTCCGATCCAGATGGCCACTGCGATGAGAGCGGCGAAGACGGCGGTCCAAAGGAAGACGGTCTCGGGCACGGGGCCCAGGCTGCCGAGGGCGAGGCCACCGGGGCTCGGAAGGGTCTGCAAGGTGGCGATGTACTTCGTGATCGCCTTCTTGTCTTCCTCGGGAATGGTGGCGTCGTTGAAGATCGGCATGCTCTGCGGGCCGGTGATCATGGCCTCGTAGACATCCTTGCTCTCGGCCTGCATCAGGCTCGGGGCGTACTTGCCCTGCGTGAGAGCTCCACCTTGGCCGGCTGCCTGATGGCACTGGGCGCAGTTGATGCGGAAGAGCTCGCCACCGTGGGCGGCGTCTGCATCCTCGTAGTCGAGCTGCTCTGCGGTCGGGATCGCGGGGCCGGGGGCCAGCGAGGCTACGTACGCCGCCATGGCCGCGATTTGTTCTGGCGTGTACTGCGATTCACCGCGAGCGGGCGCCTGCGCGCCCGGTGCTGCCATGGGCATGCGGCCTGTGGAGACCTGGAAGTCAACAGCTGCCGCTCCGACACCGATCATCGTGGGGCCCTGGGTGGTGCCCTGCGACTCCATGCCGTGGCACGACGAGCAACCCTCGAGGTAGAGGCGCTTGCCCTGCTCAACCTGGGTCTCGCTGCTTGCGACCGCGGCTGCCTCAGCGGGGCCGGCATTCGCGATGACCGCGTATCCGGCACCGATGCCGATGAGCGCGATCAGCAGCATGGCAACCGCAGCCAGGGGGCTGCGCCGTCTTGCGGCCAGGAACTTCACCGTGGTCGTACCTTCCGTGTTGTCTTTCAATTGCAACGCTTTTTGGCGATGGTCGAGGGTGGAGCCGGTGTTACTTGAGGATGTAGATCATGAAGAAGAGTGCGATCCAGACGACGTCGACGAAGTGCCAGTAGTACGACACCACGATGGCGCGCGTGGCTTCGTCATGGGTGAAGCGCTTGGCCACATAGGTGGTGGCAAGGACGAACAGGAAGGCGATGA
>JBIJBU010000109.1:0-6108 GCA_044345075.1 Candidatus Nanopelagicales bacterium | reverse complement strand
CGTGAGGCCCTCGTGCACGAGCTCGACGTACTCGGTGACCTGGCCACCGATGAAGATCGAGCCCATCAAGAACGTGATGATGAACCAGCGGCGCAGGCCCTTAACGTCGCCACGCTCGGCCGCGAAGACGCCGAGCTGGCAGGTGACGGAGGACAGCACCAGGATCGTGGTGTTGATGCTCGCGAACGGAATATTGAGCATTTCGGTCTCTTGCGCCCACAGCTCGGGGTTGACGGCCCGCAGGGTGAAGTACATCGCGAAGAGTGCCGCGAAGAACATGAGCTCGCTCGACAGCCACACGATGGTGCCAATCGAGACCATGTTGGGTCGGTTGGCCGGTGCGTGCGCGTAAGCCGCTGGGGTTGGGGTTGCTGTTGCCACGAGGGGAGTCTGACAGATCGCCGCTCGGGTTGCCTCCTGACCCCCCGTGAAATGGCCAGGAGAAAATGTCGCCTTTGTCACCTCCGGCGGTCGGGGTCGTCGTCACGAGGTCGCCCCTCACGGATAGAGTTCGCCCCGTGAGCCAAGAAACCGCCGCCGCCCGTCCGCTCAAGGTGCTCGTCTACAGCGATGACCGCACCGTGCGCCAGCAGGTCTACCTGGCACTCGGCCCGCGCCCGAGCGCTGACCTGCCGGATATCGAGTACACCGAATGCGCCACCGAGCCGGCCGTGATCTCCGCGGTCGACAAGGGCGCATTCGACCTCCTGATCCTCGATGGCGAGGCAGCCCCCGCCGGTGGTCTGGGCATTGCCCGCCAGCTCAAGGACGAGATCTACAAGTGCCCGCCGATCCTGGTACTCGTCGGCCGCCCGCAGGATGCTTGGTTGGCCACCTGGTCGCGCGCTGATGCGGCCGTGGCCCACCCCATCAATGGCATCGCCCTGGCTGGCGAGGTCATCCGACTCCTGGCCGCACGCCAGGCTGTCGCCACCGTCTAGTCCCTCTCCTCGTCATGACTCCTTCCCCCTCGGCTCCCACCTGGGCCTCGGTGCTGCGCACTTTGAGTTCACGCACCGATCTCGACCAGGGCAGTGTCACGTGGGCGATGGAGCAGATCCTCGAGGGCGTGGCCACCCCCGCTCAGATCGGTGCCTTCGCCATGGGTCTGCGTGCCAAGGGCGAGACCCCCGACGAGATCAGTGCGCTGGTGAGCGTGATGCTCGAGCACTGCGACTGGGTGCCCCTGCCCGCTGATCTCATCCGTCTCGACGTCGTGGGCACCGGTGGCGATCTCTCGCACTCGGTCAACATCTCGACGATGGCCGCGCTCGTCGCGGCTTCGGTAGGCGCACCGATTGCCAAGCACGGCAACCGCGCTGCCTCGTCATCGACCGGTACCGCTGACGTACTCGCGGAGCTCGGCGTCGTCATCGACCTGAGCCCTGAGCAGGTCGCGGCCTGCGTCAACGGAGTCGGCATCGGCTTCTGCTTCGCTCCGCGTCATCACCCGGCGCTCCGTCACGCAGCTCCGGTGCGCAAGGAAGTCGCATTCCCGACTTTCTTCAACATTCTCGGCCCGCTCGCGAACCCGGCCGGCGCTCAGGCCGCACTGATCGGCTGCGCTGATCCAACTCTCGCTCCGGCGCTCGCGAAGACACTCGCCCTGCGCGGTGTGCGCGGCGTAGTGGTGCGCGGCGATGACGGACTCGATGAGATCTCCACCGCCACTACCACCACGGTGTGGGATGCCCGCACCTCTGACGTCAAGATCCTCAGCATTGATCCCGCCAACTGGGGCATCGCACGCGTCGATCAGCAGTTGCTCTCCGGCGGCATGCCCGAGCGAAATGCCGAACTCCTGCTCAAGACATTCCGCGGTGTGGAGTCGAGTGACCCAGATGCTGATCGCGTGAAGGCGATTCGCGATTCGGTCACCTTGAATGCTGCAGCTGCCCTGACTGCCTACGACGCTGCAATGGGCAAGCCGGTTGAGGATCTCGTCGAAGCCATCGCGGCTCGTATGCCGATTGCACGCGAGGCGCTTGAGTCAGGTGCAGCACTCGGCGTGCTCACCCGCTGGATCGCACTGACCCAGCAGCTCAGCGCCGCTTAGCCCGCATTCTGGATGCGGCTGACCGATGCCGCAGAGATTGGGCCGGCCGGTCTGGAGTAACGCGACATCCACGCGAAGTCAGCAGCGTGTAAAGAGCTGCGCTGCATGCGCTTTTGCACACTGAGCAGGTGCGCTGCCGCATCTCCGCCGCAGTTCATCGGGATCGACAGTGCGTCGCTAACGCGCACCAGCCGGGTGCCCTCGGATTCGAGCCAACTCAGTAACTCCGTAGCCTCCTCGATCAGGCCAACAGGAACGGGCGTTACAGGTGGCGGGAAGACGGACGCTGCGTCGGCGAGGATCTCGACCGACGGGCGCGGATCAACACCAGGCTCGACCGTGATCGCACCGGCGAGGGAGCCGTAGCGGATGCAGTGGATCTCCCAGCCACGATCTTCGGTCGGACGAGCCGCGATGATCTCGGCGTTAGTGGCGAGCATGCGCAGCGCATGTGTGCGCATGCTCATGCGGCTGAAGGTGGCGAGGTAATCGCGCCAGGTAGCGGCATCCTCGAAGCGGGTCTCGGCTGAGAGTTCGCGCATGCGCTGCTCGACCGCACTGACAACCTCGCGGGCATCGCCGTTGAACACTGCTCGCACCTGCTCGATGGTGCGCGCGTAGTCATCGTGCCCGCCATCTTTCATGCAGGGGGCGGCGCAACTGCCGAGTTCGTGGCGGATGCAGCCGGCATTGATCGCGCGCGGTGCGCGGGCGAGCTTGGGCGTGCACGTGCGTATGGGGAACGCGCACATGATCGACTCGATTGCCGAGTGCGCTGCGGAGTTCGAGTTGAACGGCCCCAGATACATCGCACCATCGGCTTCATCGTCACTCATGGTGCGCACGATCGACAGGCGTGGAGCGGCTTCGGCGGTGAGTTTCACCCAGGGCTTTGCATCAGCCCTTCGCGATGCCCGGTTGTAGCGCGGCTGCTGCTCATTGATCAGGCGCAATTCGCGAATGCGTGCCTCGAGTGCGGTGGCGCAGACAATCGGGGTGACAGACACCGCGATGCCGATCATCTCGCTCATGCGCCGACGCTGCTCCGAGGCAGTGAAGTAACTGCGCACGCGAGTGCGGATGTTACGCGAAGTGCCGACGTAGAGGGCCTTTCCTTCAGGGTCGTTGAAGACATAGACGCCCGGCTTGGCAGGCAGGCCATCGGCGAGATGTCGCTTCGTGCGCTGCGCAGTGGTGACGCGACCGGAGAGCGCCTGGAGATCCTCGACCGAGTACACCCCTAGATTGCCGGCCCGCTCGATCAGGCGATGCAGGACGTCAGCAGTAGCCCGCGCATCATCGAAGGCGCGGTGGGTGGGGGAGACAGTGGTGCGGAAGTACGCCGACAAGGTGGCGAGTTTGCAGTTGCGCACCTCGTCTCGATGCAAGATCACTCGTGCAAGGCGCGCGGTGTCGAGCACGCGATTCCCGCGCCACGGCTGATCGTGCAGTGCGCACGCGCCCTTGAGAAAGCCAATGTCATATGGGGCGTTGTGCGCGACGAGGATCGCATCGCCGGCGAACTCCAGGAAGGCCGGCAAAGCCGTGCCCAAGCGAGGGGCGGACGCGACCGTGGCATTCGTGATGCCGGTGAGTGAAGCGATGAACGGTGGAATCGGAACGCCCGGGTTCACCAAAGTCGTGAACTCGCCGATGACCTCGCCGCCTTGCACCTTGACCGCACCGATCTCGGTAATGCCCGCCTCAGCAGGTGCGCCGCCGGTGGTCTCGAGGTCGACGACAACGAACACGGCCTCGGCCAGCGAGGTACCCGCATCAGCGATGCTGAGCTGAAGGGGCTCGTTGTCGATCACGATGCGCACGCTACGTCACGGGGCAGACATCAGCACTCGGCGCGACCGATAGGGTTCGGGGGTGTCCGTGACCCTGCCTGATGACAAGAGTCGCCTGCGCTGCGCGCACTGCGGCAACCTCACTCGATTCGACATCGTGCGGTCCTCGCGCGTGCGCGAGTTCTGGCACCTGGACATGGCAGGTGAGCCGTCGGTCGAGGAAACCGAGATCCTCAGCGAGACCATTGAGTCGATCACCTGCCGCTGGTGCGGCTCGGCTGATCGCATCGAGATCGTGGCCCGACCGGAGTTCGGTGGGCCGACCCAGGAAGCCGCTGGAGACGGCGGTCCCTGACCGACGTCGAGCGGTGAGCTAGTAGATGGCGGTCCTTGACCGACGTCGAGGGGTGAGCTCGTAGAGGGCGGTCCCTGACCTCTGTCAGACCCCTGATTTACCGTCGCAGTATGAACATTGACTGCGGTACCTGCCAGGCTCCGGCCTCCGCGTGCTCTGACTGCGTGGTGTCCGTCCTCCTCGGCCCGATCAGCCCGGCGGCCTTCGTCCCTGACGAGTACACCGGCGCCCTGGGCGTTTTGGCCGATTCCGGCCTGATTCCACCCCTGCGGCTGGTGCCGCCGGCCCCTGAGCAGTCCTCACGAGCCCCTCGTAGGAGAAGGCCTGCTTAGAGGGGCAAGTAGGCGCGAATATGTGATTTTCCCCTAGGGGAAACCCGCGGGTAGCCCCCGAAATCCCGTGTTACCGTGGAACTGAACGAGCATCATCCGGCGACGAAAGGGACGACAGGCGTGAGCCCTGCCTTCTCGAAGTTGCGCGCGCTGCGCGTAGGAGTCGTGACCCTGGTCGCGACCGCTTTGATGGTGACCCTGATTCCGGGCACTGCCCAGGCGGCCCCCAGCCTCGACCAGGTACGCACCCAGGTGCGCGATCTCCAGGCGAAGGCCGAATCCGCGACCGAGCGGTACAACGAGGCTCGCGTCAGCCTGAACGAGATCACCAACAACCTTCGCGTTCTCAATGACCGCCGAGCCCGCCAGAAGAAGGCGCTGGCCGATGTCGTGGGGCAGGTCAATGCCCTGGCTCGAGCCACCTACGCCAGCGGCGGTGTCGACACCTCGCTGCAGGTGCTGCTCGCCGACAACCCGACCCAGTTCCTCGCTCAGGCCTCCGCACTCGACCAGGTCGCGCAGTCGCAGGGCGCCTCCTTGCGTCGCACCCAGACTGCCCGCCTGCGCCTCGCGCAGACCGAAGCAGCGGTTGCCCAAAAGCAAGCGGCCGCCCAGAAGGTGCGCAACCAGATGGCCAGCAATAAGCGCGATGCTGATGCGTCCCTCGCCGCCGCGGAAAAGGTTCTTGACGGTCTCGAGTCAGCCCAGCGTCGTCGTTTGGATGCGCAAGCCGCTGCCGCCCGCCGCGAGTCGCAGGCCAATGCGAAGAGGGAGCTGAGCAAGTACTCGCGCCAGAGCAGTGCTGCCAGTGGTCGTGCAGCGCTCGCCGTGCGTTATGCCCTGCAGCAGGTGGGCGATCGCTACATCGCAGCTCAGTCCGGGCCGAGCTCATTTGACTGCTCGGGCTTGACCTTGGCTGCGTGGCGTCAAGGCGGCGTCTCGCTCCCGCACTACAGCTACTCGCAATACGCGCGATCGAAGAAGATCCCGCTGAGCCAGATTCGCCCCGGTGATCTGCTCTTCTACTTCGGCGGCAGCGTGCATCACGTGTCGATGTACATCGGTGGCGGCAAGATGGTGCACGCGGCGAATCCTCGCGATGGCGTGGTCATCACCCCGATTAACGATGCCTGGTACCGCCGCTACTTCACCGGCGTAGGCCGAGTTCTCTAGCTCGCAGCAACGCGGCGGCGGTTGAACGCCACCGACTTCACGGCAATGACCGTGCAGCCCACGAGCAGCACGATGCGAATCACCTGAAGCACGACCGCGTATGGCGCGGTGTCCATAAGCGACCCGTAGGCCCACGGGAAGATGATCGACGTCACCGCCGACATCACGATCAAGGCGATCACCACCTTGCGCAGTCGGGTGCGCGGGTCAGCAATGCAGGCAGCGCCCAGGCCCACGATCCAGATGTCGTACTGCGGTGAGAAGACTCGGCTCGAGGCCACGGCAATGAGAATGAGAGCAAGGGCGATATCGCCAGGGGGAACGTGCTCGAGTCGGCCGGCCAGGCGCAGAACCGCGATCAACGCGAACAGCAGCAGGCCAATGGCCGTAATGGCCAGG
>JBIJBU010000226.1:0-2566 GCA_044345075.1 Candidatus Nanopelagicales bacterium | reverse complement strand
CACGCGCTGGTCGTAGCCATAGACCGCACGACGACTGTTGTCGATGCTGCTGAGCGTGCCGTCAGCGTGAGTCATCAGCACGATGGCCGTATCAATGTCGCCGTTCTCAGCGAATCCGGGGTCGACGCGCACGGCGCCCTGGGCATAAACCGAGACGACCGGGCTCCCCGCCACGAATGGCGCCATGTCGAAGTCATGCACGGTCATGTCAAGGAACATTCCGCCTGATCCTGCGACGTACGACATGGGCGGCGGCTCAGGATCACGCGAGGTCACGCGCACGATCTCGACCTGCCCGATGTCGCCGTTCATCACGGCCTTGCGCACTGCTGCATGCGAAGGATCAAAGCGGCGGTTGAAGCCCACCATGAACTTCACACCATTGGCCTTGACCGCGGCGAGAGCTCGATCAACATCAGCGATGTCATTCGAAATCGGCTTCTCGCACATGATCGCCTTACCGGCCTCGGCTGCCGCAATGATCGTGTCGACATGCGTCGCGGTGGTTGTGCATACGCCGACTGCCTCGACCTCAGGAAGTGCGAGCACCTCGGCCACGGTGAGAGCCGGCACGCCGAGATCTGCGCCCACCTCGTCGGCAGTTGCAGCGAATGCATCAGCGACAGCAACCAGACGCGTCTCAGGCACCGATCGTGCGACCAGGGTCGCGTGCATCTTGCCGATTCGCCCAACGCCCAGCATGGCGACGGCAACAGGTGTGGTGTTCACGTGCTCCTCTTTCAATTGTTTAGCGGGAAACCGGGGTGATGGGGACTCGGGGATCAGTGGCCACGCCATTCCAGGATTCGCGAATCCAGGCATGGTCAGGGTCGTCGCAGAAATTGAGAGTGCGGTCATTCGGGCCGGCCAGCACGTTCAGGTAATACATCGGGTAACCCGGCGCTGCGATGCTTGGGCCGTGGTAGCCGCGCGGCACCAAGAACACATCGCCATCGCGCACCTCAACAGTCGCATCGACGGGCAGGCCGGGATCCTCCGGCGCGGTATAGGTGCGATGAATGCCGAAGCCCTCGGGGTCACCGTGTGAGCCAACCGTTCCATCCAACGCTTCCTTGCCGATGCGGAAGTAATAGATCTCCTCGTTCTCCCACGGGCAGTCGCCGATTCCATCGTGACGATGCGGCGGGTAACTCGACCAGTTGCCTCCGGGCGCAAGCACCTCGCACCACACCAGGCGATGCGCGCAAGCGAACGTGTCGGGATGGCCCTGCAGGTTGACCTGCCGTGTCGAGCTGCCGGCCCCGCGCACCGTGACTGGGTAACTGTCGGCCGCGAGATAGGCCGGCGGAAAGACTTCCTCCGCCTTGGCATTCGCGAGTGCCACTTCACCTGCCGTCGACGCCGTGATCGTGACGATCGAGCCGGTCGGCGCGTAGACCCAGTCGGTGACCCCCGCGAAGACTCCCGCACGACCTTGCAGCGAGAAACTCACTGACGCTGCATCTCCTGCGGCGATGTCAACGGTCAGGCCCTGAGCACTCAGCGGAATGACTGCTGCCTCGATGCCTCCTAGTTCGATGCTGCGAGTCTCGCCGGCCACCAACGCGAACACCTGCAGACCCGAATACCGCCACTGCGCATCTTTCGGCGTGAGCGTGATCAGGTTTCCGCCACTAGCCAGCGAGCCGGCGGGCAGATGCCAGGGAACCTCGATCGTCATGCCGCGCCGCCTGGGCGAACGATGGCTGCGGCGCGTTGCACGGCCGAGGCGACATCGCCATCGGGCGGGAACAACAGGGCTCGGCCGATCACGAGACCACGAACCGTCGGCTGCTCGAGTGCGCGAGCCCAGTCGGCGAAGGCCGCATCCCAGTTGTCACCGGGATCTCCGCCCAAGATCAGCACCGGCAAGGTCGAGACAGCAGCGGCCGCAGCGATATCGCTCCATGCCGGCAGCTTCAGCCAGGTGTAGGCACTCGTCGCACCCATGCCGGCTGCGATTGCTGTCGCACGAATGAGCTTCTTGTTGTCCTTGACCAACTTTGCCTTGCCCTTGGCCGTGATCTCGTACGGCAGCGGTTCGAGCATCGCAATGAGATCGCGATCAGCGAGTTCAGTTACTGCCTGAGCGCACGCCTCGATGGTGCGAGCCACACCCGGATCGGTGTCCTCAATGCGGAGCAGCATCTTCGCGCCATCAAGGTTCATTGAGGCCGTATGCGCCGCGTCGTAGGCAGTCATGCGATCGTCGAGCTCCCATGCTGCGCCGACAATGCCGCCGCGGTTCATGGTGCCGAAGACAAGCTTGCCGTCGAGTGCGCCGAGCACTGCAAGGTCTTCGAGGATGTCGGGCTGCCCGAGGATGCCGTCAACGCCGGGCTGCGAAAGAGCCGTGACGATGCGGCCGAGTAAGGATGCACGGTCGGCCATGGCCATCGGGTCGCTGCCCACGCTGATCGCACCACGTGCTGGGTGATCCGCTGCGATCAGCATCATCTTGCCATCGGCCGGCAAGCCGGCGGGGCGCACGCGATCGCGCAATGCAGCCCGCACAGCCGCGGGATTAGTCACGCGAAGGTTGGTGATGCGCTCGATGTCAGCGGCG
>JBIJBU010000225.1:0-2567 GCA_044345075.1 Candidatus Nanopelagicales bacterium | reverse complement strand
GTCGGCGGAGCGGCTTTCGTGGGGCTTTCGGCCCAGATCGCGATCCCGTTGCCCTTCACTCCAGTTCCCCTGACTTGAGGATTCACCGACGGGGTTTTCTCAAGCACCGAACCCTTGATGCCTAGTCCGGACATTCTCTACGAAACTGTCAGCGGTTCGCTAAGGAGGAGCTTCCGGCAGGCACTCGATGTCGCCTTGGCCATGAACTGTGCAAGCGAGATTCGCACGAGCTCGCCGCAGTTGGGCACCTACGCGCTTACGATGGGGCACACGACACGGATGGAGACATAGATGCGCACCAAGGTGGCAGTAGTCGCCGCGATCACGATCGCAGCGGGCGTGGCTCTTGCCGGATCGCCGGTGCAGGCGGCTCCGGCCGATGGGCTGACAATCTGGGCTGATCAGACTCGCGCCAATGTGCTCACGTCTTCCTTTCCCAAGGGTTTCGGCGGTAAGCCGCTCAACATCGTCGTCAAGGATTTCGCTGCCATTAAGTCCGAGCTGCCCACAGTGGCAGTGAAGGATGCCCCCGATGTGATCGCAATGGAACACGAATGGGTCGGCGGGCTGGTGAATGCCGAATTACTCGCGCCCACCAAGCTCACTAACGAGCAGCGCGCGCTGTTCCCCGCGAACGTGCTCTCAGGTTTCACTTATGCAGGCAAGGGCTATGGCGTTCCAGTCTCGTACGAGAACGTTGCATTGATTACCAATGCCAAGTTGATCAAGACTTCACCGAAGACATTCGATGCACTCGCGAAGCGGGCACTGAAGCTCAAGAAGGCCGGCACGATCAGCGTGCCGTTCGCGGTGGGCCAGGGCGCTAGCGGAGATGCGTACCGCATGTATCCGTTGTTCGCCGGACTCGGTGGTTACGTATTCGGCAGTGATGCTGCGGGCGCCGTTGACGTCGATAACGTCGGCGTGGACAACAGTGTGTTCAAGGCGAATCAGGCTCGCATCGATAGCTGGAACAAGACCACGCTCATTGATTCGGCGCTCACCGCGGATGCGGCGAAGGATGCCTTCGTCAATGGCGACTCCCCGTTCTGGATCACCGGCCCGTGGGATGCCGCGACTTTAGCGAGCCTGAAGTTCAAGTACCGCGTCTCTCCCGTGCCGAACATCGTGGCTGGGCTCGCGCCCTCGCCGCTGCTGGGCATGAAGGGCTTCGCGGTCACCTCATTTGCCGCTCAGCACAAGCGCGGCCCGCTGGCCAAGGAGTTCTTGCGCACCGGTCTCACGAAACTGCCCGTGCAGTCGGCCTTCGGCGCCGCTGCAGGTCGGATGCCTGCCGCGACGGCCGGTACCCCCGCCTCGGCCTTGATCAAGGCCTTCGGAGTGGTCGGCACCGGCGGCGTGCCTGTTCCGAATGTGCCCGAGATGAGCGCGGTCTGGGCCCCGCTGGGCAAGGCCTGGGCCACCTCAACCTCAGGAGCGGTGGCCGTGCCGGCCAAGGATGCCTTCGCTGAGGCTGAGCTGACCATCACGACCGCCATCGGCTAATTCACGACCGGCAGGGGCGGCGATCGCAGGCCTGCCGGGCCGTTTGCACTCACCTGGGGAGAGTGCTAATTTTGGATTAGCACTCGAGCCCTGAGAGTGACAACTCCTGGGGCCGTCCGTACTGATGTTCCGGGAGGAACTACCCCATGGCAAAGATGATCGCATTTGATGAAGAGGCTCGTCGTTCGCTTGAGCGCGGCATGAACGTGCTCGCAGACGCAGTCAAGGTCACCCTCGGCCCCAAGGGCCGCAACGTGGTGCTGGAGAAGAAGTGGGGCGCCCCCACGATCACCAACGACGGTGTCTCCATCGCCAAGGAGATCGACCTCGAGGATCCCTACGAGAAGATCGGCGCAGAGCTGGTCAAGGAAGTTGCCAAGAAGACTGATGACGTCGCAGGCGACGGCACCACCACGGCAACTGTTCTCGCTCAGGCACTCGTGCGCGAAGGCCTGCGCAACGTTGCCGCCGGTGCAAACCCGATGGCACTGAAGAAGGGCATCGACCGCGCGGTTGCAATCGTGTGCGACGAGCTCCTTCTCATGGCCAAGGATGTTGAGACCAAGGAGCAGATCGCTTCGACCGCTGCAATCTCCGCAGGCGGCGACGCGGAGGTCGGCGGCCTCATTGCCGAGGCAATGGACAAGGTCGGCAAGGAAGGCGTCATCACCGTTGAGGAGAGCAACACCTTCGGCCTCGAGCTCGAGCTCACCGAGGGCATGCGCTTCGACAAGGGCTACATCTCGCCCTACTTCGTCACTGACCCCGAGCGCATGGAAGCAGTGCTCGAGGATCCCTACATTCTCATCGTCAACTCGAAGATCTCGGCCGTGAAGGACGTTCTTCCGGTTCTCGAGAAGGTCATGCAGAGCGGCAAGCCGCTGCTGATCCTCGCCGAAGATGTCGAGGGCGAGGCCCTGTCGACTCTCGTCGTGAACAAGATCCGCGGCACCTTCCGCTCGGTCTGCGTCAAGGCACCGGGCTTCGGCGATCGCCGCAAGGCAATGCTGCAGGACATCGCGATCCTGACCGGCGGCCAGGTCATCTCCGAGGAGGTCGGT
>JBIJBU010000224.1:0-2588 GCA_044345075.1 Candidatus Nanopelagicales bacterium | reverse complement strand
TGGATGAAGGAACTCAAGAAGGTCAAGGGCAAGGCCCACATGAACCAAGTGGCCTTCCTCAAGGAGACTCACGAGATGGGTCACGGTCATGCCAACGCGGTCGTGGCCGTCTATCGAGCAGAGAACCCTCAGTAGTCGTATTCCTGCGTTCAACCCCTATTCATGGGGCGATTAACGTGATATTGGCCTGCGCCCGTAGGGTTGGCGAGTGAATTCACGCGAAGATCTCCGCAACGTTGCCATCATTGCCCACGTCGACCACGGCAAGACGACTCTTGTCGACGCCATGCTCTGGCAGTCGGGCGCCTTCCGCGAGAACCAGGACGTCAATGACCGTGTCATGGACTCCATGGATCTCGAGCGCGAAAAGGGCATCACGATCCTCGCGAAGAACACCTCTGTTCACTACACCGGTTCGGGTGCTCCTGACGGTGGCGTGACCTTCAACATCATCGATACCCCCGGTCACGCTGACTTCGGTGGCGAGGTCGAGCGCGGTCTCGAGATGGTTGACGGCGTCGTGCTGCTCGTTGACGCGTCCGAGGGCCCGCTGCCCCAGACCCGCTTCGTGCTGCGCAAGGCCCTGCAGAAGCGCCTGCCGGTCGTGCTCGTCATCAATAAGGTCGACCGCCCCGACTCCCGCATTGGCGAGGTTGTCGATGAGGCCTACGAGCTTTTCCTCGATCTTGATGCCACCGAGGAGCAGATCGACTTCCCGATCATCTACACCTCGGCCAAGGCCGGTCGCGCCTCGCTGAAGCGCCCAGAGAACGGCGGCATGCCGGAGGAAGAGAACCTCGAGCCGCTGTTCAAGACCCTGCTCGAAACCGTGCCCGCACCGAAGTTCGATCCTGAGAAGCCGATGCAGGTGCACGTCACCAACCTTGATGCCTCGCCGTACCTCGGCCGCCTTGCTCTCTGCCGCGTCCACCAGGGCACGATCAAGAAGGGGCAGCAGGTTGCGTGGATGAAGGCCGACGGCACCACAGAGCGCGCCAAGGTCGTCGAGCTCCTCATGACCGAGAACCTCACGCGCGTGTCCGTGGATAGCGCCGGACCCGGTGACATCGTGGCGGTTGCAGGCATCCCCGAGATCACCATCGGCGAGACCCTCGCCGATATCGACAACCCGATCGCCCTGCCCGTCATCACCGTTGACGAGCCGTCGATCTCGATGACCATTGGCATCAATACCTCGCCGCTAGCCGGCAAGAGTGGCAAGAAGCTCACTGCCAGCATGGTCAAGCAGCGCCTCGAGCAGGAGCTCGTCGGCAACGTGTCGATCCGCATGAACCAGACCGAGCGCCCCGACACCTGGGAAATCCAGGGCCGAGGTGAGCTTCAGCTCGCGATCCTCGTCGAGATGATGCGCCGCGAGGACTTCGAACTCACTGTCGGCAAGCCTCAGGTCGTGACCAAGATGATCGACGGCAAGAAGCACGAGCCGATGGAGCGCCTGTCTGTCGATATCCCTGAGGATTACCTCGGCGTTGTCACCCAGCTCATGGCACTGCGCAAGGGCCGCATGGAGCAGATGGTCAACCACGGCACCGGCTGGGTCCGCATGGACTACATCGTGCCGGCACGTGGCCTGATCGGCTTCCGCACCGAGTTCCTCACCGAGACTCGCGGCACCGGCCTTCTGCACCACGTGTTCGATCGTTACGAGCCGTGGCACGGCGAGCTTCGCACCCGCCCGACCGGGTCACTGGTCGCTGACCGCACCGGTCCGACCACGCAGTTCGCCCTCGCGAACCTGCAGGAGCGCGGCACGATGTTCGTGGGCCCCGGCACCGATGTGTACGAGGGCATGATCGTCGGCGAGAACTCGCGCTCTGACGACATGGACATCAACCCCACCAAGGAGAAGAAGCTGACGAATATGCGTCAGTCTTCCGGTGACATCCTCGTTCCGCTGATCCCGCACAAGCAGCTCAGCCTCGAGCAGGCACTCGAGTTCTGCCGTGAGGACGAATGCGTCGAGATCACCCCTGGCACGGTGCGCATCCGCAAGGTGCTGCTCTCGCAGACCGATCGCGTGCGAGCCGGTCGTAAGTCCAAGGATTAGTCCGACCGGCCGGTTTTCTTCCGACACGGGCAGAATCGACTCATGCAATTCGCGCTTCGCACACTGCTTGCTTTCGCGGTAGTCCCGCTCGCGCTGGTTGCAGCATGCGGTGAAGGGTCCGTGCCGGAGCCGTCACCGTCCGGAACGGTTGCTCCTGGCTTCAATGAGGCTCTCGGCTCAGTCGTCAATCCCTCCGAAGAGGTCGGTGGCGAGCTTCGCCTAGCGGTGCCAGGCGACTGCGGTGACTGGAGGCCGCTACTGACCACAACAGCCGCATGCGCGAACCTGCAGCGCGCACTCAGCCGTCAGCTCACCACGTATGTCTCGGCTCCCGGCCGTGCAGGTTCTGTCGTGACCGCTGATCTCGCTACCGAGCTCGGGCAGTCCGATGCCAAGGGCATGACGTGGTCCTTCACTCTTCAGCCGTACCTGAAGTGGAATGACGGATCTCCGCTCACCACCCTCGATGTTGCCCGAGGCTTGCGCAATCTCGATCTGCGTCGCGCCGACTTCCGTATTA
>JBIJBU010000223.1:0-2625 GCA_044345075.1 Candidatus Nanopelagicales bacterium | reverse complement strand
GATCTCCTCGCCCAATGCCGCGACGATGAAGTCGGTATTGGCGAACGGCACCAGGTTCGGGAAACCCTGACCCAGGCCGGCGCCGAGGAGGCCGCCGTTCGCGAATCCGAAGAGGCTCTGCACGATCTGGTAGCCAGAATCCTGGGCGTAGGCCCACGGGTCGAGCCAGATCTGCACGCGCAGCCGAACGTGGCCGAAGAACATGTACGACAGCACGGCACCGATGACGAAAAGGCCTCCGCCGAGCACCAGCCACGAGCGGCGCTGGGTGGCGATGTAGAGCATCGAGACGAAGAGCCCGAAGAACAGCATCGAGGTGCCTAGGTCGTTCTCGAACACGAGAACAGCGAGCGAGATAAGCCACGCGATGAGCAGAGGGCCGAGATCCTTCGGGCGCGGGAAGCCGAGGCCGAGGAACTTCGTGCGCACGAGCGCAAGTGAGTCACGCTTCACGACGAGGTAGCCGGCGAAGAAGATCGTCAGCAGGATCTTCGCGAGCTCACCCGGCTGGAACGACAAGCCGAACATGCGTACCCACAAGGTGGCGCCGTTAACCGTGGTTCCGATCACCGGCGCCAATGGCAGCACGAGCAGCACGATGCCGATCAGGCCGAAGGTATAGGTGTAGCGCTGCAAGCGTCGATGATCACGCACGAGCACGAGCACGGCAATGAACAACACCACGGCAATGGCGAACCAGGTCAACTGCGCGTAGACATCAGGTGTGGGCAGCGGAGCGTCATTGCGCATCGCACGCTGCGCCGCCGACACGTCGATGCGATAGATCATCACGAGCCCGAGAATCGTGAGCAGTGTGGTGATCGGCAGCATGATCGGGTCGGCGTATGGCGCGGTGAAGCGCACCGTGATGTGCATGGCGAGCGCGAGAGCTCCCACGACGGCGACAGTGATCCACAACCGCGACGGAGTGCCCTCGCCGGTTGCCCAGCCGATCTGCAGCACGCCGAGCACACCGATGAGCCACGCGAACACGAGCAGGAGAAGCTCAACTCCGCGACGCGTGGGCTGCCTGAAGGCAGGAATGCTCACGTGGTGGCTCCTGGGCAGCCCGCGGGCGGGAAGATCGCCTTGCAGGCCGTGGCTCGCACGGCAAGCTCGGTCACGATGCGCTGTGCATCTGCCTGGCTAGCCGCGGGAATGCCCTTACTCACGAGTTCCTGATCGAAGAGCGGAAGCTCGCCCACTGTCACGGTCGACTCGGTATCTAGCGATGCGAGATTGATGCCGAGCAGCGAGCCGGGCACGCCGTTGTAGATCGCGATGGTGCCGGTGCCTGCGCTGCCATTGACTGCGACGTACCACTGGGTGTTGATCCAGGCGCGTGTGGCAATGAGAGCGCCAGCGATGGCCAGGATGAGAACGACGACGATGGACCACACGATCACCCGACGGCGTCGCTTGATGCGCGAGACCTCGGCATCGACCGCATCACGCGCTGCTGTTCGACGAGCAGTCTCAGCGGCGGGCACGATCAGTTCTGAGTCGATCAGCGGCTGCTCAGCCGTGGGTGGGCCGCCGTCGACGGGCGGCGGGGCATCGGGGCGGTCAGGGTCAGGCTGCGCGTCGTCCGGGAAACGCACATGCGGCAGTCGAAAGCGCACGCGGGGTTCGCCTGCGGCGCCCACAACAACTCGATCAGCTGCGGTCACGGATGAAGTGACTTCGGAGTCCGCGACCTCGATGACGTCGGCCACCACCACCGTCACGTTGTCGGGCGCCCCGCGCTCGAGCGCGAAGTCGACAAGTCGGGTAACTGCTCCCGTGGGATCGCCATCCTTCAACCGCACCTGAATCTCATCAGCGCTCATCACGCCGGAGAGTCCGTCAGTGCACAGCAACAACCGATCGCCCACGCGAGCCTCACGAATGGAGAGGTCGGCCTCAACAGGATTGACGCCATCCAGTGCACGCATAAGCAGTGAGCGACGCGGATGAATCGCGGCTTCGTCCTCGGTAATGCGTCCGGCATCGACGAGGGTCTGCACGTAGGTGTGATCATGGGTGAGCTGCAGCAGCTCGCCATCACGCAACAGGTAAGCACGCGAATCACCGACGTGCACAATCGCTAGGCGTCCGTCGAGCCAGAAGACTCCGGTGACCGTGGTTCCCATGCCGGCCAGCTCAGGATCGCTCTCGATCGTCGCACCGATCGACTCGCCGGCGTCTTCGATGGATGTCGACAGTTCGGAGAGCACCTCGGCATCTGATGGGGGGTGCACATCGAGATCGGCGACGATGGCAACTGCGGTAGCGGATGCGAGTTCACCGGCTGCATGCCCGCCCATGCCGTCGGCCACCATCAGCAAACGCGGACCGGCGTAGCCGGAATCCTCATTGCCCTGGCGCACCAGGCCAACATCGCTCTTTGCTGCGTAACGCAACTGAAGTGTCATGGCGGCTACTTCTGCAGTTGCAAGGTCGTACGGCCAACACGCAACGGTGCGCCGACCGGAAGAACCGTGGGCGTGGTGATGCGCGTGCGCTCAATCCAGGTGCCGTTAGTGGAGCCGAGATCCTCGACCACCCAGGTGCCCTCGGAGGAATACACGCGCGCATGTCGACTCGAGGCGTAATCGTCGTCGATCACGATCGTGGAATCAGGTG
>JBIJBU010000222.1:0-2636 GCA_044345075.1 Candidatus Nanopelagicales bacterium | reverse complement strand
ATCACTTCTGCGCGGGTTGCGGTCACCCCGTCGACGCCATGGACCACACCGGGTCCATGACCTCCATCATCATGAAGCCCGCTGATCCTTCGGGGCCGATGACCGCTGTCGGAGCCGGTACCACCATGGACATTCCTCGTGGCGCGGCTGTGCTGGTCGTGCGCCGCGGTCCCGGTGAAGGCACGGAGTACTCCCTTGACGCCGCGCGCACGACCATGTCGATCGGTCGATCGCCGGAAGCTGACATCTTCCTTGACGACATCACGGTCAGTCGGCGCCATGCAGAGCTTCGTCACGGTGCCGAAGGCTGGAGCCTGCGCGATGCCGGCAGCCTCAACGGCACCTACGTCAACCGCAAGCGCGTTGACGACATTCGTCTCGCCGGCGGCGATGAGCTTCAGATCGGCAAGTTCCGATTTGCCTTCCTCGTCAGCGACGCAGGCTGATGCCCGCAGGCGACACAGGGGAGCGCAAGACCCCCATCGTGGTCGGGACGATCAGCATCGGCGAGGTGCTTTCGCTCCTGCGAAAGGAATTTCCCGACGTCACCATCAGCAAGATTCGGTTCCTCGAGACTGAGGGTCTCGTTACACCGGAGCGCACTCCCACCGGGTATCGCCGATTCACCGAGTACGACCTCGAGCAACTGCGCAAGGTTCTCACCCTCCAACGTGATCAGTATCTGCCGCTGAAGGTGATTCGCGAGCATCTTGAGAATCCCAGTGAGCCCGAGTCGGCGACTCCCACGGCCGGCACCGGCATGCGTGCCGATGACTTCAGGCCTGGCGCAGGCAAGGTCCGAATGACCCGCGGTGAGCTCGCTGAGGCGACCGATCTTCCGGAGGCCACCGTCGCGTCGTTGGAGTCCTTTGGCCTGGTCTGGGCTAACCCCACCGGTCATTACGACGAAGATGCGCTTGCCATCTGCTCTGTGGTCTCGAGGCTTAGCGAGTTCGGGGTCGAGCCGCGTCACCTCAAGAGCTTTCGCGTAGTTGCCGATCGTGAGAGCGGTCTCGTGGAGCAAATTGCCACTCCCTTCAGTCAGCCCCGCGACAAGGATGCCCGCGCTCGCGCTCAAGAGGTCATTCGCGAGCTGGCCGCGCTTTTCGTCCAACTTCATGCCGCTTTGCTGAGGGCCGAACTCGTACGTGGTGGCAAGGCCTAAACCTGCGTATCCTTTCCATGTGAGAGCTCTCGAGGTAGTCGGTGTCCGGATGGAGATGCCCTCCAACAACCCCATCGTCTTGCTGCGAGAGGTCGAGGGCGAGCGCTATCTGCCCATCTGGGTCGGTGCGGTCGAGGCCACAGCCATTGCCTTCGCCCAACAGGGAGTGGTGCCGCCTCGGCCGCTGACCCACGATCTCTTCACAAGCGTTCTCGAGGCAGTCGGATCCCCGCTGACCGAGGTTCGCATCACCGGCCTGACCGATGGCGTCTTCTACGCGACCTTGCACTTCGCCAGCGGAATTGAGGTCAGCGCCCGGCCCTCCGATGCCATCGCACTGGCCCTGCGCACCCAGGTGCCGATCTGGGGCGCAGACGACCTACTGGATGAAGCCGGAATCGATATCCCCGACGCGGAAATCCCGGCCGAGGACGAAGTGGAGAAGTTCCGAGAATTCCTGGACCAGGTGTCTCCTGAGGATTTCGGCGAACTGTCCTAGACCCGAACGAACCCTCAAGTACAGGCTCAGACTTACGTCTGCGACACGCCGCATATCGAATTGACCCTCGAGTTTCACTTGCGTAACTTCCGTAACAGCAAATACCGCGACTTCCCCCGCGCTGGCTGGTGTGGGAGAGTCGTCTCACCTGGAGGCCACATGAACGTCAGCGATCACGAGTCCGTGTCGGGTCAGAGCGCACTCTTCGACGATGCCGACCTGCGGCCCCTTCCTGCCAATATCGGCTACCGAGGCCCCATTGCGTGCGCGGCAGCCGGGATTACGTACCGTCAACTCGACTATTGGGCCCGCACTGGCTTGGTCACCCCGTCGATTCGTGATGCAAGTGGCTCCGGAACTCAGCGTCTCTACGGCTTCCGCGACATCCTCATCCTTCGGATCGTCAAGCGCCTGATCGACACCGGCGTCTCACTTCCTAATATCCGGGCCGCAGTTGAGCATCTCGACCAGCGCGGGGGCGATGACCTCTCGAACATCACCTTGATGAGTGATGGTGCGAGCATCTACGAGTGCCGTAGCGCTGACGAAGTCGTCGACCTCGTGCGCGGGGGCCAGGGCGTCTTCGGCATTGCAGTCGGCAGCGTCTGGCGTGAGGTTGAAGGCACCCTTGCGACCTTGCCGGGGGAGAACCCCGATGGCGAAGTGTCGGTACCGCCGACCGGCAGCGATGAACTCGCTGCACGCCGCGCCCGCCGCGCCGCAAGCTAATCCGCCGCGCCGCCAGCGCTCCACCAGGCAAAAGTTCCCCTAGCCGATAGGCTTCAGGGGCTGATCGACCCTGCACGGGAGAGCTGGCCTGCGTGAGCAGAGTCAGCGCCGAAGGAGCAAGTCTCCCCGACAATCTCTCAGGCACCCGGACCGTGTGGGGAAGGCATCTCTGGAAGGCGGGAAGAAATTCCCCACCGACGGTGAAAGCCGCGAAAGCGGTGAAGCTCTCAGGTCGCGCGGTGC
>JBIJBU010000221.1:0-2641 GCA_044345075.1 Candidatus Nanopelagicales bacterium | reverse complement strand
CCGATTGACTGCGACCAGTGAGCCGTCGGCCAGCTGCAGGGGTGTCACCACCCAGATGCCTACTTCGTCACGGAAGACTCGATTAGTTACGGCCACTTGCAGGTCAGCGACATAGGTGCCGGTCGCCACGATCTGCCGACCGATGTCAGCGCCATCGATCTCCTTGCCCGGCGCCGGGAGTTCAGTGACCGAGATGGGCGCGCCCTGGGCAGCACGCTCCGCAGCGAGAATGTCCGACGTGCGATCCCACTGCCAACGACCAAGCAGCACGCAGCCGGCGATCAATGCGATAGCGAGGATGCCCAGCGCTATCCAGCGCGGGGTGAGCGCAAGACGCAGCATGCGACTAGCCATCAGCAGGTTTCGGCTCCTTGGCCGCTCGTGCTTCTTCGGCGCCGCGTTCCTCGGCTTGTTGCGTGTATTGCTCGTCAGCCATGCGAAGGCGATCGGATCGGCCAGGCGGAAGATCCGGATTGATCTTCTTGATCTGCCGGTTCATCGATTTCCAGATGACGAAGATCGCAATGCCCAACAGCAGAATGAATAGGCCGGCGATCGGGCCGGCCCCGTCGATCACGGAATTGAGGTCATCGGTGGCGTCTGCATAGATCATGGTTGCCTCAGTCCTGCGAACAGATCGGTCTCGGGGATATCAGTCTCCACTACGGAGCGGGCAAGCTCGAAATCCTCAGTCGGCCAGACGGATCTCTGAAGTTCCAAAGGCACCGCAAACCACTGTCCGTCGGGATCAATCTGGGTGGCATGTGCCTTCAGCGCCTGGTCACGGACCTCGAACCAGGCCGAGGCGTCGATACGAGTGGTGATACGTGAGGCGGCATCAGGTCGCTCATCCCAGTTCGAGATCCAGTCGTGATACGGCGAATCAAGATCTTCATCGATCATCGCCAGGTGCAGTGCCAGGATGCGCGCTTTGGTGAACTGCTGGTTGTAGTAGATCTTCTGCACCTGCCACGGTGCACCGAGCTCAGGCAGGTACGACGCATCGGCAGCAGCGTCGACAGCACTCATGGTGATCTCATGGGTGCGCACGTGATCGGGATGCGGGTAGCCACCGTTCTCGTCATAGGTGGTAACCACCTGCGGACGAAACTCGCGAATGTGCCGCACCAATGCTGGCGTGACCTCCGCGAGTGGCAGATCAGCGAAGCAGCCGACCGGCAGTGGGGGCAACGGGTCACCCTCGGGGTAGCCGGAATCGGGGAAGCCGAGCCACGCGTGACGCACGCGCAAGATCTCAGCGGCCTCGGCCATCTCACGGCGGCGAACTTCCTCGAGTCCGAGTTCGTCGACCGCAGCCTGAATGCGGGCGTTGAGGACATCGCCGCGCTCGCCGCCCGTGCACGTGACCACCATGACCTCGACACCCTGCTCCACATACATGGCGGTCGTGGCCGCGCCCTTGCTCGACTCATCGTCAGGGTGCGCATGCACGGCCATCAGGCGAAGATCAGAGGACACCCCGCTAGTCTCCCAAGTGCAGCAGCCAGCCGCCACGCGACCCCGCCTGACGCCCGAGATGAGGATCCATGCCCAGCCCTTACCGCGCCGATCAGCTCAGCCCCGAAATGCGGGCTCGCTATGGCATGGACGGCAGTAACTGGCGCACCCTCGTGCTCGTGATCCTCGTGGTGGCGATCTTCCTCGGCGCCGTCGCCTGGGCCACTATGAACATGGGCCGTGAAGCGGCGCAGTACCGACTGCTCACCTGGAACGTGACGAGCCCCACCACGGTGAGCGTGGAGTTCGAAGTACGCAATCCCACCGACGGCCCTGCTATCTGCATCGTGCGGGCGCAAGATGAGAACCACATCGATGTCGGCTACAGCCGAGTCGTGGTACCGCCGAGCGGTGACTACGCACGCGTGCCCTATGTGCTGACCACCCTCGCCCCTGCTTTCGCGGTGGAACTCCTCGGATGCGAGGCCGGCAGCGAGCCGAGGGTGGCGCCGCCCAACTTCCCGCCCGGCGTCGCTGTTCCCCAGTAGCTCTGAGCGTTCTACGCGCCTGCATTACTCTTGTGAACTATGAGCACTGACGTGACCTGGTTGACCCAGGAGGCATTCGATGGCCTGCAGGCAGAACTTGCCGACCGTGAAGGCCCGCTGCGCCTGGAGATCACCACGCGTATCTCCTTGGCCCGCGATGAAGGCGACCTCAAGGAGAACGGCGGTTATCACGCTGCCCGCGAGGAGCAGGGCAAGAACGAGGCGCGTATTCGCGTGCTCAAGCACCTGCTCGAGAACTCCAAGGTCGGCGTTCCTGATGCGGCAGACGACGAGGTTGCCCAGGGCAAGGTCGTGACCGTGCGCATTCTCGCGCTCGACGAGGAGATGACCTTCCTGCTGGCCTCGCGCGAGGAAGCAGCAACCGCGTCAATCGACGTTTACTCCCCCACCTCACCGCTCGGCCAGGCCGTACTCGGCAAGCGCGTCGGCGAATCAAGCTCCTATGAGCTTGCCAACGGCAAGACCATGGAGGTCGAAGTGCTCAAGGTCGAGGCTTACGCGCACTAGCGGCTTCTGGTGCGCATGTACTGCGCGCCGACTAGCGACTCGTGGTCCGCGTGTATTTGCGCACAGCGAGCGTCGCGAAAATCGCGATGAGCACTGCGCACGAGATC
>JBIJBU010000069.1:0-9768 GCA_044345075.1 Candidatus Nanopelagicales bacterium | reverse complement strand
GTGCGAGCACCTGTGCATGTCGATGCGCGGTGTGCGCAAGCCCGGCTCGCGCACCATCACCAGCGCCGTGCGTGGTTCGCTTCGCGACCCAGCCTCGCGCGCGGAGGCCATGTCGCTCATCATGGGCCGCTAGCGATGTCTCAGCCGGCCGACGGAGTCCCCACTCGTTCGTCTGTGCTGGGCCCGGTCATCTTTGGTGTCATCAACACCACCCCCGATTCCTTCTCCGACGGCGGCAGGTTCGCAGATGCCTCGATGGCGATCGCTGAGGGTATTCGCCTGCACGCCCAGGGAGCACATGTCATCGATGTCGGTGGCGAGTCGACACGTCCGGGGGCAGAGCGAGTGTCTGCCGACGAGGAATGCAGTCGCGTCCTGCCGGTTATCGATGGCCTCGTAGCAGCAGGTGTGCCCGTCAGCATTGACACCATGCGCGCGTCGACAGCACGCCTAGCCGTCGAGCACGGCGTGAGTTACGTCAACGACGTGAGCGGCGGTCTTGCCGATGCTGAGATGTACTCGGCTGTTGCTGAGCTGAACGTGCCGATCATCGTGATGCACTGGCGCGCGCACTCGCATGAGATGGAGCAGTGGGCGCAGTACGACGATGTCGTGATGGATGTCGTCAACGAGCTCTCTGCGCGCGTGAGCGACGCACTTCAGGCCGGAATCAGCCGCGAGAACATCATCGTCGACCCGGGGTTGGGGTTCGCGAAGGAAGCCGAGCACAACTGGGCCCTGCTGCGCGGGCTGCCACGCATCGTCGACATGGGCTTCCCGGTGATGGTGGGCGCGTCTCGCAAGCGCTTCCTCGGCGCGCTGCTGGCTGACGACGATGGCACTCCACGTGACCCGGAAGGGCGCGATGAAGCCACCGCTGTGATCTCGGCTCTCGCTGCGGAACGCGGCGCCCGGTTCCTGCGGGTGCATGATGTTGCTCGTACCCGCGATGCGCTTCGCGTATGTCAGGCATGGATTACCGGAGGTCAGACATGAACGATCGCATCACGATCACGGGCATCAGCGGGCATGGCTATCACGGAGTTCTCGATTTCGAGAAGGCTCAAGGTCAGCCCTTCAGTGTTGATGTCGTGCTCGAGACTGACATTCGCTCAGCCGCCGCATCCGACGATCTCACCCGCACTATCGATTACGGCGTGATTGCCGATCTCGTGCATTCACTGATCACTGGCGAGGGTTACGACCTGATCGAGACCTTGACCGAGCGCATAGCTGCTGCGGTTCTCGGCGCTTGTTCGGCAAGTGCCGTCGAGGTCACGGTGCACAAGCCGAATGCCCCCATCTCGGTGCCATTCGCCGACGTCAGCATCAGCATCCGCCGGGAGCACTGATGGCACGGGCGGTCATCGCCCTCGGGGCGAATCTGGGTGATGCCCGTGCTGCACTCAGCGGTGCCTCAGCGGCCATCGAGGCCACCCCTGGCATCGAGCTGATTACCGAGTCCTCCGTCTATTCCACCGCACCAATCGGGGGAGTCGAGCAGCCCGACTACCTCAATGCCGTGGTTATCGTCGAGACAACTCTGAGACCCCGAGAACTCCTTGATCGCCTCCACGAACTCGAGAAGGCCTGGCACCGCACCCGGGAGGTGCGTTGGGGCCCGCGCACCCTCGATCTCGATCTGATCGATTACGCCGGAGTGACCTCTGAAGACCCAGAGTTGACCCTGCCGCACCCCCGAGCTCACGAGCGGGCCTTTGTCCTGGTGCCCTGGCTGGAGGCTGATCCCCAGGCCGAATTGACCGGCTTTGGGTCGGTGGCGCTTCTTGTCCCAGCCTTGGGTGACCAAGCGGTAACGATCGCCTGAATCTGCTGACATTTCGGGCGTCGCTGCCTAGGCTGGCCCCGTTACTTGAGCCAGTCTTGAGTAACGTCCACTCACCGCTAGAAGGAGTCTCGATGGGCCAGTTGGATGGCAAAGTAGCCGTCATCACCGCAAGCACCCGCAGCATCGGCCGCGGAATCGCCGAGGCGTACCACGCCGAGGGCGCCAAGGTTGTCCTGAGCGGCCGCAACGCCGAAAAGGGCGCGAAGGCCATCGAGGAAATGGGTGGCGGAGATCGCCTCCACTTCATCGCAGCAAACGCAGCCAAGCAGGCTGACATCGAAGCACTGGTCGACGGTACCGTCGAGAAGTTCGGCCGCGTTGACATCATCGTCCCGAATGCCGGTGGCGTGAACAACACCGCACCCGTTGCCATGATGAGCGACGAAGAGTGGCAGTACGAGCTCGACTTCAACATCAACCAGACCTTCTGGATGACCCGTCGTGCACTCAAGTACATGATCCCGCAGCAGTTCGGTCGCATCATCGGCATGTCGTCGATGTACGGAAAGATTTCGACGATGGCAGTGCCCGGTTACATCACCAACAAGCACGCCATCATCGGCCTCATGAAGGCAGTGGCCAAGGAGGTCGGCACCCAGGGCATCACCGCGAACGCGGTCTGCCCCGGCTTCGTGCCCACCGACATGTTCTACGAGACCGGCCCCGCGACCGTCGAGGCCATGGGCCTGCCGGATCTCGATGCCCTGGCTCAGATCATGTACTCGGTTACCTGCATCCAGCGTCCGAACACGGTCGAGGAAGTTGCCGCTGCATGCGTGCTGCTCGCCTCGGATCTCGGCGCCGGCATCAGCGGCACCACGATCAACGTCGACGGTGGCGCATCGCCGTACTAAGCCTCACCACGAAAGCGGTCACCCTTCAGGGGTGGCCGCTTTCGTGCTTTCGAGACGGAATTCACTGAAATTCCCCCGCACGACTATGTCGTTACTTACTAGAGTGAGAATCAAGTAATCCCGAATCCCTCGAAAGGACGTCCATGTCCGCACTCGGCAATCTCGATGCCTCTTTCACCGACACCACCACCATCGTCACCGGCGGTGCTGGTGGCATGGGTCGCGCAATCACCTTGGCCTTCAGCGCTGCGGGCTCCAAGATCGTCGTCGCTGACATGAACGATGCCAGTGGCAATGAGGTTGTCGAGATGGTCCAGGCCCAGGGTGGCAACGCCACGTACGTGCGCACCAACGTGGCCCTGGCGGACGACGTTGAAGCCATGGTCAAGACTGCAGTCGATACCTACGGTGGGCTCAACTTCGCGGTGAACGCGGCTGCCATCGAGTTTGAGGTGGATTTCCTTGCCGATCTCGCCGATGAGGATTTCGACCGCATGATCGCGGTCAACCTGCGCTCAGTGTTCTTGTCGATGAAGCACGAGATCAGGGCGATGCTTCCGAAGGGCGGCGCGATCGTGAACATCGCCTCGACCAACTCCTACCGCCCGCAGGCGCACCAGTCGGCCTACACCGCCAGCAAGTTCGGCGTGCTCGGTATCACGAAGTCTGCGGCTATCGACTATGCCTCGAAGGGCATCCGCATCAACGCGATCTGCCCCGGTGGCATCGATACCCCGATGCTCCGCGGCGCCATGGAGAAGCGCGGACGTGATCCGCAGGAGGTTGCCAACCGTCTTTCCGTGAACGGACGTTTCGGCACAGCTGATGAGATCGCCGCGGCCGCGCTGTGGCTGTGCTCAGATGCCTCGTCGTACACCTTCGGGCACGCACTGGCAGTCGACGGCGGCTACCTCGCGCGATGAGCTCCGACGTCGAATTCAGCGTGACCGGCGGCATCGGCCGCATCACGCTCAACCGTCCGAAGGCGCGCAATGCGCTGACCACCGGCATGGTGATTGCGATCAAAGAACAACTCGATGCCTGGGATCTCGATCCCGCCGTTCGAGCTGCGGTCGTGGTCGGTGCCGGTGATCACGGGCTGTGTGCCGGGGGCGACGTGCGCGACATGCAGGCCAGCGCTATTCGTGGTGATGACGGTGCCGCGGAGTTCTTCCGCGCCGAGTACCGGATGAATGCGCGGATTCACCAGTTCTCCAAGCCCTACATCTCGATTATGGATGGTCTTGCCATGGGCGGAGGCATCGGCGTCTCGGCCCACGGCAGCGTGCGCGTCGTCACTGAGCGTTCGCTGCTGGCCATGCCTGAGGTCACCATCGGCATCTGTGTCGATGTGGGCGCGACCTGGCTGCTCTCGCGAGCCCAAGGCGAGGTCGGTACTTACCTGGCACTCACGGGAAGCACCTTCGGTCCGGGCGATGCCATCTACTGCGGCTTCGCGGATTACTTCATCCCCGTTGCAGATCTGGCAAAGTTCTTGCAGGGTATGGAAATCGATGCGACTGCCGAATCGGATGATGGCGCTGACGCCGAGAACGAGAGTGTCGAATCCCTCCTGGCCGAGTTCTCCCAGGATCCTCCGGAGTCACGACTTGAGGGTGCTCGTGGCTGGATTGATGACTGCTTCTCTTTCGATTCTGTCGCGGAGATCCTTAACGC
This sequence comes from Candidatus Nanopelagicales bacterium, assembly GCA_044345075.1. GTDB lineage: Bacteria > Actinomycetota > Actinomycetes > S36-B12 > S36-B12 > CAIKZY01. Next base: position 5,388 of record JBIJBU010000069.1, on the reverse strand, counting down.
GCTCGATGAATATCCTCTGCCTGAAGCGAATGAGACTGCCGCGCTCATTCGCAGTAAGTCCCCTTCGGCAGTGGCGGTTACCCTCGAGGCACTACGCCGTGCTCGAGCAACTGATTCGCTCGAGCAGGCCCTCGAGACCGAGTTCGCAGTTTCCTGTTTCATCATGTACCAGCACGATGCGATCGAGGGAATTCGCGCGCTCATAGTCGACAAGGACAGAAACCCGCAATGGCACCCACCGACTAACGCCGGGGTTACGCGCGCCTACATCGAGGCCGCATTCGAGCCCTCGATGTACGGGACACTCGGGCTACTTGCCTAGATTGTGAACGCAAGAGGTGACCGCTGGGGGGGGCCGCCCCCGGCCGCCCCACCACTCTTGCGTTCGGGGAGTTTCTTACTTCGAGTAGTCGTAGAAGCCGCGTCCTGATTTACGGCCCAGCAGTCCTGCTTCGACGTGGCGCTTGAGTAGCGCGGGCGGCGAGAAGGAGTAGTCGAGGTGCTCGGCGTACAGGCTATGCGAGACGAGCAGCAGGGTATCTAGGCCGATCATGTCGCAGAGAGTCAGCGGCCCCATGGGCATTCCGCAGCCGTAGACCATGCCGGTATCGATGTCCTCCTTGCTGGCCACGCCGTTTTCGAGCGATCGGATGGCTGAGAGCAAGTAAGGCACCAAGATTGCGTTGACCAGGAAGCCGGAGCGGTCAGCGGCCTGAATCACGATCTTGCCGAGCTTCTCCTGGCCGAACTCTGCCGCCTTCTTTGCATTGGCCGGATCGGTGACCAGGCAGGCGATGACTTCGACGAGCTTCATCACCGGCACGGGATTGAAGAAGTGCATGCCGAGTACGCGCTCGGGATGGGTGCTTGCTGCGGCGATCTGAGCGACCGGAATCGACGAGGTGTTGGTTGCGATGATGGTCGTGGGGGAGACGATGCCATCGAGCTGAGCCATCAGTGCCGACTTGTCCTCGATGGTCTCGCGAATCGCCTCGATGACGATCTCGCGATCGGCCAGGGCCGAGAGATCGGTCGTGAAGGTGATGCGGCCCATAATCGAGTCGACTGACTCGCTGAGCTTGCCCGCAGCTTCGGCCTTGGTCAGCGATGCGGTCATGCGCTCCTTCGCGCTGTCGAGAGCAGGCGCAATGGCGTCGACCACGATGACTTCGCAGCCACCCTTCGCGCCGACCTCGGCGATACCGGAGCCCATCAGGCCGCAGCCGACTACACCAAGCTTGTTCATTGAATTCCTCGTTCTGATTCGCAGGTGGTTATTGCAGGGTCTAGAAGTCGCCGGCATTCGCACGCAGGCTGCGCAGCACGCCGCGCAGTTGATCGACCTGGTTGTCGGTCACGCCAAGGTTCTCGAACACCTGGGCGTTCAGGGCGGTCGTCGCGGCCGCGGCTTGGGTGCGACCGAGTTCGGTGATTGAGGCCAGGATCGCGCGACGATCGGTGGGATGTGGCACGCGCTCGACGAACGCCTGGCTCTCCAGGCGATCGACCGCACTGGTGACACTCGTGGGGTGAACCTGGAGCAGTGCACCCATCTTGGTCATCGGCAGTGCGCCGCTGCGCGAGAAGCTAAGAAGCATGAGGATCTCGTAACGCGCGAAGGTGAGATTGAGCGGGCGCAATACCGAGTCAATGCGCTGCATGAGGATCTGCTGCGCACGCACGAGTGAGGTAACAGCAGCCATACCATCGGCAGCCGCTTCCCAACCGTGATCGATCCATTGGCGCCGGGCTTCCTCGATCGGGTCGGTGCTGAGCATCTTTCCGAGTGTCATCTCGTGATCTCCCTATACGTTCCGACGGTACTGGCCACCGACCTCGAAAAATGCCGAGGTGATCTGCCCGAGTGAACATACCCGCACGGCATCCATGAGGGCGGCGAATGTGTTGCCGCCGCTGGCCGCCGTGGCCTTCAGGAGCCCAAGCGCTGCCTCGGACTCACTTTGATGCGTGGCTTGGAAGGCACGCACGCGTGAGACCTGGGATTCCTTCTCCGCCTCGCTGGCGCGAGCGAGTTCGAGCGCGCCCATCTCTGCGGGGTTCGGATTGAGGAAGGTGTTCACGCCGATGATCGGAAGCGAGCCATCGTGCTTCTTGTGCTCGTAGAGCATCGATTCGTCTTGGATACGACCTCGCTGGTAGCCGGTCTCCATGGCCCCAAGCACGCCGCCGCGATCTGCAATGCGGTCGAATTCGAGCAGTACGGCCTCTTCGACGAGGTCGGTGAGCTCGTCGACAATGTACGAGCCCTGCAGCGGGTTCTCGTTCTTCGTGAGGCCCCACTCCTGGTCGATGATCATCTGGATGGCGAGTGCGCGGCGAACCGACTGTGCGCTCGGGGTCGTGATGGCCTCGTCGTAGGCATTGGTATGTAGCGAGTTGCAATTGTCATTGATCGCGCACAGTGCTTGAAGCGTGGTGCGGATGTCGTTGAAGTCCATCTCCTGGGCGTGAAGTGAGCGCCCGGAAGTCTGGATGTGGTACTTCAGCTTCTGGCTGCGGTCATCGGCGCCGTAGCGGTCGCGAAGGGCGATCGCCCAGATGCGACGGGCCACGCGGCCGAGCACGGTGTATTCGGCATCGATGCCATTACTGAAGAAGAAGGAGAAGCTCGGAGCGAAGTCATCGATCTTCATGCCGCGTGCGAGATATGCCTCGACGAAGGTGAAGCCGTTGGCGAGAGTGAACGCGAGCTGCGAGATGGGGTTCGCTCCGGCCTCGGCAATGTGGTAGCCCGAGATGGACACGGAGTAGAAATTGCGCACCTTGTGGTCGATGAACCAGCTCTGCACATCGCCCATGCAACGCAGCGCGAATTCGGTGGAAAAGATGCAGGTGTTCTGACCCTGATCTTCCTTGAGGATGTCGGCCTGCACGGTACCGCGCACATTGGCGAGCACCCACGCGCGCAGGGTGGCGTACTCGTCTGCGTTGGGCTCGCGACCATGCTGATCGCGGAAAGCATCGACTCGCTGATCGATTGCGGTGTTCAGGAACATCGCGAGGATCGCCGGGGCGGGACCGTTGATGGTCATCGAGACCGAGGTTGTCGGATCGCAAAGATCGAAACCTGCGTAGAGGGCCTTCATGTCGTCGAGGGTCGCGACCGAGACTCCGGAGGTGCCCACCTTGCCGTAGATATCTGGGCGCTCTTCGGGGTCACGGCCGTACAGGGTGACCGAGTCGAATGCGGTCGACAGGCGCGTGGCCGGCTGGCCGGAGGCGAGCAGGTGGAAGCGACGGTTCGTGCGGAATGGGTCGCCTTCGCCGGCGAACATGCGAGCAGGTGCCTCGCCCTCGCGCTTGAAGGGGAACACGCCTGCGGTGAACGGGAACGAACCCGGCAGGTTCTCCTCGCGCAGGAAGGTGACCTGGTCGCCTGCATCGTTGGTGCGGGGCAGAGCCACGCGCGGAATGCGATTGCCCGACAGGGTCTGGCGCCACAGGGCGTTGCGCATCTCCTTATCGCGGATTTTCACGACGAGTTCTTCCTCGCGATACGCCTCGCGCATTGCGGGCCATTCGTCAAGCATCGCCTTAACGGTGGGGAGCAACTCGGACTGCTGCTTGGCGATCAGTGCATCGATCTCGCCCGTGCCCGAGCCACTCTCTGCGAGCAGTGCACGCGCGGTCTCCAGATGCTGCACGGTGCTAGCGACCTGTGCCTGCGAGGCAGTGGTGGAGTGGTAACTGCGAATGGTCTCGGCAATATCGGAGAGGTAGCGGGTGCGAGCCGGCGGCACGATGGTGGTCAGGCCAGTGGGCTGCTTGCCCTCGACGAAGGGGAGCTGACCCTCGTTCACCTTCAGTCCGCGCTCTACCAGTGCCTCCTTGAGGTACTGGTAGAGGGCGGTGACGCCATCGTCATTGAAGCGGGCGGCGGAGGTGCCGAAGACCGGCATGTCCTCCCACGATGAGCCGAAGGCCTCGCGGTTGCGCACCATCTGGCGGCCGACATCGCGAAGAGCATCCTCTGCACCGCGGCGCTCGAACTTATTGATAGCCACGGCGTCGGCGAAGTCGAGCATGTCGATCTTCTCGAGTTGCGAGGCGGCTCCGAATTCCGGTGTCATGACGTAGAGAGAGGTGTCGACGAAGGGAACGATGCCGGCATCGCCCTGGCCGATACCCGGGGTCTCGACGATGACGAGATCGTGAGTTGCGCGCGCAGCGTTGATGACATCGGCGAGGTTCTCGGGGATCTCCGAGCCGGCCTTGCGTGTGGCGAGGGAACGGAAGTAGACCGAGCCGAGATCTACAGAGTTCATGCGAATGCGATCACCGAGAAGTGCGCCACCACCCTTGCGACGGGTCGGATCGACAGCGATCACGGCGATACGAAGCTTGCCCTCTTGATCGAGGCGGAAGCGGCGCAGTAGCTCATCGGTCAATGTCGACTTGCCCGAACCACCGGTTCCGGTGATGCCGAGAACAGGAGTGTTGCTGCGCACTGCGGCATCGTGAATGGCGGTGCGGAACTCCTCGGTTGCTGCGCCCTCCTCGAGTGCGGTGATCGCGCGCGCGAGAGCGGGCTCACTGCCGGCGAGAACTGCGTCGAGGGCAGGAAGCTCGTGCGCAAGATCGACATCGCACTCGTCCATCATTTCGGTGATCATGCCAACGAGGCCGAGACGCTGGCCATCCTCGGGGGAGAAGATGCGGATGCCACGGCTGGAAAGCGTGGCGATCTCCTCGGGAACGATGACGCCGCCGCCACCTCCGTAGATCTTCACGTGGTGGGCGCCCTGGGCATTGAGGAGCTCGCGCAGGTAGCTGAAGTACTCGACGTGACCACCCTGGTATGAGGAGATCGCGACGCCCTGGACATCTTCTTGGATGACCGCGCGCACGACCTGATCGACGCTGCGATCGTGACCGAGGTGGATAACCTCGGCCCCCTGTGACTGCAGGATGCGACGCATGATGTTGATTGAGGCGTCATGGCCATCGAAGAGAGAGGCCGCCGTCACGAATCTGACGGGGTTCTTCGTGCCGGCTTCGTTACTCACACGTGCTCCATCCAGTTACCTACGTTCATATATTGTGGACAGCAAATAATAGGACGTCAATGCTTTTAAGGCGAGACATGTCCCAAAACGGATAAAAAGTACTTATCGGACTAGATGTTCGGCCAGGGCAGCTGCATTGGCGCGAAAGCGCATCGGCCCGAGGGTGCGGTAGCTCGGGTCGAGTTCTAGGCGGGCCCGGGACACTGACTCCAGGAGGGCGATGAGGGCGAAGCCGGCCACGGCGATCTCGACCTTGTCCTTGGCCGGGCTCATTACGGTGAAGGCCTTGGTCGCTTTCTTGGTGAGGTCATCGCGGGTGCGCTTGCGCACTGCCTCGCAGGTGCTGGTCGCACCTATGGAG
>JBIJBU010000068.1:0-9775 GCA_044345075.1 Candidatus Nanopelagicales bacterium | reverse complement strand
CGCTCGACAGCGTGACCTCGCATGACACGCGCTCCTCGCCGAAGATCTCGATCGCAAGATCGGCGAGATCCTCAGCACCAAGGGCACGCGGTGAACGCGGTGAGGTGATGACGACCTGATCGAGTACCGGCTCGAGCGCGGTGAGTATGCCCGTGGCGTCCTTCTCTTCGAGCATGCCGAGCACGCCGATGAGTCGCGAGAACTCGAAGGATTCGTCGACAGCACCTGCAAGCGCCTGAGCGCCATGCGGATTGTGTGCGGCGTCAACGATGATCGTGGGGTTTCTGCGCAGAACTTCGAGTCGACCAGGTGATGTCACGGAACCGAAGCCCTCGCGCACGATCTCGGGATCAAGTTCGTTGTTGCCAATAAACGCTTCGGTCGCAGCCAGCGCCACTGCAGCGTTGTGCGCCTGATGCTCACCGAAGAGCGGCAGGAACACGTCGTCATAACGACCGTGGAGACCCTGCAGAGCAAGGAGTTGACCGCCGACAGCAACATCGCGCTCGATCACACCGAACTCGACACCTTGGCGGGCAATCACGGCCTCGACTTCCGCGCAACGCTCAATCAGGATCTCTGCAGCTTCGACATCTTGTGCCGCGAGAATCGCGACCGAGCCCTCGGTGATGATGCCTGCCTTCTCACTGGCAATCTCCATAATCGAATCACCGAGATATTCACGGTGGTCGAGCCCGATGGGGGTCACGACATTGACCAGACCATCGGCCACGTTCGTGGCATCCCAGGTGCCGCCCATGCCAACCTCGATGATGGCGACGTCAACGGGTGCGTCGGCGAAGGCTGCGAATGCAAGTGCAGTCATCACTTCGAAGAAGGAGAGCGGGATGCCGCCATCGGCTACCGATTTCCTGTCGACCAGCTCGACATATGGCGCGATGTCGTCCCAGGTTCGGGTGAAGCGCTCCTTCGAGATCGGGTCACCGTCGAAGATGATGCGCTCGCGCGGGTCGATCAGGTGCGGCGAGGTGTAGAGCCCGGTGCGCAGGCCGCAGGAGCGCAGCAACGACTCGATCATCCGGGCGGTCGAGGTCTTCCCGTTCGTACCGGCCACATGAATGACGGGGTAGGCGCGCTGGGGGTCGCCCAGCAGCTCAACCACCGACGCGATGCGCACCAGGCTCGGCTCGATTCGACTCTCGGGCCAGCGGCCCATCAGGTCGTCGATCAGGCTCTCGTAGGTCCGGCTCATGTCTTGAGTCTAAAGGGGCGCAGCGATCGAGCCCTCGCGATAGATTCTTGACATGGCATCCAGTAACGACGTAGACGTCATCATTCTCGGCAGCGGCGCGGGCGGGCTGACGGCGGCACTCGCTGCAGCCCAGAGCGGTGCGAGAGTTGCCCTCTTCGAAAAGGCCGAACTCCTCGGCGGGTCTACCGCCGTCTCGGGTGGCGTTCCGTGGATGCCCCTCAACCATCACCAGGACGAGCTCGGCATCGCTGACTCTCGGGAGGAAGCGCTCGCCTACCTGAAGTCACTCTCCCTTGATCGAATGGACCCGGCCATGGCCGAGGCTTTCATCGACGGTGCTCGTGACACCGTGCAGTGGCTTGAAGCGAGCACTGCTCTCGAGTTCTCGATCATCCCGATGTATCCCGACTACCACCCGGAACATCCCGGCGGTAAGCCGCAAGGCGGTCGTTCCCTCGATCCGGGCCTGTTCAGCTTTGCCACCCTCGGCGAATGGCAGTCCAAAGTCGCGAAGAGTCGCCGCAGCGCGCACCTGAAGATCACTGACACGACGCTTGGCGGTGGAACCGGCTTTCTCGATCCCGAAACCCAGAAGCACCGCGAGGAGAACGACTTGCGCGGCTGCGGCGCCGGTCTTATCGGGCCGATCATCAAGGCGCTGCTCGACCTCGGCGTGCAGATCACGGTCAATGCTCCGGCCACCGATCTACTGATTGAGGACGGAAGAGTCGCCGGTGTTCGCCTCAACGTCGATGGCGCCGAGCAGACCATTCGCGCTCGCAAGGGCATCGTGCTCGCGACCGGCGGCTTCGAATGGAATCCCGAGCTAGTGCGCTCTTTCCTGCGTGGCCCGATGACCTCCCCTGCAGGCGTGCCGACCAACACCGGCGATGGCCTGCTGATGGCGATGCGCGCAGGCGCGAGCTTGGGCAACATGGCGCAGGCGTGGTGGGTGCCCACTGTCGAGATTCCGGGCGATGTCGCGTTCGGCAGGCAGCGTGCGAATCTCGTGAACCGCGAGCGAACTCTGCCCGGCTCGATCTTCGTCAACGGCAAGGGCAAGCGCTTCACCAACGAGGCCAGTAACTACAACGCACTCGGCGGCGCCTTCCATCAACTCGACTCCACTGACTTCAGTTACGTGAACCTGCCGTGCTGGCTGATCTTCGACGGTCGCAATGCGCGCACCTACGGCTCCTTCGGCACTCCCCCAGGCCAGCCGATTGCCGAGTGGATCACGCGCGCGCCTTCCGTCCGCGCTCTCGCCGAGAAGATCGATGTCAATCCCGACGAACTCGAGCACACCATCGATCGCTGGAACAGTTTCGTCGCGCGCGGCGAGGACAAGGACTTCGACCGCGGCAAGAGCGCTTACGACCGCTGGAGCGGCGACGGCAATCATCGCTTCACCGTCGAATCAACCCTCGGCCCGATCGACGAAGCGCCGTTCTACGCCGTGCGGGTGCACTCGGGCACCCTCGGCACCAGCGGCGGCCCGCGCACCGATACCCGTGGCCGTGTTCTCGATACGACCGGCGCAGTGATCCCCGGGCTTTACGCAGCGGGCAACGTTGCCGCAGCTCCGACAGCCATGGCGTACGGCGGTGCAGGCGGAACGCTCGGACCGATCATGGTGTTCGGCCGCTACGCGGGGACCGCTGCAGCCACTGACTGATCAGGTTCCGAGCGGAGTCTCACCGCGCGGACGATCAGCATCGCCAGTGCGGAAGTTCGACATGTCGCCCACCATCGGGGCACCATCGATGGTCGTAGTGCCCTCATGCACGCAGGTGCGGTGAATGATGCGCCAGTCGCCGTCGCGGCACTCGTATCGATCGAGGTAACGGCCAAGCCACACTGACCACGGGCCAGCATCCTTGGCCAGCAGGTAAGTGACGTTGTAGATCTCACCGCGAGCATGGGTGGCATCGTCGAACTCGATGCTGTGGTTGTAATTGCAGTGCATCGAGGCGGCCCAGCGGTCGTGAGTGCCGACGACTCGGTCAGCGAACTCGTGCCCGTTGCCCACAAAACGTCCATGGTCGTCAGTTGCCTCGGGCCAGTAGGCACTCTTCATCTGCTCGGCATCAAGACGATCGACACCGCGCGAGTAGCGCAGCACGCACTCGCGAATTGCCTCTCGGTCAGCCAGCTGCTGCGGATCAATGCGCATGTGCCGCCGCCGATTCGCCCGCCACGCGACCCATGGTCACGCAGTTGCCGTAAGAGTTACCGCTGCCGACGTAACGCGGGCCGATGACACCGCCGCATACCTCGCCGGCTGCGTAAAGGCCTGAGATCACGCGGCCATTCTCGTCGAGCACCTGAGCATCACGGTCAATCCGCACGCCGAAAGCAGTGAAGCAACAGGTGGCCGGGCGCACCTCGACCGCATAGAACGGGCCGTCGGAAATCGGCTCGAGGAACTTCGGATCCTTGACGTAATCGCGATCCTCACCGGCAGCCGCAAGTTCGTTGATGCGCTCAACGGTTGCCTCGAGGGCACCGACCGGCACGTGAATGCTTTCAGCGAGCTCGGCGAGGGTGTCACGCTTGTGGACCTTGCCCTCCTTGAGCATCAGGTCGATGACGTCGAGATTCCAGTGCGGGCTCTGGCGCTTAGTCGAGCCGGGAATGTGCTGCTTGTAGCGGGCGACACCCAGTTCAGTTGCCTCGACGAGTGAGCGGTGATCGAAGATGGCGAAGGCGGAATCACCTTGGGCCTTCAGCAAGCCATCCATGATCCCGTAGGGCGCGGTCTCATTGCAGAAGCGATGACCATGTCGGTTGATCAGCGTCAACCAGCCCGGAATGTATGCCTCGTACATCTTGTCGAAGTCGGTGTGAAGTAATCGCAGGCCGCGATCAAAACCGGTGAGCTGTGCCTTGACGCCGCGGGTGAAGTCGATCGCATCGCCACGTGCACCGTCGGCGCCGATGTAGTACGACCAACCCGTGTCGAAGACACTCGGGAAGTACTCGCTGCGCTTCTCTTCGCTGGCACCGAAACCACCTGAAGCGATGATCACTGACCCAGCCGTGATGGTGTCGTCACCTACGGCAATGCCGGTGACCTCTCCGTTCTCGACGAGCAGCCGGTCCACCCGCTGACCTAGCGCAATCTCAATGCCACGGTCGCGGCAGTGACGCGTCAATACGTCAACGACGGCCTGGCCGCGGCCGATCGGGCAGTGCACACGCGGCTTTGTCTCGTCGCCACCGAAGACGAGCTGGTCGTAGAACTCCACGCCGAGATCGCCGAGCCATTCGACCGCCGCACCGGCGCGTTGCGTGAGCCGTTCGACCACGCCGGTCTCGACCTGCCACATGTTCAAGGTCATGTAGTCGTGGAAGAGCGCTTCCCAGTCATCGTCGATGCCGAGTGCGCGCTGGTAGCGCGTGCCCGCTCCCATCATTAGACCGCCGGAGAGCCGTGACGATCCGCCGACAATGCCCTCGGCTTCAGCGACGAGGATGCGTTCTGCGCCAGCCTCATTGGCAGCAAGCGCAGCCGAGAGTCCGGCGGCACCCGAGCCGATGACGATGACATCCATGTCTCGCGTTGCTGCGTCGATCATCAGTGCTGCACCTCAGATAGTGGAACGGATATTGGCGGGAAGACACCGGCGTTGGCGGTGACTCCGCCGTCGCACATGAACACGGCGCCCGTGACGAAACTCGAGGCGGGCGAACCCAAGAAGTAGAGGACCTCGGCTTGTTCCTCCGGGCGACCAAGACGCTGCAGCGGAATATTGCGACGGAACTCCTCGAGATGCTCGGGAGTTATGCGACCACCTTGCAGGATCGGAGTCATCGTGGGGCCCGGGCCCATGGCATTCACGCGAACGCCGGCGTGGCCCCAGTCGAGTGCTGCTGCGCGACACACATTGATGACAGCTGCCTTGGAGGCGTTGTAGGCAAAGCGAATCGGATCACCACCGAGCCCTGAGGTTGAAGCAGTCGCGACGATCGAGCCACCGCCGCGTGCAGCCATGGCAGGCGCAGCGTGCCGAATGCCTGCCACCACGCTGCGTACGTTCACCGACATGATCTGGTCGAAGGTGTCCATGACATCGGGTGATGCCCACTCAGTGCGCTTGGCAATCCCGGCGTTGAGAATCGCGACATCAAGGCGTCCGAAGCCATCGAGCGCTGCAGCGACCATGCGCTCGCTCGTCGACTCTTCGCTCACGTCACCGATCACGGTGGTGATACCCCGCGCGGAAGCCCAGTCCAGCGCCGCTTCGTTCAAATCAACAGCAATGACGTCATAGCCGCGATCGGCAAACATCAAGGCTGCCGCCTGGCCAATTCCGGTGCCCGCACCGGTGATGACTGCAACGGGCTTGCTCACGCGCACTCCTCGAGAACTCGATCCGACCCTTACTGGATCGAATCTCTAGTTACTCCCTGAAGGCTACCGAACTTCGAACATCTCGTACACGAGTTGATCACCTTCGCTTCGGCCTTGGCCGATGGCCTGAATGCCGTTCAGCCAGCCGTAGCGCTCGTCGGAGGTCTCGAAGGTCGGAGCGACCGTGTAGGTGCCGCGCTCGCGATCGCAGCGGCCGGTGTACGTGACGTAGATCAGTGCGCCATCGTCGGTCTCGATGAGCTGTCGGACGTCGAGCAGCATGATGTGGCCCGCTGTCGGGATCGCCCAGTCGCCGCCGGCGCCGATGATCGAGCCCTTGATGCGTTCGCCTTCCCAGCGACCGTCGGCAATCGAGCCGATCACTCGGCGGCTGAACGGGGTCTCGCCGAGACGGCGGATGTCACCACGGGTGACCGTGACGGTTGCGAGGGGAATCAACTCGAATGGAGGCATGCCCCATTCTTTCGTGCGAGACGGTCAGGCCGTCACGAAATCGATGATCTCCTCGACCCGACCGAGCAACGAAGGCTCGAGATCGGCGTAGGTGTTGACCTTGGCGAGGATCGCGCGCCACGCAGCAGAGGTGTCATCGACCCAGCCGAGCTTGGCGCACACCCCTTCCTTCCAGGGCGTTCCCTTGGGAATCGTCGGCCAGGAGTCGATGCCCAGCACTGACGGGCGCACTGCCTGCCATACGTCGACGTACGGGTGACCGAGCACGACAACGTCCTCGGAATACTCGGCCAGGACCGAGTCTGCGATACGCGTCTCCTTGGTGCCCGGCACCAGATGATCGAGCAGGATCCCGATTCGGCGATCGAAGCTCGGATTGAAGTCACGTACGGCGCGCAGTAGGTCATCGGCGCCACCGAGTTCCTCAACCACGACACCCTCGATGCGAAGGTCGGCGCCCCAGATCTTCTCGATGAGCTCGGCATCCTGCTTGCCCTCAACCCAAATACGTGATGCGCGAGCCACTCGAGCGCGAGTGTTCACGACAGCAACTGAGCCGGAGGCGGTCAGGCGAGCTGCAGCAGGGGCCAGCGGATTCGGGCGCACCAGCGCGATCGGCTCGCCATCGAGAAGGAACGGATCAGTCAGCAAGAACATCGTGCGACGACCGTGACGATCCTCGAGATTCACGCCCCAGCCGCCCGGGCCCTTCTGCAAGCCGACGATCGCACCGCACCAGCCGGTGTGAGGGCACTCGAGCACCATGCCGATATCCGCGGCCACCTGCACCGGTGGCCGGCGAGCCTGGGTATGGCTCACTGCAAGCACGTCGGAGCCATAGCGATCAATCACATCCGAAACTTAAGCCCCACGAGTCACAGATCGAGGGAGGCGCGACTAGCGCGAGGACGAATCAGTGCGCTCGCGAAGTGGATCCGTCACGCCATCCCAGTTCTCGTGGGCTGATTTCACCGTGTCGAAGAATGCGGCGACGCGATCGCTGCGCCCGTAGAGCTCGGTGAAGCCACCGATTGCTGAACGCGTGTCGATGTAGATCGCGGGCTGGCTGGTGAGCATCGATCCTGCGATCTCGAAGCCGGCATCGGTGAAGCGTGCGACCTGTCCATCGAGTTCCTCCGGCGGCACGAGCGCGCACACGTGATGGAACCCACCCTCGCCCGGCGCATACATGTCGCGGTAGATCGACTCCCCTGGGTCGTCTTGTGCAATCAGCTGGATCTGCGCAGGGCCCGCCTGACCGAAGGCGTAGTGGACACGTGTCTCGCTGGGCTGCCCCCGATACGTGAGCTCATTACCCAGGTAATTGCGCAGCACGTAAAACGGGCCAGCGCCCATCACCTCGACCCAGTGCCGAATACCCTCATCCAGATCGGGCACGACATACGCATATTGCAGGATCGGGTGCTGCAGCAGCGGGCCGGTCACAGTGAGCTCGACTTACTGCGTGTGCGAATCGGGTCAGTAACGCCGTCCCAGTTCTCGTGGGCCTCGCGAATGGTTCGGAATAGCTCGTCAATGTCGTCATTGAAGCCATGCAATTCGACGAAGCAATCCAGCTTGTCGCGGCAGTCGAAGTAGGCCACCGGCACGTACGACATCAATCCGCTTGCTACCGGATAACCAGCAGCTTCGAAGCGCGCGATCTCTGCGGGCATGTCTCCAGCGGGCACGAGTACTCCGATGTGATGGAAACCGCCCTCACCGTCGCCATACATATCGCGATAGATCGACGTACCGGGCTCGTCGTGTGCGATCAACTGAATCTGCGCCGGGCCGGCCTGACCGAATGCGTAGTGAACTCGCGTGGTGCTGGGCTCACCGCGATACGTGAGCTCACGACCAAGGTGGCTCTTACTGACGAAGAACGGGCCCGCGCCCATCACCTCGACCCAGTGGCGAATGCCCTCTTCCAGATCGGGCACGACATAGGCGTACTGCACGATCGGATAGCGAATCAGTGGCTCGTTCATGAATCCCTCATTAGTCGTCGAGCAGTGAGGCGAGAGCGTACGCCTGCTTGGTAGCGAACAGCAGTCTTCTGGGCGCAAAGGCATCACCGAGAAGGTGCACCCTCGAATGCTGACCCTTCAACTCCTCGTACAGCGAAGCCTCGGGCACACCGCCGCAGGCGAGTACCACTGAATCGATGTCACTGATCTGCTCGGCGCGACCGGAGTAGGCATGCCGCACCTGCACGCCATCGTCAGTGATCGCCGTGACGATCTCGGTGCAGCGAAGCTTCACGCCGGCATTGTCGAGCCGCGCGAGGATGCCACCGATCGAGTAACGACTGAGCAGGGGCGCCGGGCCATTCATCGCATAGACGACCGTGACGTCATGACCTGCAGTGGCAAGAAAGTCAGCAACTGCGAGTGGCGGCATGTGATCGTCCTGCGCGATGACGAGTACGCGCTTGCCCGGCGTGACCGTGCCGTCGAGCACCTCACGCATGTCATGCACATTTGTGCGATCAACGTCTTCAACGTCGGGGTAGCGCGGATTCGCCCCGGTCGCGATGATCACGACATCGGGATTAGCCTCCACGATGTCGGAGGCAGTTGCGCCCTGTCCCGTGCGCACACTCACCCCTACTCGCTCGAGTCGGCGCTCCTGCCAGGCCAAGTACTCGGCAAAGCCCTCGTAGGTGGGTGCATTCACGGCCGTGCGCAGCTGACCACCGAGGTGATCGGACTTCTCCCAGATCTCCACACGATGTCCGCGCTCGGCGGCGAGTGCCGCTACTTCCATGCCCGCAGGACCACCGCCTATGACGAGCACACTGCGCGGAGTGCTCACCGGCACCGGCCAGGTCTCCTTCACCTCAGTGCCGACATGCGGATTCACTGAGCAACTGAGGTTCAGCTTTTCCACCAGTGACGCACTAATGCAGTCATTGCAACCCGTGCACGGGCGAATCTCGTCAGCTCGACCCTGCTCGGCCTTGCGTACCCATTCGGCATCCGCAATCACCGCGCGTGCAACGCCGACGACCGCCGCATTGCCCTTTGCGATGATTGCTTCGGCGAGCTCCGGAGTCGTGACGCGACCCGTGTAAGCAACGGGCAGAGATAGAGCCCGCGCGAACTCGCCCGACATGTCCGCCCATTCGCCCGGCGCATAGGCATGCGACTGGATGTAGCTGGGATTGCCCCAGTTGCTTCCGACGACGAGGCTCACGAAATCAATGAGTCCCGAAGCTTCCAGGTTCTGGGCAATCTGGATACCGCCTGCGAGGTCGTAGCCACCGGGCATCTCCTCGAACATGTTCAGCCGCACACCAATGGTGAAGTTGTCACCGGTGATCTCGCGTGATTCGCGGAGAATCTCCATGACGATGCGCATGCGGTTCTCGAAATTGCCGCCGTACTCGTCATCGCGCCGGTTCGTCAGCGGCGACATGAACCATTCGAGGATGTCGTCGTGGTTGAGGTGAAACTCCACTCCATCGGCCCCGGCAGCCTGCGACTCTCCGGCACTCCAGGCGAACTCCTTCACGTACCAGGCAATCTCCTCACGAGTAAGGGCGTGCGGCACGGCATTGAGCATCGGCGTGCTGAGAACCGGTGACGGAGCATTGGGCAGGCCACCTTGACTCACCAACTGGATTGTCAGTTTCGAGCCCGCGCCGTGGATGGCCTCGGTGAGCTGGCCGATGCGTTCACGAAAGTGGGGCAGGCGGATGTATCCCTTGGTGCGAGCACCAACTCCGACAG
>JBIJBU010000067.1:0-9782 GCA_044345075.1 Candidatus Nanopelagicales bacterium | reverse complement strand
TCGGTCGTATCCAGCCTGATGCGACTGCACTCGAGCGCGCTCGTGCTCGAGTGACTGATCCCAGGCCGTGGCGCGATCGACTCACCGCAGCCTGGAATGCAGGAGCGACCGATCGCATGCGAGATGCTCTCGGCATAGGCTGAGTCCGTGAATCCGTCGACTGCCCAAGCGCGCGTCATCATCGATGAGCTGCTGCGCTGCGGTGTCTCCGACATCGTGCTGTCGCCCGGTTCGCGCTCCGCGGCCCTAGCGATTGCTGCCGCCGAGGCCGAGCTTCGCATGGAGTTGCGTCTGCACGTGCGAGTCGATGAACGCTCCGCCGCATATCTCGCGCTTGGCCTCGCCAAGATCACGGGCGTGCCGGCCGCTGTCATCACGACTTCAGGCACCGCCGCGGTCAACCTGCACCCCGCGGTTGTCGAAGCTGATCTCTCGGGCATCCCAATGATGCTTCTCACCGCCGATCGTCCGCCCGAGCTGCGCGACGTCGGTGCGAATCAGACCATCCGGCAACCGGGCATCTTCGGTGAGCATGCACGTGCTGCCATTGACATGTCAGTTGCGCGCGAGGCCGTCGGGCAGGTGCGTTACTGGCGCTCGACTATTGCGCGCGCCGTCGCACTCTCGACCGATGCCGTGCGACCGGGCCCGGTGCACGTCAATATCCCCTTCGCCGAGCCGATCGTGGCCGATGCCGATGGCCTCGAGTGGATTGAGTCACTTGACGGGCGCGACGACGGACGCCCTTGGACAGCCGATGCTCGCCTGATCGCCGGTATGAGTACTCCGCTCGACGACATCCTTGAGTCACTAATCGAGGGTGCTGAGATTCCGCCGCGAGGTCTGATCATCGTCGGTGATCACGATGGTGATGACGCAGTGGAACTCATCGACGACCTCGCTGACACTGCTGGTTGGCCCGTGATCGGTGAGCCGACGGCGAATGTGGCCGGCTGCGACACCGTTCTGGCGCACGGTGCACTACTGCTTGCCGATGAAGCGTTCTGCGATGAGCACGTTCCCGACATCATCATCACCGTCGGTCGCGTCGGTCTCAGCCGTGGCTTGTTGCGCATGATCGCGCGCACACCGCTGCACATCGCAGTCGATCAGCAGCCATCGTGGAGTGATCCGATGCGAAGTGCTGATCTCGTGGTCACCTCTGTGCCGCTTCCGCCGGAAGATATGGAAATCGACGAGAGTTGGCTGTCCGAATGGCAGCGCGCCGATGTTCTCGCTGCAGCAGCGGTCGAGACAGCATTGGCCGGTGACGGTGAACTGCTCACCGGTGCCCACATCGCTCGAGTCATCGCACCGATGGTTCCCGATGGCGGGATGCTGTTCTGCGGGCCGTCATGGCCGATCCGGCATCTACTGAACTTCGCCTCGACTTCAGTGCGCGATGCGATCGTGCTGGCCAATCGCGGCACCTCGGGCATCGATGGCACGATCTCGTCAGCCTGGGGCGCAGCGCGCGCACTGCAGGACAACGGCGGCTCTGCTGCGATCGCGTTTGTCGGTGACCTCACCTTCCTCTATGACAGCAACGCGCTTTCGGTACCCGCCAATGAAGATCGCCCTGATCTCGTCTATGTCGTGGCCGATAACAGCGGAGGCGGGATCTTCTCCTCACTCGAGCAAGGTGATGATCGCTTCGCGAAGGTATTCGAGCGCGTCTTCGGCACTCCTTCTGAGACAGATATCGCCGCACTAGCGCAGTCGTATGGTGCCGAGACAGTGCGCGTCACCACGGCTGACGAATTGCGCGAGAGCGTCGACTCCGCACTTGAAGCCGGTGGCGTGCACGTGATCGTGGCCACCACCTGTGATCGTGATCGTGAGTCGCGCATGCTGCGTAATGTGCAGCGGGCCATTTCAGAAGCTCTCGCTTCGGCGTAGTGGTCTAGCTTCCCAAAGCCGTGCGAATCGGAATCAACTTCGCGTCAGCTTCGGCCCACTCCATCGCCGGATTCGAACCCGCGACGATGCCGCAGCCGGCGAAGGCGCGCACTCGCTTATTGACGGGGTCAATCTCCGCGCAGCGCAGTGCGATACCGAACTCGCCATCTCCACGGGAGTCGAACCAACCGACCGGGCCGGCATAACGGCCGCGATCCATGCCCTCGATGTCACGAATGAGATCGAAGGCGCGTTCGGTCGGTGTTCCGCAGACCGCCGCGGTCGGATGCAATGACGCGGCGAGTGCGAGAACTGACGCACCGTCGGCAAGGCGCCCGGTGACGTCAGTGGCCAGATGCTGGACGTTCGCGAGTGGCAGCACGTGGGGTGTCGACGGAACTTCGAGATCGGTGCAGTGAGCAGCCAGTGCGCGTGCCACGGAGTTGACCGCGTACTCGTGCTCCTCGAGATCCTTGTCGCTGTCGAGCAGTTCGTTTGCACGCGAGGCATCGCGACGCTCATCGCCGAGCTTGCTGACGGTGCCGGCAAGAACTCGACTCGTCACCAGGTCACCCGTACGGCGCACCAGCAGTTCAGGTGTTGCGCCAACAAGGCCGTCGACGCTGAAAGTCCAGGTCGACGGATATGCGGAAGCTAGGTTGACCAGCAGGTGACGCGGATCCAGGTCGCCTTCAATGTCGGCGATGATGTCGCGCGCGAGTACGACCTTGTCGATCTCGCCGGCATTGATGCGCCCGATCGCGTCGGCGATCGACGACTCCCAGTCGGCTCGCTCACGGCTTCCGCGCGACCAGGTAACCGAGGTGGGCGCCTTCGGGAGTGCGTTGACGGGGGAGAGCTCTGCGGGATCAGCAGTGCCGAGACCGATAGTGGTGATCCACGACTGACCGCCACGCCTGCCGATGACGACCTTGGGCACGATCACGACCGACATGTCGCGTTCGGGGTCGAAGGCGAATGAGCCGAAGGCGATGGCTCCGGTTCCGGGCACTGAGACGGTGTCGTCGATTACCGCGCTCGCGCACAGTTGGTTCCACCAGCGCTGGGTGCGACTGAAGCGCTCACGTCCACGAACCTCAAGTCGGGCGGCTACGCCCCATCCGACGATTCCGTCGCCATTTCGGACCCAGGCCACGGGGGAGTCGCGGGGGATTCGGCGCAGCAGATCGCCAGCATCGGCGATGGGGCGGGTACTCACCCGAAGGACGCTGCTCGTGCTTGCGGCCTCGGTGGGGCCAGTAGCGCGGTCGGATCCTTGCATCTGCACAGCGTATGGGCTCTTGCTAAGTTCAGCAGATGCGAGCGGATCTCACCAAGCAGCCAGTCGACGTCGCGGCCATGTTCGACGGCGTCGCCAAGCGGTACGACATCACCAATGACGTCCTCGCTGCCGGTCAGACCCGCCAGTGGCGCAAGGCTGTCGTGGCAGCCGTTGATCCCAAGCCGGGCGAGCGCATCCTTGATCTCGCGGCCGGCACCGGCACCTCCAGTGAGCCCTTCGCCCGGGCCGGGGCCTTCGTTGTGCCCACGGATTTCAGCCTCGGCATGCTCAATGTGGGGCGCGAGCGCCAGCCGGGACTGCCCTTCGTGGCCGGTGATGGCCTTCATCTGCCCTATAAAGACGCCTCTTTTGACGCCGCGACGATCTCCTTTGGGCTGCGCAACCTGGCCGACCGCCATGCCGGGCTCGCTGAGCTACGCCGAGTGGTGCGTCCGGGCGGCCGCCTCGTGGTCTGCGAGTTCTCCCACCCGACCTGGGGTCCGCTTCGCACGGTCTACACCGAGTACCTGATGAAGGCCCTGCCTCCGGTCGCCCGGGCCGTGGCCACGAACCCCGAGGCGTACGTATACCTCGCCGAATCCATCCGGGCCTGGCCTGATCAGGGTGAGCTGGCCGGCGATCTCAGTGCTGCTGGCTGGGAGCGTGTTCAGTGGCGTGATCTGACCGGCGGAATCGTTGCGATTCATAGGGGTTTTGCCCCTAAGGCGTAGGGGTACCCGCCCGTCATTGCGCACCCTCGTGAGCCACTATGCTTACGGCGGTCGTGAAGCCTTTCACAATTGCGCAAGCGCTGAAGCGATCACCCACATTGATCGATGAGGAGTTGCGGGAGCGGTGAACGTCTACACCCCCATCCTGGTTCTCGGCCTTCTGGCCTTTGGCTTCGCGGCATTCTCGGTACTCGCGGCCACCTTCACCGGCCCTAAGCGCTACAACCGCGCGAAGTACGACGCCTATGAATGCGGTATCGAGCCCACCCCCCAGCCGGTCGGCGGCGGCCGCTTCCCCGTCAAGTACTACCTGACCGCGATGCTCTTCATCGTGTTCGACATCGAGATCGTCTTCCTCTACCCGTGGGCGGTCGCATTCGACCAGCTCGCACTGTTCGGCCTTATCGAAATGATCATCTTCATCATCACCGTCCTCGTTGTGTACGCCTACGTATGGCGTCGCCGCGGACTCGAGTGGGACTAAGGGAAAACTCATGGGTCTTGAAGAGGCACTGCCGTCCGGCGTTTTGCTGACGACTGTCGAGAAGTTCGCGGGATACGCACGCAAGGGCTCACTGTGGCCGGCCACCTTCGGCCTGGCCTGCTGCGCCATCGAGATGATGGCCGTCGGTGGCCCGCGCTTCGACATCGCGCGATTTGGCATGGAGGTCTTCCGCGCCTCGCCGCGCCAGGCAGATCTCATGATCGTGGCCGGTCGCGTCAGCCAGAAGATGGCCCCCGTGCTGCGCCAGATCTACGACCAGATGCCCAACCCGAAGTGGGTTCTGGCCATGGGTGCCTGCTCCTCGAGCGGCGGAATGTTCAATAACTACGCCATTGTTCAGGGCGTTGACCATGTCGTTCCCGTCGACATCTACCTGCCCGGCTGCCCGCCGCGCCCCGAGATGCTGATCGACGCGATCCTCAAGTTGCACGACAAGATTCAGGACACCAAGCTCGGCCCGAACCGCAAGGCAGAGATCATCGAGCTCGAGGCCCTCGCCCTGGCAGCACCGTCCACCCTCGAGATGAAGGGTCTGCTGCGTTGAGCGACAACCTGATTCCCGTGGTGCCCTCGGGAGTTGCCCCCCTTGATGTCATCGCCGTGCGCGAAGGCGCCTTCGGCGTCGCCGGCTCGGGCGACACCAGCGGTTTCGGTGGCCTGGTCGAAGCCATCGTCCTGCCCCCCGCATCGCAGCGCCCCTACGGCGGCGACTTCGATGAGCTGGCCGATGAGCTTGATCTCTCCCTTGCTGCACGAAACATCAACGGCGCCATCGAGAAGGTTGTCGTCGATCGCGGCGAGATCACCTTCTTCGTCGAGCGCGAGAAGATCCTCGAGTTCGTCACCACGCTGCGCGATGAGCCCGGCCTGCGCTTCGAGCTCTGCCTCGGCGTGAGCGGCGTGCACTACCCGCTCGAGGCCGGCCGCGAACTGCATGCGGTCTACCACTTCCTCTCGATCACCCATAACCGTCGCGTTCGCGTCGAGGTGGCAACACCTGACGCTGACCCGCGCATTCCGTCGATCGTCGGCATCTACCCGACCTGCGACTGGCATGAGCGCGAGACCTGGGATTTCTTCGGCATCGTGTTCGAAGGTCATCCCGCACTTACTCGCATTGCGATGCCCGACGATTGGCCGGGCCACCCGCAGCGCAAGGACTACCCCCTCGGCGGAATTCCCGTCGAGTACAAGGGCGCCACAACGCCGCCCCCGGATCAGCGGAGGTCGTACAACTAATGTCGACCGAGAACATCACGTACTCCAGTGCCGATGCAGGCACCGATTCGTACGCCGGCACCTACGAGACCACCGAGGGCAAGGTCTACTCGGTCTCCGGCGGCGACTGGGACACCATCTCTGCCGCACCTGATGGCGAGAAGGAGCGCATCGTCGTCAACATGGGTCCGCAGCATCCGTCGACCCACGGCGTTCTCCGACTGATTCTCGAGATCGAGGGCGAGACCGTCACCGAGGCTCGTTGCGGCATTGGTTATCTGCACACCGGCATCGAGAAGAACATGGAGTTCCGCTCGTTCACGCAGGGCGTCACCTTCGTCACTCGCATGGATTACCTGGCCCCGTTCTTCAACGAGACCGCTTACTGCCTGGCTGTCGAGAAGCTGCTCGGCATCACCGACCAGATCCCCGAGCGCGCCAATGTCATCCGCGTGATGATGATGGAGCTCAATCGCATTTCCTCGCACCTGGTCGCACTTGCCACCGGCGGCATGGAACTCGGTGCACTCACTGCCATGACCTTCGGCTTCCGCGAGCGCGAGCTCATCCTCGACATCTTCGAGATGATCACCGGCCTGCGCATGAACAGCGCGTACATCCGTCCCGGTGGCGTTGCTCAGGACATCCCCGAGGGTGGCGTCGACAAGATCGCCGAGACACTTCCGCTGCTGCGCAAGCGTCTCAAGGACACCGCGAACCTGTTGATCGACAACAACATCTGGATGGGTCGCACCGTCGAGATTGGTTTCCTCGACCTCACCGGCTGCATGGCCCTCGGAGTCACCGGCCCGATCCTGCGTGCCACTGGTCTGCCACACGACCTCCGCAAGTCTCAGCCTTACTGCGGCTACGAGACCTACGACTTCGAGGTTGTCACCGAGACCACCTGCGATGCCTACGGTCGCTTCCTGATCCGTGTACGCGAGATGCACCAGTCGATGCACATCGTCGAGCAGTGCATCGAGCGTCTGCGTGCCAGCACCGGCGATCCGGTCATGGTGGCCGACAAGAAGATCGCGTGGCCCGCTCAGCTGTCTGTCGGCAGCGATGGACAGGGCAACTCGGTCGAGCACATCAAGGAGATCATGTCGGAGTCGATGGAGGCATTGATCCATCACTTCAAGCTGGTCACCGAGGGCTTCCGCGTTCCTGCAGGCCAGGCCTACGCGTCAATCGAGTCACCTCGCGGTGAGCTCGGCTGCCACCTGGTCAGCGCCGGCGGTACCCGCCCGTATCGCATTCATTTCCGCGATCCGTCGTTCACCAACCTCCAGGCAACTGCCGCAATGAGCGAGGGCGGTCAGATCGCTGACGTCATCGCGGCAGTCGCCAGCATCGACCCCGTCATGGGAGGCGTCGACCGCTAGCGCGGCGACGATCCCGGTTCCGTACGAGATAACAGAAGGCAAGGTCATGGCAATCAGCGAAGCGACTCGCGAGCAGATGCAGCAGTTGGCTGCTCGCTACCCGCAGCCTCGTTCGGCACTGCTGCCGATGCTCCATCTCGTGCAGAGCGTCGAGGGCGAGGTCACGACCGACGGAATCGAAGCGTGTGCTGACGTCCTGAGCATCACCCCGGCCGAGGTCAAGGCCGTCTCCACCTTCTACACGATGTACAAGCGCAAGCCGGTCGGAAAGCATCACATCGGCGTCTGCATCAACACTCTCTGCGGTCTGCTCGGCGGCGACGCTGTGTACGACGCCCTCTCCGAGCGCCTGGGCGTCGGCCACGATCAGCCCACCGCTGATGGCGAGTTCTGGCTGGAGCGCATCGAATGCCAGGCAGCCTGCACGCATGCACCTGTCATGACAGTCGACTGGGAGTTCATGGACGACGTCACGCCCACGTCTGCCGTCGACATCGTTGACCGTCTTGCCCGCGGTGAGAAGGTCGCTTCCACTCGTGGCCCGGTCATTCGAGACTTCCGCGCCACCGAGCACACCCTCGCGTTCCCGCTCGACGGGCTCGCAGACGAAGGCAACCCCGTTGACGCCAAGATGCTGGCCGGCCTCACCGTCGCCAAGGAACGCGGCATGTCCGCCCCGACGAGCAAGCAGGAGGGCTGATCGATGACTCTTACTCCGATCATTACCGAGTTCTGGGACGACCCGAAGCTCTACACGCTCGACGGCTACCGCGCCCATGGCGGCTACCGCGCACTCGCGAGTGCGCTGAAGCAGGATCCTGACGCCATCATCGCCACCGTCAAGGACTCCGGCCTCCGCGGTCGCGGTGGCGCCGGCTTCCCGACCGGTCTGAAGTGGAGCTTCGTTCCGCAGAACGATGGCAAGCCGCATTACCTCGTGGTCAATGCCGACGAGTCAGAGCCGGGTGCCTGCAAGGACATCCCGATCATGATGGCGAATCCGCATGCACTCGTCGAGGGCGTCATCATCTCCTCCTTCGCAATCCGCGCTAACCACGCTTTCATCTACATCCGCGGCGAGGTTCCCGAGGCAATCCGTCGCGTCGCGAATGCAATCGAGCAGGCTCGTGCCGCTGGCCTCATCGGCAACAACATTCTCGGCAGTGGCTTCGACCTCGAGGTTGTCGCGCACTCTGGTGCCGGCGCCTACATCTGCGGCGAAGAGACCGCACTTCTCGATTCCCTCGAAGGCTTCCGCGGCCAGCCGCGCCTGAAGCCCCCGTTCCCCGCAGTCGCCGGTCTGTACGCCTCGCCGACCGTCATCAACAACGTCGAGACCATCGCGAACATCCCGTACATCGTCGATCGCGGCGTCGACTGGTTCCGCCAGTTCGGCACCGAGAAGTCGCCGGGCTTCAAGGTGTTTGCTGTCTCCGGTCATGTCAATCGCCCCGGTATCTACGAGGCACCGCTCGGCATCACCATGCGTGAGTTGCTCGACTACGCCGGTGGCATGCGCGACGGTCGCCCGGTCAAGTTCTGGCTGCCCGGCGGCTCGTCTGTTCCGATGCTCACCGCCGATCACCTTGATATCCCGATGACCTACGAGGACATGGCGGCTGCAGGCACCATGCTCGGCACCGGCACCCCGATGCTCTTCGACGACACCGTCTCGGTGGTCAAGGCCGTCACCCGCTGGCTCGAGTTCTACAAGCATGAGTCGTGCGGCAAGTGCACCCCGTGCCGCGAGGGCACCTACTGGATCACGGGTGTGCTCGAGAAGTTCGAGCACGGTCACGGAACCGAGGCTGAGGTCGAGACACTCGTCGGGCTTTGCGGCCAGATTGCGGGTCGTTCCTTCTGCGCCCTCGGCGATGCCGCTGCTACGCCGTACCCGGCAGCGCTCAAGTACTTCCGCGATGAGTTCATCGCGGCAACCACCACGTCTGCAGACGCGCAGTTCGATCCGGTGGCGTCCTACGTCTTTGCGGGAGCGGTAGCCCGATGACCATCACGAACAACACCGGTTCCGATCTCGCAGCAGTCGAGACCGTCACTGTCGTCATCGACGGTGTGGCAGTCGAGGTGCCCAAGGGCACGCTGGCTATTCGCGCCGCCGAGCTCATCGGAACCGAGATCCCGCGCTTTTGCGATCACCCGCTCCTCGAGCCTGTCGCGGCCTGCCGCGCCTGCCTCATCGAGGTCGAGGGCATGCCCAAGCCGCAGCCGGCCTGCGCTCAGGTCGTCAGCGATGGCATGGTCATCCGCACCCAGAACTCCTCGACTGTTGCCGCCGAGGCGCAGGCCGGTGTCATGGAGTTCTTGCTCCTGAATCACCCGCTCGACTGCCCGGTATGCGACAAGGGCGGCGAGTGCCCACTGCAGAACCAGGCCATGTCGGTCGGTCGTCCGGAGTCTCGCTTCACCGAAGAAAAGCGCACCTTCGAGAAGCCGATCAATGTGAGCGCGCAGATCCTGCTCGATCGCGAGCGCTGCGTGTCCTGTGCGCGTTGCACCCGCTTCGCTGATCAGATCGCCGGCGATGCATTCATCGATCTGCTCGAGCGTGGAGCCAAGCAGCAGGTCGGCACCGCTGACGATCAGCCATTCGATTCCTACTTCTCGGGCAACACCGTGCAGATCTGCCCGGTTGGTGCCCTCACGAGTTCGGCGTACCGCTTCCGCTCGCGTCCATTCGATCTCGTGTCGGTTCCCACCACGTGCGAGCACTGCGCGTCGGGCTGCTCACTGCGCACCGA
>JBIJBU010000218.1:0-2690 GCA_044345075.1 Candidatus Nanopelagicales bacterium | reverse complement strand
CAGGGGTGCGCACCGACGGCGATGACTTCGAGTCGAAGGCGGTCATCGTGGCCAGCGATCCTGTCTCCGCAGCAACCTTGCTCCCAGGGCTCACCATTCCCGCGGGTAACGCAGTCACCACCTGGTATCACTCGACTCGCGCGAAGATCACCGGCGGCGACGGTGTGCTCGTTGTCGACGGTGAGCGACGCGGCCCGGTCATCAACTCCGTCGCTATCTCCAACGCCGCTCCCGATTACGCACCGGCCGGTTGCACGCTTGTGTCGACCTCAACCCTCGGCACCGACTCGTCTGCCGAGGCCGAGCGCCGCGTGCTCAAGCATCTCTCGGTGCTGCACGGCACGAGCACCCGCGACTGGGAACTCGTCGGCGTGTACGCCATTCCGTATGCACTGCCGGCCATGGTTCCGCCGCTGCAGGTGAGGCAGCCCGTTGACCTCGGCGACGGTCTCTTCGTGGCCGGCGATCACCGTGATACCGCGTCAATCCAAGGCGCGATGGTCAGCGGTCGCCGATGCGCCGATGCTGTTCTCTCCCATCTCGGAGTCACCTCGATCACCGGTGCCGCATGAGCCAGGCCACTTCACTCGACATCCGCGAGATCGGCTTCGGCGACGCAGCCGTCGAGTACCAGGCGGGCTGGGATCTCCAGCGAGAGATTCACTCAGAAGTTGTCGTCGGCCTACTCCCGGATACGGTGTTGCTCCTCGAGCATCAGTCCGTCTACACCGCGGGTCGGCGCACTGAGGACTTCGAGCGACCCTTCGACGGGACGCCAGTCGTCGATGTCGATCGCGGCGGCAAGATCACCTGGCATGGCCCGGGACAGCTCGTCGGGTACCCGATCGTGCGACTTCCGGATCCCATCGACGTCATCGCGCACGTACGCCGCATTGAGGCCATGCTGGTCGAGGTGTGCGCGGAGTTCGGCGTCACGACATCCCAGGTCAAGGGCCGCAGCGGTGTGTGGGTGACCGCCGATGACCGTGGCCCCGACCGCAAGATCGCTGCGATCGGCATTCGCGTCACCCAGGGCGTCACGATGCACGGGTTCGCTCTCAACTGCGACAACGACCTCGCCTGGTTCGATCGCATCGTGCCCTGCGGGATTCGCGACGCTGAGGTCACGACTTTGTCCCAGGAGGCCGGTCGCACCATCACGGTCGCCGAGGTACTGCCCGTGGTCCGCGCCCGACTCCCGCTCGTCCTGACCGCGTAGGCTGATCTCGTGACCACCACTGACCCGGCCTACGGCGGCACCACCACTGATGGGCGCAAGTTGCTGCGTATCGAGGCTCGAAATGCCGAAACGCCTATCGAGCGCAAGCCCGAGTGGATCCGCACAAAACTGCGCACCGGCCCCGAGTACTCCCAGATCCGTGAGCTCGTCAATCGCGAGGGCCTGCACACCGTCTGCCAGGAAGCCGGTTGCCCGAATATTTATGAGTGCTGGGAGGACCGCGAGGCCACCTTCCTCATCGGCGGCGAGCAGTGCACGCGCAGGTGCGACTTCTGTCAGATCGATACTGGCAAGCCCGAGCCACTCGACACTGACGAGCCGCGCCGCGTGGCCGAGTCGGTGCAGACCATGCAACTGCGCTACGCGACCATCACGGGCGTTGCTCGTGATGATCTTCCTGACGAGGGTGCGTGGCTGTATGCCGAGACAATTCGACTCATCAATGAGTTGAATCCCGGAACAAACGTCGAGGTGCTCATCCCCGACTTCTCGGCGAAGCCTGAGTTGCTCCAGCAGGTCTTCGATGCGAAGCCGGCAGTGCTCGCGCACAACCTCGAGACCGTGCCGCGCATCTTCAAGCGCATTCGTCCGGCTTTCACCTACGAGCGCAGCCTCGACGTCATCACTCAGGCGAAAAACAAGGGCCAGATCACCAAGAGCAACCTGATCCTGGGCATGGGCGAGGAGATCCCCGAGGTCGTTCAGGCACTTCGCGATCTTCATGAAGCCGGATGCGACCTCATCACCATCACCCAGTACCTGCGCCCCAGCGCGCGCCATCATCCGGTCGAGCGGTGGGTGCGGCCGGAGGAATTCGTCGAGCTTGCTGACGTGGCCACCGGGATCGGCTTCTCCGGCGTCATGAGCGGCCCGCTGGTGCGCAGCAGCTATCGCGCCGGCCGACTCTTCAACCAAGCTCGCGAAGCGCGCGAGCGCGGCGGGCAGGCCTCCATCACTGTCACCGGCGCCTGACAATGAGCGCCGTCGTTCTCGCCACGCATATCTGGCCGAGCACGTCAGAACTTCCGGTACCTGTCGAGTTCCTCGACCTTGATTTCTCCGGTGCCATCGGCGACCGTCATTACGGCGCGACCATGACCGCGGGGGTTCGTGAGAAGAAACTGTTTACCAAAGGTACCGAAATCGCAAACCTGCGCCAGATCTCGATCGTCGATCGCGGGGAACTCGATCGGGTAGCCGCGACGCTCGGCATCGAAGCGATTGACCCCGGAGTCATCGCCGACAACATCTACACCGAGGGCATCGACGACCTCACCTCCTTGCCCCCCATGACCCGTCTCGAATTCAGTAGCGGCGCCATACTCCTGCTCGGCGGCGAGAACTTCCCGTGCACGATCGCCGGCGCCATGGTTCACCAGGCCCACGGCGCTCGCACGGAGTCCTTCCCCAAGGCCGCCATGGGCCTACGCGGGGTAACCGCCTGGGTGGA